>CAMARC010000064.1 GCA_945860405.1 Candidatus Kuenenia stuttgartensis | reverse complement strand
GCTTCGCCATCCATGGCTCCGCTTGTCGGCTACGCCGGCTCGACGGCAGGGGCGACCCCTCCTTCGGAGACTTGGGGGACGCGGGGGGGCGGTCCGCGTAAGCTGGAAACGTATTGTTTTTCTTCCCGCTTCTCTCTGAAGTCACCATGACTGACGTCGACTGCATCATCGTGGGGGCCGGGCTTGCCGGGCTCGCTTGTGCTCGGGAGCTTTCCAAGGCGGGGCGCAGCGTGCTCCTCCTCGAGGCGGGTGACTGCCCGGGGGGCAGAGTCGCCACCGACACCCTCGAGGGATTTCGCATCGACCGTGGCTTTCAGGTCTATCTCGAGGCCTATCCAGAGGGGCGGCGGCAGCTCGATCTGGCGGCCCTTCAGTTCGGCTGGTTCGAGCCGGGGGCGCTCGTCGTCGATGGCGGCAGGCTCCGCGAAGTGAGCGATCCGTGGCGCCGGCCGTGGGCGGCGGTGAAGTCGCTTCTCTCTGGCATGGTCGGCGTCGGTGACGGTCTCCGCACAGCCCGGCTGCGGAGCCGGCTGTTGGCCGACTGTCGCGCCGGCTCGCTCGACCCGCAGCTTCCGGGTGTGGCCGGCGAGCGGAGTACGCGCGCGCTCCTCGAAGCGAACGGCTTCTCAGAAGCCTTCATCGCCCGCTTCTTCAATCCTTTCTTCGGCGGCGTGTTCCTCGAGCACGGCCTCGAGACGAGTGAATCGATCTTTGGGTTCACGTTCACCATGTTCGCCCTCGGCCGCGCCGGTCTCCCCGCCGGCGGCATGGGGGCTATCCCAGCGCAGCTGGCTTCCACACTCCCCTCCGGCTCGCTCCGCCTCGGCACTCGGGTCGAATCGATCGCCCCTGGGCATGTCACGCTCGCCGGCGGGGAAAGGCTCTCCGCGCGAAGCATCGTGGTGGCGACCGACGCCGACGTTGCGGCCCACGTGCTGCCCGGGATGGTGCCGGCTCCGCGCGCCTGGAAGTCGACGCGGATGGTCGCCTTCGCCTCTCCGCAGTCGCCGCTCGATCGGCCGATTCTCGTGGTGGGGACCGACCCGCGGGGCACCATCGACAATCTTTCCGTGCCGTCGGACGTCGCCGCCGGCTACGCGCCGCCGGGGGCGGCGCTCGTGCTCGTGACCGTCCGACCCGAGTGCACGCTCTCGGATGTCGACGCGGTTTTGGCGGTGAAGGGAGAAGCGACGAAGCTCCTCGGCGCGAGCGTACGGCCGTGGGAGCATCTGAAAACAGTCCACGTGCCGCGGAGCCTTCCCGACGAGACTCCGGCAGCCCGCCGCCTGCGGCCAGCCGGCCCCCGCGTGGCCGACGGCTTGTTTGTCGCCGGTGACTGGTGCACGAGCTCCTCGATCAACGGGGCGCTCGTAAGCGGCCGGATCGCCGCGGAGGCGGTCCTCTCCGAGCGGGGGTAGGGGAGTCGCCGATGAGTGGGCCGACGTTGGCGATGGGCAAAAGGGCGGGATAGAACGAAGGTTCCATGCAGCCGTTGAATTCGCAATCGGACGCCACTTCCGTCCGCAGCGAGGAGTAATTCGGTGCGCGCGGGCAACCGGAGCCCAATCCCTATGCGGCGATGACGGTGACAGAACGCATCAAGCTCGTCTGGCCACTCACCGTCGCAGCGTGGGCCTTCAGCGGAAATCCTTGGGATCAATCGCGACTTCGCCGAGATGTTGAACGCGTTGTCCGCCGAGAACGTTGAGTTTCTCGTCGTGGGGGCGTACGCCGTCGCCGGCCATCGCGTTCCGCGGGCCACAAAGGATTTCGCGATCTCGACGTGCGCTTCGTGTGACGAGGCCGGGTGATGATCCGATTTCTTGACAGTGTTGGGATAAGGGCGTAGTATCCGCTGCTTGGGGGGGGGGCGCGTTTCCGTACCAATCCCCCGTGCCCGATCACTTCGTGGAGGCGAGACCGATGGCATGCTTCAAGTGGTGGCAAGGGGGGGGGGCCGAGGGAAGCTGGTACGCCAGGCGTAGAGCTCAGCAGGGCGTCGCGGGATTTTGCCCGGGGCAGGACAGGGCAGCGTTCGGCCGGTCTTCCCCGCGGTGAAAGGCCCTGCTCGGTTGAAACGCTCGAGCCCCGGCAACTGCTCGCGGCGACAGTCGGCGTTCCTGCGGCATTTGTTCTCGGACCGAGCCCGTCATTGGCAGGGCCGCTGCCGTCGACACCGGCACTTTCCTCCTCTCTCCCGCCGTCGAGCGGGTTTTTGATCGCGCCGCTCCCTCTCGTTTCTCCCGGAGCGTCGTATGGCACGGCACCGCTGGGCTCTGGCGATCGCCCCTCGCCGCCGCTCGTGGGCGGATCGGCCGCTCTCGATCAGGGCCTTCCGACAAGTGATGGCCCAGGGGTTGGATCCGGCGGGGGATCGGGTGATGGCGCTGCTGGCTGGATGGTGTTCGCGAGCACGGAATCAGATGAGAAACCGGAAGGCGGCGGTACTGATCAACCCCCGGCAGACGACATTCCACCGCCGAACTCCGACGGCGTCCTCGACGCCAAGGCGCTCCGCAGGGGCTTGAAGACCGAGGAAGAGTTTCAGGCAGCAAAGAGAACGTTTACGAAGCTTCCGGATCCAGTGAAAGAAATGATGAGTTCCATCAATAATGGAACTCGCTCTCTTCAAGAATTCCTTGATCTACCGGCCGAGTATCGGCGAGCAGTGCTTGAGTACTATCGCGCCACTGGAGCCAGGGCTTATCGGCCGAATGCTGAGGCCGTTCAGCAACTCAATCAACACCGGATCGAGTACCTGACTGGCAAAAGAGCAGATCCCCCCGGGCCGATGTCAAACTTCCCCAAACCGAAGGTGCCGTGATGTCGGAGAATTCCGATGGAGCCATAGACGAAGGCTTGTGCCCCAGACGTCTTGCCGTCACGTTTCGACCGCCTCCCGGCCGATGGGAGTCTTTCGACCGAGAGAAAATCGACGGCCTGCCCGAAGTCGAGAAAGCTCGACTCTATCGCGGCGAGTTGCTAGGAGTTCAGCCCGATTTGCTCGTCGATATTGCGAATCAAACGGCTGTCGGGTTGGTGTTCGAAATCACTGATCCTATTAACGAAGTCCCTCGCTTGAAACGGATGCTTGCCGACCTTGATTCGCGTGCCATCCGGATGTCGGAACATGGTGTGGCCGTTGATGGCCGTCCGCCGCGGCGAAACGTCTATTATGACAATCCATCGCTCGAAGTTTTGTGGGCTGATTCGGAGGACTATGAAGTTGTGCTCGGGCAGTTTGACTACGGAATGTGGTCGTTCCTCTACGACACGTCGACGCCGACGCTGCTTGACGATGGCGACGACTGGTCGGTACCGGTGGGCCTCATCACGTCCCTGGACGACATCCATTACCCCATCGAAATGAGTCGAAAAGGATTTCGCGATCTCGACGTGCGCTTCGTGTGACGGGCGCAGCGAACCAGGGTTGCAGCGGCCCGTGCCCTGCCGAGAATCGAGACGTTGGGCGTCCGGCGGTGTACGGCGCGGATGACGCTGACCAGGTCCGGACCGTCGGGAGCGGAGGAGCGATGGAGCGGTTGCGGAGAAGGGGTGGGGCAGTGGCCAGCCTCCTCATGGCGGTGGGTGGCCTGGCGGTCGCGCCGCGCGGCGGGAACGCCGCGCCGCCGGCGTCGCCCCGGCATCCCGTTCCGGTGCGGGCCTGGTTCCAGCCCAAGTTCCTCGACACCCGACCGGAGGTGTACGTCGGTATGAACCTGATCACGTCGCTCGTCGAAGCGGATGTGGCGGAGCGCTGGTCGGGCAAGGGCGTGGTCACGCTCAAGTGGGCTTTCGGACCGCAGTCGGAGTATTCGCAGGGAAAGCCGGAGTACTACCGGGATCAGTGCGAGCCGTTCATCGACGGCAAACCGTTTCGCTTTGCGGGCGTGGGAATCGACGAGTGGAATCCGGGGAGTGAGCGTTTCGCGGAGGAGAGCAGGCTGGCCGCCGAGGGCTACCGCGCCGCGCGGGCGACCTGGCCCGACAACCTCGTGGTGGCGTGGGTCACGCAGCCCGACGAGACCTTCCTCGCGCTCCTCGCCGACGGCACGTTCGATCTGGCGATCATCGAGGGGTACACGTTCATTCCCGACGTCGGCGGGCTCACGCTCGACGGGATCAGGGATCGTGTCAACGCGGTGGAGAAGGCAGTGCTCCTCGATCGGTGCATCGTCTGCTTTGGCTACGTCGCGGCGGGCGCCGACAAAGCCGGGCGACGGATGACCGCGGACGATCTGTCGGTGCTCGCAAGGACAGTGAAGAAGGAGTATCCACAGATGCCTGGGGTGGCGTTCTACGGCTTTGACGACGGCGACCCCGGCACGCCCGACCTGATCGCCGCGGCGGAGCGATTGGGGCTGGAGATGTATCCCTCGAGTGAGGACGGAGTGAGCCGTGGTGATCCATGACGTCATCACGAGGCTCGCTGAGCGGATCGCCCGGGTCTTGTCGACTGATTGGCTGGATGGCAAGGGCTAGCGCATCGGCTCCACGCGATCGAGTTCTTCCCAGATGCGGGTGAAAGGCACGATCTTCTCCGACCCTCGGCTTCCGTCCCCGGTCGGCGTTACCACCCAACGCTCGACGACGTCGAGGCCGAGGGAGTCGAGGAGGCGGAGCTGCGGCTTGTCGAACCCGCACGGTGCCGACTTGACCTCGATGGCGACGGTGCGGCCGTTGGAGAGATGCACGAGGAGATCAATCTCGACCTTCTCCTTCGAGCGGACATGATTGAGCCTCGGCTGGAGGCCGCGGTTGACGAAGAAACGGGCAACCTCCGACACGGCCAGGTTCTCGACGAGGTTACCGGCCAGCGGGGAGGCGAGCAGCGGCTCCCGGTCGGTCCATCCCTGGAGGCGGGTGGCCAGTGCCACATCCTCGAAATAGAACTTCGGCGACTTGATCAGCCGCTGATTCAGGTTGGTAAAGAACGGCTGCAGCCGCCGCAGAATGCCATTGGTCTCGAGGATTGAGAGCCATGATTGCACGGTCGTCAGTTCGACTCCCGACGCGGCGCCGACCTCGGAGAAGTTCATGAGCTGGCCGATGCGGGCGGCTGTCAGCTGGAGGCATTTGGTGAACGCCGCATGCCGCTCGATGCCGGCCGCAGAGACGATGTCGCGCTCGATGAAGGTGGCGATCAGATCGTTTAGGTACCGGATCGGATCGAGGGTCGGGGAGACGCGAAGCTCCGGCCAGCCACCGAGAAGGAGGTGGTCGTCCAGGCGCCATCCGGCGGCCAGTTCATGGATCGAGAGCGTGTTGAGATCGAAGTAGCTAGCGCGGCCGGCAAGCGATTCGCGGACGTGGCGCTGGAGGAGCGTTTGGTTCGAGCCAGTGATCCAGACGTCGGGTGGATCCGCAGAGCCGGTGCCATCCCTTGTGGAGCGACGGTACTCATCGATGCGGCGTTTGAGTTCCCCGAACAGCGGCGGGGCGAGAGAGGCCTCGTCGAGCACAAGTCGCGCCGGAAGGGCATCAAGAAACGACCTGGGATCATCGATCGCCTGCGTCCGCAGGGCGGCGTCGTCGAGATAGACGACACGATGGGTCGTCATCCGCTCGAGGACGGACGTCTTGCCGACCTGGCGGGGGCCCTTGAGCACCTTGATGGGGAGCGCCCCGGCAGCGATCCGCCGGCCATCGAAATCGCGTGGAATCCACATCGGGCACCTTTTAGACCAATCTAGTCCAATAGACAAGATCGGTCAAGAAGTCGATTCCGCGGCATTTTTTACGATGCTTTCGCGCTGTCCATGCGGTGGTTTCGCTACCATCACACCGCGGCGGGAGTCCGCCACCGCTCCCCCGATCCCCGCCCCACGGCCCTGTCGATCACACAGCGCCCCCGTCGTCGTGGTCCACCTCACCCCGATGGCGCCATCGTCGTCCGCCAGATGGAGATCGTTCCTGGGGGGGAATAGCATGAAGAACGTCATGAAACCCCACGAAACGTCTGGCGAAATCTTCTTGAGCTCCTTGCGGTGGCGACTGATCTGGGCGGTTGTGGCGGGCCTGGTCGCCGCGACCGGGTGGTCGCTCGTGCTCTCATGGACTTCGGGGCTTCCGCGCGTGAGCGATGTGTCGCTCGCTGCCGCTGCCGAGAGGGGCAATACCCCGAGCACTTGGCTCGCGACGTTCGTCGTAGCCGCGTGTGCCGCGTTCCTCCTGCAATGGTGGGTGCGTTCGCTGATCTCTCTGCTGATCCGCTTGTGCCGGCGCGGGCCACGGAGGACCGGCCGATGACTGCGGTGGATCTGCTCTTTGTGGACTGGGCGAGAACGTCGTTTCGGAGAGTTGGATCGAGGGGGCTCGAAGCGGGCTAGCGCCGCGTCACACCATCCGCCGCTGACGGGGTTGTCCGCGGAATCTTGGCGAAGACATCGTTTCCGAACAGTCGCCTCATCATCGACGGCAGGATGACGAACTGGAGGGCCCACCAGATCATCACGCCGACGACGCCCCGCATCAGCGACACGCTCATCGATGACCGCGGAGGGAGGGAGGCGATGGGAGGATCGAGGTCGGGATAGGTATGTGGGAGCCGAGGATCGATCACCAAACGGACCTCGGATTCACCGGGCGAGACGTTGACGCTCGTCGGGTAAGACACCCATCCGAGTTGTTGGTTGGTCCGGTAAGCCAAGAGTTCGAGGGGGAGAGCGGGAAGTGAGTCGAGCGTGAATCCGCCGTCACTGTCGGTTTGAACGCCTCCTGATCCGACGAAAGCCCCCTGTCCGATCAAGGCCGCGGAGACATCGACTCCCGCCACGGGGTGGCCCTCGAGGTCGACGACGGTTCCCCGAAGTTGCTCCGGCAGCGGGACGCGTGCGCCGTCCGCATCGACGAGCATGAACTCTCCGTCAACCACATCGTTCCGGTAATCGTTGTCTCGGACGCGGATCCCGGGCGCGGTGCCAGCGATCAACGGGATGAGGACGTCCGATCGCGAGGTCTGCAGCGGAATCGCCACGTCCTGCTCATGAACGCATTGCCAGGGCAGGCTCGCTCGGTCGATTATCGAGCCGTCGGCCAAGACCCGCAGGCGATAACCTTCCGGGGGAAGGCCCAGGGCTTCGAACGTCCCGTCGGCGGCGACCGGAACGGTGTGGGTGTCCCATGCTGCATCGCGGGACAGGAGGATTCGTGTGCCGGCCGGGATAGCGACACCGCCCTCGATCGTCAGGCGCCCCGCGAGCGACCGGGGTTCGACCGCTTCGATCGCGCCGAGATCGCGGGCCTTACCGCTTTCGGAGGCCTTGAAGAGGGTCGTCTCGATGACGAGCTGTTGCGGTGGATCGGTCTCACTGAAGATGCAGAAGCGATCCGCAGCGGGAAGATGCTCGAAGCGGGCGATGCCTTCCGCATCGGTGATCGCCGGCACCGTGCCGACGAAGTGTCGTGATGCATCGCGATCGATCTGCACGACGGCGAGGCGAAGTCCAGGGCAGGGGCTTCCATCCCGCTCGATTCTCGCGGTCAACGTCACACCCCGAGGCACGCAGATCGACCGCTCCGCCCCGCCGGGGACTCCTTGCGGGACTCGAGTGCCGGCGAAGCCTTCTGCCGAGACACCGATCGATACGGCGGTGAGTGTCTCCGGAACGATCATCACGAACCGACCATCGTCGTCACTCACCACCGGGGCCGTTTGACTGCCGCCGTACCTGCAGCCATCCCCGGTCCATTCACCGGCGGGCGCCAAAAGCGCTCCCGGCACCGGACGGCCCCACTCATCCACAAGTCGACCACGGATCATTCGCTCGGCAGGCACGTCCGTAGGCGCCGGCGCGAGAACGAGGGACACTGCCCCGGCAGCGTCGGTTGCCGCCGCGCGGGCCGGAAATGCGTCCAAGGGATCGATCGGGTCGGTGGAGAGCGCGAGGCTCCCCGGTCGCGTCACGAGCAAGCGAAACGTCAGCGAGGGATCGAGTCCGTCGAACTGGAACTGCCCTTCGACGTCTGTCGTCGTGACCTTCCGGCAGTCGGAGTAGCAGGAGGGGCAGATGTCGCCGCGGCCGTGGCGGGGCTTGGCGGTCGCGACGTCGACTCGCGCCCCCACGGCTGGACGCCCATCAGCATCGACGACGGTTCCCCGCAGCGTCAGGCCGTCGCCCCGCGCGGTGGAGGTTAGGAGAGCCACCACCAAGATCACGTCGATTGGTAGCCAAGATCGACATTGCCTCATGATCTCCTCCGTCTGCCTGGATCGTCTTTTCGCCTACTGAGGCCGCTGTCTCCCGCTCCTGCCGAGCCGGCTCGGCGGTTCCAGGATAGGGCACGTGCTCGAGCAGCTCCACTTGAGACGCACGCGTTTTTCGGTGGCAGCAGGCACGACGGCGCTCCAAGGTCCGTTACCATTGGGGTAGCCGACACCCTGAATCGAGGGTCTCTCCACGGGTGTGCGGTGTCGCTCTGGCACACCCACCTGTCATGTCTCCGATGACTCACCGCCTCCCGTCGCCGCTTTGTCCGACCCCCGATGGCGCGATCGTCGTCTGCCAGATGGAGGTCATCCCGGGGAACCCCGAGGTGAACCTCGCCCGAATCCTCCGGGGTATCGACGAGGGATCGGCCGCCGGGGCGGCGCTTGTGCTCTTCCCCGAGATGGCCCTCCCTGGCTACCTCCTCGGCGATGAATGGGAGAACAACGCCTTTCTCCGCGACCTCGGGAGCATGAATGACGAGATCGTCGCCCACACCCGCGGGCGCTGTGCGGCGATCTGGGGGAACGTGCGGGCCGTGTTCGGCGCCCATGAGGCGATCCTTGGCCGCGTGCCGGCGCTCGGCCTCCGCGGCGAGGATGGGCGGACGCGGAAATACAACGCTGCCTTTGTCGCCGCCGATGGGGCGCTCGTGGGCAACGGCGTGTTTGCCGGGTTCACGCCGAAATCGCTCCTCCCCAAATACCGCGAGTTTGACGACGCCCGGCATTTCTATTCGCTCCCGAAGCTCGCGCATGAGCTCGGCGTGGCGCCTGCCGATCTCGTCGCGCCCTTTGAGCTCTCGATCGGTGGGGTGCGGCGGAAGGTGGGCGTGCTCCTCTGTGAAGACCTGTGGGACGACGACTACGCCTTCAAGCCGGTCGACGTCCTCAAAGCGAAGGGGGCCGACGTGATCGTCAACCTCTCCGCCTCCCCGTTCGGCATCGGCAAGCAGGCGAAGCGCGATCGCGTCCTCGCCGCCCGCACCCGCGGCTGCGAATGCTTCTATGTCAACGCGACCGGCGCCCAAGACAACGGGAAGAATGTCTTTCTTTTCGACGGCGCGAGCCCCGTCTTCGTCGACGGCCGCAAGGTGGCGCAAGGGCCGACGTTCGCCGAGGGGCTCGTTTCGAACGTGTCGGGCCTCGTGGCCGATCCCCCTGAGATCGCCAAGGTTCATGTGGCGATTGTGGCGGGACTGAAGGCGACGCTGGGCCGGATCGGGGCGAGGAAGGTCGTCGTCGGGCTCTCCGGCGGCATCGATTCAGGCGTCGTGGCGGCGCTCTGCGTGGAGTCCCTCGGGGCCGACAACGTCATCGGCGTCAACATGCCGAGTGAGTTCAATTCTGCGACGACGCGCGGCCTCGCCGCCGAACTGGCCGAGCGCCTCGGGATTCGCTTCCTCGTGGCACCGATCGAAGAGGCGGTCGACGTCTCACGCCGACAGATCGAGGCGCTCACCGGATCGCCCGTCGCGGGCCTCGTTGATGAAAACATCCAGGCCCGCGACCGCGGCAGCCGGCTCCTGGCCGGGCTCGCGGCGCAGCTCGGCGCCATCGATCGATGCGGCGTCGTGTTTACCAACAACGGCAACAAGACCGAGGTTGCCCAGGGCTACTGCACGCTCTACGGTGACGTCGGCGGCGCGGTGGCGCCGATCGCCGATCTCTACAAGACGCAGGTCTACGAGCTTGCCCGTCATCTCAACGCCACCCGCGGCGAACCGATCCCCGCCGGGATGCTCACGGTGAAGCCCTCGGCCGAGCTCTCCGCCGCCCAGAATCCGGAGCAGGGGGGAGGCGATCCTTTTCAGTTCGAATATCACGACCGGCTCCTCTACCAGATGGTCGAGCTTCGTCGTGATCCGGAGGAGATCCTCGCCGACTTCACCGCCGGCCGGCTCGAGCAGGCCCTCGGGCTCGCCCCAGGGAAGACCGTCGTGGGAACGTTCTTTCCCGATGCGGCGGCGTTCATCGCCGACCTCGAGCTTGTCTGGCGGCGATTCAAGGGGAGCTTCTTCAAGCGGGTGCAGGCGCCGCCGATCGTGGCGGTGAGCAAGCGCGCCTTCGGCTTCGATCTCCGCGAGGCGCAGATCGGAGCCCGGTTCACGCGGCGTTATTCCGTGCTCAAAGAGCAGGTCCTCGCCGCAGCCCGCCGGTGAGCCTGGCTATACTCCCTTCAAAAGAGGAGGAGCGATGCGAGCGTTTGCCGTCGGTGGTTTCGTGGTGTGGTTGGCGGTGCTCTGCGTGGCCGGGCCGGCGGCGGCGAGCGAGCCGGTCCGCGTGATGAGCTTCAACATCCGCTATGGCACCGCCGCCGACGGCGTGAACGCCTGGCCGAAGCGGCAGCAATTTCTCGCCGACACGATTGCTGCCTTCGACCCCGATCTGCTCGGCACGCAGGAAACGCTTGCTTTCCAGCGGGACGAGCTCCTCGGGCTTCTCCACCGCTACGAAGCCGCCGGCGTTGGCCGCGACGACGGCCGGGAGAAGGGGGAGATGGCGGCGCTGTTTTTCAAGCCGGCGCGGTTCAAGAAGATCGCCGGCGGCGACTTCTGGCTGTCGCCAACGCCCGAGACGGTCGGCAGCAAGGGCTGGGATGCGGCCCTGCCGCGGATCGCCACTTGGGTGAAGCTCGCCGACAAGGCGAATCAAGCCGCGTCGCCGATCCTGTTTCTCAACACCCACTTCGACCACCAGGGGGCCGAAGCCCGCCGCGAGTCGGCCGCGCTCATCCGCCGTTGGCTCGTCGAGCACGGCGCCGGCTGTCGGCTCGTTGTCAGCGGCGATTTCAACGCCGGCGAAGGGACGCCCCCTTACGAGGCCCTGTTCGCGGCTGATGGCGACAAGGCATCGCCCCTGGTCGACACGTTTCGTGTTGCCGTGCCGACGCGCGATGCGGCCGGCCCCGAGGGAACCTTCACCGGATTCGACGCCAAGAGCACCGGCGGCGAGCGGATCGACTGGATCGGCTGTTCACGCGACTGGCGCGTGGCTGCCGGAGGGATCGACCGCACCGAGCGCGAAGGCCGCACCCCATCGGATCACGCCGCCGTGACGGCCGTGCTCGAGCCGGCTGCCGACGCCACCGCCGATGCGCGGCTGGCCGAGTTTTTCCGCGATCACCTCCAGGAGAGCTTTCGGCTCCGGCCGCTCGAGGCGAGCACCCTTGGCGACCATGCCTACGATCATCTTCTCGACGACATTTCGCCTGAGGCGCGGGCGGGGTGGCTCGACCACTGGAAGCGTCAGATTGCGGCGCTCGAGCGGGATTTCGGCGGCGCGGCACTTGAAAAGCTCTCCGTCGATGGCCGGATCGACTACGAAATCCTCCGCGACGATCTTCTCCGCAGCATCTGGCTTGCCGAGAACGAGCGGCCCTTCGAGCAAGACGCGCGGGTCTACGGTGCTTACACGACCGACTCCGTCTACTCGCTCCTCACGCAGTCGACGCTGCCCAAAGAGAAAAACATCGAAAACGCGATCGCGCGGATGAAGCTCATCCCGCCGGTCGTGGAGGCGGCCAGGGTGTCGCTTGTCGACCCAACGCCGACAATGCTCGAGACGGCGATCGGGCAAAACCGGGGCTCGATCGCCTTTTATCAAAAGGATCTGTTCTCGCTCGCGAGCGACTCTCCGCAGCTTCCGGCGCTGCGCGAAGCGGCCAAGCCAGTCGTGGCGGCCCTCGAGCGCCACCAGCAATTTCTCGAGCGTGAGCTCCTTCCCCGAGCCCGCGGGGAGTGGCGGCTCGGGAAGGAGAAGTTCTCTCGGAAGCTCGAACTCGTTCTCGACATGGGGTGGGATGCCGAGCGGGTCGTCGCCGAGGCCCGGGCCGAGTTTGAACGGGTGCACCGTGATCTCGTCGCCGTCTCCCGGCAGCTGTGGCACAAGCACTTCCCCGGCAGGCCGCTGCCGCCGGAGGACGCTGCCGGGCGGCGCGAGCTTGTGGGACTCGTGATCGGCGCGGTGAACCGCGATCATGGCGCCCCGGAGACGCTCGTTCGCGACGCCCGGGAGACGGTCGCGGGCCTGAAGAGCTTCATTCGCTCCGCCGACATCGTCGGCCTTCCTGAGCCCGATCGCTGCCAGGTTCTCGAGATGCCCGAATTCCGCCGCGGCAATTCCGCGGCCTACCTCGAAAACGCCCTGCCGCTCGATCCCTCGGGCCCGAGCACCTACGCGATCAGCCCGCCCCCCGCCTCCTGGGACGAACGCCGTCGCGAGAGCTTTCTCGAGGAATACAACCGGCAGATGCTCAGGATCCTCTCGATCCACGAGGCCTATCCGGGGCATTACGTGCAACTCGAGTGGTCGAACCGCTGCCCATCCCTCGTTCGCAGGATCCTCCAGTCAGGGACATTCATCGAAGGCTGGGCGGTCTACACCGAGCAGATGATGCTCGACCAGGGCTACGGCGACGGCGATCTGAGCTTGAGGCTGATGCAGCTGAAGTTTTATCTCCGCGCCGTCTGTAACGCCTTGCTCGATCACGGCATGCACTGCGAGTCGTGGAGCGACGAGAAGGCGCTGCAATTTCTCATCGACGACGCCTTCCAGTCGGAAGGGGAGGCACGGCTGAAGATCGTTCGCGCCAAGCAGAGCTCCGTGCAGCTCTCCACCTACTTTGCCGGCCGCACCGCCCACCACCGGCTCCGGCAGGAGATCCAGCGAGAGCAGGGAGAAGCGTTTGAGCTCGGCCGCTACCACGAGGCGGTGCTCTCCTCCGGCTCGGTGCCGGTGAAGCATCTCCCGGTCCTCGTTCGCCAGCGGCTCAAAACCCCGCGATGAACCTCGGTTCACGCCGCCGAGGCCCGTCCCGAAGGGGGGCGTCACCATGGGTTGAGCTGCCGATTCGGCCGGTCGCTGTGGCATACTGTCGCGGTCGGGCGTGGCAGTATCGACCGGCTCATTTCACTTTGGGGGATTCTCCGTGATCGGCGTTCATCGACCGTTCCGTTTCTTCGTTGTGCTCCTCGCGCTGGCCATGGGCGCGCCTGCCATGGCGCGGGGCGACGAACTCGTGCCCGCTGAAAAGCTCTTCCGACGCGACAATCTCGTCGCCTGGTGCATCGTCCCCTTCGACGACGAGGCCCGATCGCCTCCCGACCGGGCGGCGATGATGAAGCGGCTGGGGATCGTCAAATACGCCTACGACTACCGGGCCGAGCATGTCCCGCAGTTCGACGACGAGATGAAGGCGATTTCAGCGCAGGGGATCGAGCTTGTCGCTTGGTGGTTTCCGGGGGAGCTCAATGACGAGGCGAAGCTGATTCTCGGCGTCCTCGAGCGCCACGGTATGAAGCCGAGCCTGTGGGTGAGCGGGGGCGGGGTCCCGACGGCCAATGCCGAGGAGCAAAAGGCCCGCGTGGCGGCGGAAGCCGCGCGGATCCGCCCCGTAGCTGAGGCGGCCAAGAAAATCGGCTGCACGGTCGGCCTCTACAACCATGGCGGCTGGTTTGGCGAGCCGGAGAATCAGATCGAGATTATTGAGGCGCTGCGTGCCGGGGACGCGCCGGTGACGAATGTCGGCATCGTCTACAACCAGCATCATGGCCATGTCCATGCCGGGCGATTCCGCGAGCTGCTCGCGCGGATGAAGCCTTATCTCCAGGTGCTCAACCTCAACGGGATGTTTGCCGACGGCGAGGCCCGCGGACTGAAGATCGCCCCTATCGGCACCGGGGAGCAGGATCTGGAGCTGCTCAAAGTTGTTCAGGAGAGCGGTTTTGCAGGGCCCTTTGGCGTCCTCAACCACACCCAGCTCGACGCCGAGGATCGGCTCCGTGACAACATCGTGGGGCTCGAGTGGGTGGCCGCGAAGCTCGATGGCAAAGATCCCGGGGCCCTGCCTGGAATGAAGACCTGGGAGGCTCCCGCCGCAGCCCCCAA
>CAMARC010000063.1 GCA_945860405.1 Candidatus Kuenenia stuttgartensis | reverse complement strand
GATCTGCTGGCCGTTCGGCTCGGTCGGCAGAGATTTTCCTGGGGCAGCGGCAGCCTCATCGAGCCGGCGGACACTCGGAGGCGTTACATCGAGGCACTTCGGGCCGCTGATGAAGGGTATGTCAAACCACTGCTGACGTTCGTCCGTTCGTGACCCACCTCACTTCTTCCACACCGTCTTCCCCTCTTTGATCGTCTCGAGCACCTCGATCTTTTCGATCTCGGCCGCGGGAACCGCTGTCGGATCGGCCGAGAGGATGACGAGGTCGGCGAGCTTGCCTGGCTCGATCGAGCCCTTTTTATGTTCCTCGCCGTACATCCGGGCACCGTCGAGGGTGATCGCCCGGAGCGCCTCGAGCGGCGAGATGCGCTCCGCTTCGCCGAGGATCACGCCCGAGCGCGTCTGCCGGTTCACCGCCGTGTGGATCGTGAACAGCTGGTCGAGCGGGGCGACGTTGAAGTCGGTGTGGTTCGCCGGATGGAGGCCGAGGGCGAGGGCCGACTTCATCGGGCTGATGAACTCCGCCTGCTCCGCGCCGCGGTTGGCGACGTGCGTGTCGCCGAAGTAGAAACAGTGGAGCGTGAAGAAGGAGGGGGTGATGTGCCAGGCCGCATACTTCTCCAGTTGGTCGGGGCGGATGAACTGCGAGTGGATGCCGACCGTGCCCCGCGGCTTCGTCGGGTCGCCCGCCGCAGCGTAGCGATGGGCTTCGAGGAGGCTGTCGATCGCCGCGTCGCCGTTGCAATGGACGAAGAGCGTGGCGCCGCCGTCGTAGACCTTCTTCACCCAGTCGTTGATGTGCGCTTGAGGAAAGGAGAGCTCCCCACGCCAGTCCTTCTGCCCCGCCGGGCCGGCGGTGAGGTAGGGCTTGGTGAAGGCGGCTGTCCTCCCCTGCGGTGAGCCGTCGGTGACGATCTTCACGCCGCCGATGCGGAGCCGATTGCGGTATTCGGGCTCGTTGGCCGGCGGCTTTCCGGCGAAGACGGCGTCGATCTCGGTGATGAAGGGGAGCGCGACGAGGTCGAGCTTCAGGCTGCCGCGGTCGGCGAAGACGCGGAGGAGATCGAGCTGGTGCTTCATCGTCGCCCCCTCCTGGGCCGTCGTGATCCCAGCACGGAGGTAGAGATCCTGGCCCGACTCGAGGATCGCCAAAAGCTCATCGTCGCCGGGGGAAGGGAGCTTGGCGAAGATCGGCATGAAGGCCGTCTCGAAGAGGAGGCCATCGGGCTCTTGCGAACCGGACTCGCGGCCGATCACGCCACCAACGGGTGTGGGCGTGGCGGCGGTGACGTCATAGGCCGTGAGGGCCTTCGAATTGAGCTTCGCCCCATGCCCCGAGACATGGACGATGAAGACTGGGTTTTCGGGGAAGGCCCGGTCGAGCTCGGCCTTCGACGGAAATCGCTTCTCGGCGAGGAGATCGGGATCGCACCCAAATCCCATCACGAACTTCCCCGGGCCGATCTTGCAACGTTCCTTGATGCGCCCGAGGGCCGCGATCACGTCGGCCACGCTCCGACAGGGGCCGGCCGGCGGGGAAGCGCAGAGGGCTTGGGTCTGCACGTCAATGAGCGAGAAGAAGTGGCTGTGGCCATCGACGAATCCGGGCACGAGCGTGCGGCCGGCAAGGTCGACGATCTCCGTTTGCTCGCCGCGGCAGCCGAGGACGTCTGCCCGGGAGCCGACGGCCACGATCCGGCCGCTCGCCACGGCCACCGCCTCGACCCGCGGCTGGCTGTCGTTCACCGTGAGGATCGTGCCGCCGACATAGATGCGTTCGGCCGTTGTCCGCTCGGCCGCCGCCTCTGCGGTCAGACCGACCAGGCCGGTGGTAAGAATCCAACCGAGGACGGAAAGGAGAAGACGAGTCGAGCGAAACGACGTCACGCAAACAGCTCCCGGAGAAAATGGCCCGAGGGGCACACCCGTTCGACCGGCGCCGTCACGACAGGACGACACCTTGCCGTATCCTCCGGAAGATCTGTTCGGCCTGCAAGGATTGCGCGGGCGTGAAGGCCCGGGCAGCCCCGCAAGGGTCACGCGTCAGACGTCAGACGTTGAGCGGGAGGCGGGCCGGGCGACGGCGGGGGCGGATCACGGCCCGCTCCTCGGGGAGGGCAAAGCCGCGGGGAAGCTCAATCCAGAGGGCGTTGAGCGAGAGATTAACGTCGAGGAGGAAGAGGCCGAGCGAGAGGAGGAGAGAGAGAAGGCAAGCGATGAGGAGGCCGATCGCCGCCGGAGCGACGTCGATCTTCGCGACCGACCCCGTCACGAGCACGACCATGAGGAGGACGGCGAGCAACACACTCCCCGCCGCCGTGCCGACACACCCGCGGAGGAATCTGGCTCGCTGGGAGAGTACGTAGAGTTGCCGCCTGGCGTCGGCTCGGCCTGAGCCGGAAAGGGAAGAGGCCGAGAGAGCAATGCTCCGGGCCCTTTCGACCACCGTGGCAAACCGCTGCGACATGCACAGCAGCAGCAGCCCGACTCCCGAGACGAGCGTTGCCGGGGCAATCGCCATCTGGAGGATCGGAAAAAGTTCGGCGAGCGTCATGGCAATCCCCGCCCGTCGAAGCGGACGGCCCTTGAATCGGGAAACTCTAGGCTGCCCACCCGGAGCGGCCAGCCGGCGGGGAAGGGGAGTGCGGGACCGATCCCCCGACTTACCAAACAAACCGCAGGGGAGCGGTAGATGTAACAGGTCCCGCGATTCAGGGCCCAGAAAACGGGCCCGGATGGAATGCTTGGCCGGCGGAGGGGGGCGGTTGACGAAGGCGCCCGCCTCAAAACAGCCAGTCGGTGGAGAGAAACGACGAGCGGTGGGAAAGGACGATGTCGCCGAGGATCGCCCGATTCTCCGGCGTGTCCTTCGCCGCCGCCATGCTCCGGATCGAAAACGCCCGCAGGGCGTCGCTCACCGAAAGCGTTCCCTCGGCGCTGTCTTTCCGTCCGGTGAACGGGAAGACGTCCGGCCCCCGCTGGCACTGGCTGTTGAGGTTCACCCGGCAGACCTGATTGGCCAGGCCGTCGATGAGCACCGCCACCTCTTCGGAATCGAGGGAGAAGATCGACGCCTGCTGGCCATGATCGGCATCACGCACCCAGTCGAGGGGCTCCTCGATGTCGTCGTAGACCGCAATCGGCACGACCGGCCCAAACTGCTCCTCGTGCCACAGCCGCATCCCCGGCGTGACCGGCCCCACGACCGCCGGGAAGAACGTCGTGGCGTCGAGCCGGCCGGCGCGGGCGTTGAGCACCCGCGCCCCCTTCGCCTCGGCGTCGGCGACAAGCTCCGCCATCCGCTCTGGGGCATCGGGCTCCGGCAGCGGCGTGACGCCGACGCCCTTCGTCCAGGGGGAGCCGACCACGAGCCGGTCGACGGCGGCGGCAAACGCCTTCGTGAAGCGTGCGTACACGGGCCGGGCGACGGCGACGAGCTTGATCGCCGTGCAGCGCTGGCCGTTGAAGGCGAGGCTGCCGGCGAGGCATTCGCGGACGGCGGCGTCGAGGTCGGCCGAGGGGGTCACGATGGCGACGTTCTTCGCCTCGAGCCCGAGCACGCAGCGCATCCGATGGGGCTTGGGATGATCGCGGCGGATCGTGTCGGCGGCCTTGCTTGTGCCGATGAAAGCGAGAACGTCGATGCCGCCGGAGGCGACCAGCGGCGACACGACCGTTCTCCCCTGGCCGTAGATCGTGTTGACGACGCCGGCCGGAAAAGCCTCGGCGAAGGGGGCGAGGAGCGGCTCGAGGAGGAGAACGCCGTACTTCGCCGGCTTGACGATCACGGGATTTCCCATGACGAGCGCGGGGATGAGCGTCGTGAAGGTTTCGTTGAGAGGGTAGTTGAAGGGGCCCATGCAGAGCGTGACGCCCAAGGGGGCCCGGCGCACCTGGGCCACGATCCCCTCGACCTGCTGGAAGCGCGAGCCGGCCCGGTCGATCTCCTTGACCGCCGCGAGCGTGTCGCGGACATAGGCGACGGTGCGGTCAAACTCCTTCTCGCTGTCGGGGCGGCTCTTGCCGATCTCCCAGACGAGCGTCTCGACGACGCTCTCGCGGACGGCGATCATCAAGCTGAGAAATCGCTCCACACAGCCGATCCGCGCCGCCACCGTCATCGTCGGCCACACCCCACGCCCCTTCCCCCACGCGGCGGCAGCGGCAGCCAGCGCTTCGAGGGCTTCGGGCTCGCCGAGAAGTGGGAAGGAGCCGAGCGGCGTCGGCGCACCGGCGGTGAGCACCGGCGAGACGACGTCGCGCACCGGCCCGTCCCAACGCCGCAGCTTCCCGCCGACGAGCCACTGCCGCTGGTGGATGGGAGTGGGGGAGGCCGGGGGGGAACGATCGGTCAATGGAGTGCTCCTGATTTCTTGTCTGCCCGCGCTGTGACACCCACGGCGACTGCGTCGGGCCGCTCACCAGGGAAGCTCGCGGAGAAAGATGTTCTTGAAGAACAGTTCGCTGCCGTGGTGTTGGAGTTCGATCTGGTCGGCGCGGGGGATGGGTTTCGTCCCCTTTGACCAATAGTCTTCGAGCTTGACCCGGTCGACGACGAGCGTGTCGTTGAGCCACACCGACACCTTCTCCCCCACCATGCGGATGAAGAACGTGTTCCACTCGCCCGGCTTCTTGTCGGCGAGCGCCAGCGGCATGTTGCGCCACTGGCGGTTGTTCCACAGGCCGCCTGAGCCGAGATTGCGGCCGTTGGAAAACTGGGCCACCCACTCCTTTGGCGTGGAGGGGGCAGGCTTCCCCGGCTCGACGCGCGGATCCCACGGATCCCAGATCTGGATCTGTGGCGTGCCGCGGAGATAGATCCCGGAATCGGCCCCGGGCGGGATCTTCCAATCGACAAACAACTCGAAGTCGCCGTGGTCTGTCGCCGTGCAGAGGCTGTCCCCCTGGCCGTCGTAGTGGAGCACGCCGTCGACAACGCTCCAGTGGGCCTTCATCGTGGCGTCGGCCTTGGCCTGCGCTTCCTCTTGGGCAGCGCCTGCGAGCGCCCGGCGGGCATTGGCGTCGCCATGGCTGAGCCCCTTCCAGCCGGCGAGATCGCGGCCGTTGAAAAGCGCCGTGAATCCGGCGGGAGGGGTGTTGTCTTTCACGGCACGGAGGCTCGGAGGTGCGGGGGAATAGTCGGCAACCCGGAGGTTTCGAAACTCGACCCGGTCGTCATGGCCGGCGAGAACGATGTGGCCGCGCCGGTTGTGCTTGCCGGGATGGGGGAATCCGTCGATCACCGCCATGTCATCGAGGAAGGCATCGACGATCACCGTTCCATTGAGGATCACGCAGACATGATCTTCAATGGCGATGATCGTCTCGGTGTTCCACTCGCCAACCGGCTTCGAAGCGCCGGTCCGCGCCGGGGCGATGCCATAGACCGAGCCGTGCACCTGCCAGGGCTTGAGCCAGCTGAGACGCTGCTTGCCGGCGCCAGGGATCTCCGCATCCTGCCCGTAGAGCGGCCCGTCGTGGTCGAGGATCTGGATCTCGAGGCCGTCGCGCGACGGATAGCCATCTTGTGGCACCCGGATCCCGATGCCGTTGTTGCCGCTGGCCTCGAGGCGAAACTCGAACGTCAGCGCGAAGTCGCCGTACTCGACCTCCGTCTCGAGCGTCTTGCCCCCCTTCTTGCAGACGAGGACGCCATCCTCGATTGCATAGCCGGCGGTGTCGCCGCGCCAGCCGGCGAGATCTTTCCCGTTGAAGATCGGCTGCCAGGTTGCCTTTGCGAGGATCCCCTCGGCATGCTCCGCGGCCGCGACGAAGGGATCGGCCTGGCCCCCCTGCGGCGTCTGAGCGAAGGAGACGCTCGAGGGGAGGCAAGCGAGCATCAGCGTGGCGGCAGCAGCGGATAGCGTGGACAGCCGCCGCCGCGCCGGTTGGAGAAGTGAGGCCATGAAAAACCCTCTCGGAGAAACGTGACTCTCGGAGTCATCGTATGGCTCGGGCCGCACCGTTCGCAACGAGCGTCATCGATCGCGTACGATCTTCGTCTCCGGGGCGTAAGGATGTGGTGGGAAAGGCAGGGCGACCGAGGGAGGGGGAAGCGATGATCGACGGACCGCGGAGGAGGAAGCCGAGGCCCCCCGAAGACGACACCGACGAAGGCGGGGACGACCGCCGCGCGAAATCGCTCCGCCCCTTCGGTGAGGTGGCCAGTGGGCAGCGGCACCCCGACCTGGTCTATGAGCGCGATGCCGAGATCGACCGGATCGTCGACCAAATCGTCCGGGTGGGGCGGTCGTTCCTCCTTGTTGGTCCATCGGGCGTGGGGAAGACGGCGATTCTGCGTCAGGCCACGCACCTCCTCGCGTCACGCGACGAGAATGCCTGGCGATTCGTCGAGACGACGACCGGTATGCTCGTCGCCGGGCAGGTCTACTTCGGGCAGTGGCAGGAGAAGATCAAGGGGCTTCTGGGAGTGGCCCAGCGACGGATGCGGATCGGGATTTGGCTCGGTGACACCGGCCACCTTTTCTCGACCGGTCGGACGATACAGTCCGAGGACAACATCGGATCGTTCATGGCCCCCGCGATCGAACGGGGGCGAGTGCTCCTGTTCGGCGAGGCCACGCCCGAAGTCCACGCCGCCCTCGTCGCTGCCAATCCGTCGGTGACCCGCCTCTTCGACACGATCCACATCGAGCCGCAGAGTGCGGAAGCCGCGGCGGAGACCGTCCGCCAGGTGGCACATGCGCGCGCCCACCATGCCGGGACGCGCCGGGGCGTCCTGCTGCAATTCGCCCCTGAAGCGGTGGAGCGCTGCGTCACGCTCGGCCATGCCTACTTTCCATCCACGAGCCCGCCGGCCGGGGCGATCCGGCTCATCGACGGGGTGCTCGAGGACCGCGTTCTTGGGGCCCTCCTGCCGCCCGGCTCTGCGGGAGAGGAACGGCGAACGATCATGGACCGCAAGGGGTTGCCGCCGGAGGCCGTCGGTGCGGGCCTCTCCGCGGTCGGCGGGCCTGTGTCGGCGCCGCGAGTGGCGATCCCGCCGGCCGCGGTGATCGGGGCGCTGTGCCAGCTCACCGGTGCCCCCCGCGCCCTTCTCGACGACGCCATGCCGCTTCCAGCCGCCGACGTACGCCGGTTCTTCGAGAGCCGGCTTGTCGGCCAGGCGAGGGCGATCGATGCGATCGTCGATCTCGTGGTGATGATCAAGGCAGGACTTGTCGATCCGGCCAGGCCAGCCGGCGTGCTCCTTTTCGTGGGGCCGACGGGAGTGGGGAAGACAGAGCTTGCCAGGGCCCTGGCGGAGTTCGTCTTTGGCAGCACCGATCGGCTCGTCCGCCTCGACATGTCGGAATATGCCCGACCTGATGGCGCCAGCCTGCTCCTCGGCAGTCCGGACGATGGCAAGGGGCTGCTCGCGCGGGTGCGGCAGCAGCCATTCTCGGTGATCCTCCTCGACGAGATCGAGAAGGCCCATCCGGTCGTCTTCGATCTCCTCCTCCAGCTCTTCGACGCTGGCCGACTTTCAACCCCGGATGGGGAGACGTTCAATTTCAAGCAAGCGGTGATCATCCTCACGAGCAATCTGGGGGCGGGGGAGCCACCGCCGGGGGGATTCGGGTTTGTCGAGGCCGAGCGGCCGACGGCCGAGGACTGGATCGGGCAGTCGGTAGGGGAATTCTTCCGGCCGGAGTTCGTCAACCGGCTCGGCCGGATCGTCGTCTTCGACCCGCTCGACCGGGCCGACGTGCGGAAGTTGGCGCAGCGAGAAATCGGCGCCGTCCTCCTCCGCAGCGGGATCACGAGGCGCCGTCTCCAGGTCGATATCGATCGGGCTGTCGTCGATCTCCTCGCCCGCGTCGGCTACGACCCGCGCTACGGCGCCCGCCCCCTGAAACGCGCCGTCGAACGGGTCGTCCTCGGGCCGCTCGCGCACGTTCTCTCCGAGACGCCCGCGTCGGCGGGCACGGGGGTGATCCAGATTCTCCCCGCCGGCGACCGCGTCCGAGTCATCCCGATCCGCGACGACCGCGCCGGCCGGCAGCAAGAGGTGGCGGCGGTGCGGCTGGCCGATCCCTTCGATGGCAAGGCCACGAAGGCGACGGCCGAGACCCTGAAACGCTGGCTCGTGGAACTGTCCGCCGAAGTCGACCAGACCCGTGCCGAGCACGAGCGCCGGGGGGTGGCGGCGCGGCGGTCGGCGATCGTGGCCGAGACCGCCGCGCCCGGCTTCTGGGACGATCCGGTGCGGGCCCGGGGAGCGCTCGCCGAGCTCTATCAGGCCGAAAGGACAAGCGAAGCGCTCGCGGCCGTTGTTGAGGAGGCGGCGCGGATCGCCGCGGAGACGCGCCGCGCCGGCCGGGCGACAGGCTCTGCGGAGATCGCCAGACTCGCCGGGGAGATCGAGCGCTGCCGCCGCCAGGCGACGATCCTGCGGTTCGCGATCCTTTGCGATTCACCACTGCAGCGTGCCGACGCCTTCCTCGTTTACGAGGCCCTCGACGGTCAGGCGAGCGAACATGTGCGCCAGCTTGCCGACAGCCACTCGGCCTGGGCGCGGCGGCTCGGCTTTGATGTGGTGGAGGTCCATGAGGAGGGGGCCGGCAAAGGAAGGGGTGGCAAAGGAGGGGCCAGGCAGATCGTCCTCCAGATCAACGGCGCCGCGGTGTACGGGATGCTCGCAGGGGAAGACGGGCTCCACGAGATCCTCCCCGATGCGAAGTCACCCAGTCGGCTCGTGCGCGTCACGGTCATGCCGGTGCCCGGTGCCGGGCCCGATGAGGAGATGATGGAGGTGGTAGTCAACGCGGGGAAGCGGCCGGAGGTGCAGGCCACGCACCGGCAGACCGGTCAGACGATCTCGATCCGACCCACCGCCGGCACCGCCGACGTCGGGATGCTGGCCCGTGAGCTCCTCGCCGCAGAGATGGCCCGGCAGGACCGACTCCATGCCGGTGCGGCGCCGCAGGAGGTGGTGCGGCGGTGGTGGCTCGGTTCGAAGCCGACCGTAAGAGATCCACGGACGGGCGTGGCGGTGGCGCGGATCAAGGATGTCCTTCAAGGCGACATCGACCGCTTCCTCCTGGCGTATCTCGAACAGCGGGGCGGGGCGGGGGACAACGCCCCGTCAACCAGCGGCTGAAAATGCTTCTTTCAGCCGAGCGAGGCTCGCGGGCACGGCCATGACAGGATCGGCCTTCCCCTCGAACTCCAGCGACACCCAGCCCTCGTAGCGGTGGCGGCGGAGCATCGCGGCGACGGCCTTGTAATCGATGTCGAGCGAATACCACTTCCCTCCGCCGTCGTACGTCTTTGCCTGCACGAGGCAGCAGCGCGGCGCGAGCTTCTCCATCTGCGCTGGGGAATCCTCGAGGAAGTTGCCGGTGTCGAGCGTCACCCGGAGCCAAGGGGAATTGATCGCCTCGACGATCCGCATCACGCCCTCGGCGGTCCGTCCCAGCCCCCAGTGATTCTCGAGGCCGAGGACGACGCCGCACTCCTCGGCCCGCGGCAGGAGCCGCTCGATCGATGCGATCACCCAGCCGAACCCCTCCTCGTCGGTGTGGCCGGGGAGATTCGGCTCGATCCCCTTGTTGGCCATGAGCTCGTCGAAGTTCTTCGACGTTCCCCACCGGCCGGTGTTGATCCGCATCGTCGGAATCCCGAGCCGGTAGGCCGTGTCGATCGAGTTGAGCGTCTTGGCGATGTTGTCGTCGCGGACGGCCTTATCGGGATTCACGAAGCCCTGGTGTGTCGAGAAGCCCATCAGGGCGAGGCCGCGGGCATGGGCCTGGGACTTGAGCCGCTGGAGGCGGGCGTTGGATTGATCGTCCCCCATCTGCACCTGGAGGATCTCGACGCCGTCGAATCCCATCCGCGCGGCCAAGTCGATGCAATCCTCGATCGGCGCAGGCTCCGCGCGGAACTGCCAGAAGGAGTAGGTCGAGACGCCAAACCGCACCGGGCGGAGGGGCACGGCCGGCGGGGCATCGTCGGCGGCGAAGGCCCGAGGCGTGCCGGCCAGCGACAGCGACAGCGACAGCGAGGCGGCGGCGGTGAGGAAGGTGCGGCGATCGGTATGGGCAGGCATGGGAGTTTCCTTTCGGGGAATGGACGAAAGCGTAGGCCTGTGGGAGAACGGGCGTCAACGTTTTCCAAGCCTTCCTTTCTCTCTTCTTGAGGTCCCCATGCTCGTCGAACGAGTGAAGTACGTGATCTGGGCCGCCGACATGGATCGGGCGGTGCGCTTCTACTGCACGCTCTTCGGCGGTCGCGTCCTCAAGCAAAACACCGTCATCGCCGAGGTGGAGATCCTCGGGAGCGTGATCGGGATCCATTCCGGCGGCGAAGGAAAGCGAACCTGGACGGGGCTCTCCTTCCAGGTGCCCGACGTTCTCGTCGGGGCCCACGAAGTGGTCGCCGCCGGCGGAACCGTGACGAAGGAGCCGGAGCCGGAGGATGGCCAGCCTCCCCATCTGGCGATGTGCATCGACCCGGAGGGGAATGAGTTCATGCTGTCGCGGAAGCGGGGCGGCTGAACGGGGGGCGGGAGCGACATCTGCCTCCAGCCGTTTCGATGGCTGCCGGTGGCGGGCCTGTGGGTGATCCGTCGGCCGGGGCGGCAAAGGTCTCGTCGCCCCGCATCGCTTTAGACCAGTCACGCGGGCCGTTCGGAGCGGTAGGCGCGATCGGGGACTCCTCGAGCATTCGCCGACCCCGGCCTCGTCCTGCGTGTTGGCATGACAACGCATCGTGCAACGCTGGGCGCTTCCAGCGAGGGGGCGCCCGTGCTCCGAGAGCCGGCGTAGCCGACAAGCGCAGCCCCGGAGGGCGAAGCGCAGGCGGGTCCGAGCGAGTGGAGGCCATGGATGGCCGGAACGAGCGTCCGGCGACGGGGCACGGGCGACCCCGAAGCAACGTTTGGCCAAGCCCGACCCCGAAGCGACAAGAACGTCACTGACCCCGGAGATACGCGAGTAAATCGCGGATCTCGTCGCGCGTGAGGGTGTCGAGGAGCCCCTCGGGCATGAACGAGACCTTCGACGGCGCGGATGATTCGAGGTCATGGATGTCAAACCGAACCTCGCTCCCGCCGGGGTCGTTGGGGTCGGTGGCGACCATCACCGTGTCGCCGGCCATGTTGACTGTTCGGCCGGTGAAGGTCTTGCCATCCGACATCACATACTGCTGGAGGGCATATTGCTCGTTGATGACGCGGCTCGGCTCGAGGATGTTTTCGAGGAGGTCTCGCATTGAATAGCGGCGCGCGGCCGTCGTCAGATCGGGGCCGGCCCGTCCCCCTTCCCCCTGGAAGCTGTGGCAGACGATGCAGGCGGCCGCGGCGTAGAGCTTGCGGCCGTTGGCGGCATCGCCGTGCTTCTTCGCTCCGGGTTCGGTTGCCTGATCCGTCTCTGCGGCGAGGTCTTCGAGCGTCCACTTCTGGACAAACGCCCGCGATGTCGTCGGGAGGACGGCGGCCGGCTTCCGTGCCGCCTCGATCCGCGCTGCATGGAGCGCCTGATCTTCCGGAGGGAGCATGGCGATCACTTGGTGGAGCAGCGAATCGCGGACGGACCGGGCCGTGAAGCCTCCCTTCCAGTTCGGCACTCGATCGAGCGCGAGGTGCAAGAGCCGTTCGCGGAGCGCCGGCGTCCAGTCGGCAAAGGGCGCCGAGGCGACGAGGGCCCGGACGTAGTTCACCTGTTCTTCCTGGGTGCGGGCTGTCTCGAGGAGATCGAGCGTGGGGGGAATGAATGACGGGCTCTTGAGGGCCGTACAGAGAGCCACGATCGCCTCGTTGACGCGCCGGTCGGGGGAGGGGAGTGCGGGCTCGAGGGTTGCGATGAGCTTCGCGGCTGCCTCCGGCGAGAACATTCCGTGGCGCGAGGCGGAGATGGTGAGGATCCGCAGATACCAGGTCTGCTCGTCGGGAGAGAGCGTGGGAAAATCGAAGCTGGCGAGGCTCTCGAGGATCTTCGGCTGGAGGCTCTTGTCGCCGGCAGTGGCACGGGCAAGGGAGAGAAGTGCCTGGAGCCCGGTCCGCGGCGAGGACTCGGCAAGAGCCCGGGCTCGCCAGGTTTCGACCGGCTGCCATTCGAGGGCGGCCCGAGCGGCGGCCCGAATCGCCCGATCGGCGTGGCCGAGATTCGACCAAGCGGCGGCGACGGCGGCCGGATCGCTCTGGCCGTGAAAACGTTCGAGGCTGATCCGCAGGTTGCGAAGCGCCGTCGTGGCGTCGTCGGGCGCGGCGGGGCTCGTGGCCGGTTTGGAAACGCCGGTGGCGGTCACCCGATAAAAGCCCGACTGCGTGCCACGGCCGCCGGTAAGAAAGTAGAGCGCGTGATCGGTGGGGGAGACGGCGACATCGGCGATCGGGAGACCTTGCGCGCTCAAGAAAGGCTCGGACTCGGCAGAGTGGGTGGCGCCGTCGGGCTTGAGGTGAATCGCGAACATCCGCCCGTAGCTCCAGTCGCAGGCGAACAGGGCCTCGCGATAGCGCGGCGGGAAGGCGGCGTCGTAGCCGAAGCAGATCCCGGTGGGTGAGCCGGGGCCGATGTCGAGGATCGGCGGCTGGATCTCCTCCCAGTCGGGCTTCCAACTCCAGAGCATCTCGCCGGCCCGTCCTCCCCAGCCGCTGTCGCTGCCACTGAGGATCTGGCGAATCGCGGTGGGGCGATAGTTGGGGAGCCCGAAGTCGTTCTCGAGATCGCTGTCGAAGGTGAACAGATCGCCTTGGCGGTCGAAGGCGAGGTCGTAACCGTTGCGGAGCCCCATGCAGACGACCTCGAGGTTCTTCCCGTCGAGATCGGCCCGGGCCACCCAGCCGCCGCAGTACGGAGCGTCGGTGAATGGATATTCCAGGCTGTCGCGGTTCCAGAGTTTTGGGGTGCGGGTACGGTCGCCGGGGAGGCCGTTGCGGTCGCCGCTGACGAGCCAGATCGACTGGCCGTCAGGCCCGGGGATGACGGCGTGGTAGCTGTGCTCATACCAATTGGCGGCGTCGCCGGTGGCCCGGGGAAACTCGATGAGTGTCTCGGCGGCGTCGAGCCGATCGTCGCCGTCGCTATCGCGGATGCGGAGGAGGACGTCGGGGCGGAAGCGATCGGGGTGGTGATCGCCATGTTGAATGGAATAGAGCGCGCCGTCGATGAAGGTCATCCCCTGGGAATGCCCCCAGGCATCGGAGACAACCTCCACGATCGGCTCGGCCGTGGAGCCGATCGGCGGCGGCGTGATCCGAAACAGCCGCGGCCCCTGATCGGAGGCGTAGATCCGGCCGCGCGCGTCGAAACAAAATGCCACCCACGATCCGAGTTCCCGTGGCACCGATAGGAGCCGCTCGACGGCAAATCCGTCGTGGATCTCGATCTTCTCTGCCGGAGTCGCCTCCTCGGCGGCGCCGATCGTCGAATGAGCGAGGCAGGCGAGCAGCCCAAGCAGGCACAAGACGCGTGGCATGGCGGAGATCCCGAAGACTATCGCTGAAGACTCCCGTCCCTGAGAACGGAGGGGCGTGAGTATACTTCCGCCCCTTGGATGGAGCGGCTGTTGAAGCGTGGAGAATCAGGGATGAAACGCTGGGTCGAAGAACTTGCCGCAACGGAGTTTCCCAAAGGCCGCCACTCTCAGGGAGGGCAGGACGGGGTCCTCCGGGCGATCTTCGAGCAGATCGGCACGGTCAACACGCCGCCGCTGGCGGTCGAGTTCGGGTTTGATGCCGATTCGCTCGCCGGAGGCTGCGGGTCGAATGTCGCCAACCTTGTCCTCCATCACGGCTGGCGGGCGCTCCTCCTCGACGGTGGCCATGAAAACGCCGCCATCAATCTCCATCGGGAGTTTCTCACCTCCGCGAACATCGCCGAGGTGTTCACGCGGCACGGGGTGCCGGCGGAGCCCGATTACGTGTCGATCGATCTCGACTCGACCGACCTGTGGGTCTTTCGGGCCCTCCTGAAGAGCTTTCGGGCGCGGGTGTTCTCGGTCGAATACAACTCCCACTTCCCTCTCGATGCCGCGATCACGTTCGCCGACGACCCGGCCGAGCGCTGGCAGCAGGACCGGGGCTACGGTGCCTCGCTGAAAAGCCTCGTTCTGGCCGCCGAGGAGGCAGGCTATTCGCTCGTCACGGTGGTGCCGAAGCTCGACGCCGTTTTCGTCCGCAACGATCTCCTCGACGACGGCTCTGGCCAGCTCGTTCCCGCGCTCGAGACCTGGCGGCCGGCCACATCGCTCCGCTTCCACGCGCCACTTGCCATCCCGTCGCGGACCGGCATCTTCCTCGACTACGAAGTCTTTCAGCGCACCGGCGGCGACCTCACCGCGAGCCGGGCGGCGGCACGGGGAGTGTGCGAGCAGTGCCTCCTCGGCGGCGACGAAAAGCGTGGGCCGGTGCGTCGCTTCCTCCGCGCCTGCAAACGTGCCCT
>CAMARC010000062.1 GCA_945860405.1 Candidatus Kuenenia stuttgartensis | reverse complement strand
CCCGGCATGCCGAGGCGGGCAAAGAGGACGGCCTTGGAGACCAGATCGATCACCGCCGCCACGAGGGCGAGCCCCAGATACCATCCCCATCCGCTGGTTCCCCCGGCGGCACCGCCCCGCGCGGAGGGGGCGGGGGCAGGGGGAGAGATTTCCATCGGGAATCCGTTCCGGTGGCTGAAAAGGAGATCGGGTACCGGATGGCGGGAGGATCCAGTGGCGGAGGGACGGAGCGGGAGCGATCGCGGGCCAACGCGTCAGCGAGGATACCGCGGGCGGCCGCCGTTGCCATCCTCCATCTTCTCGGCGCAGCGGATGCACATCGACGCGAACGGAATCGCCTCGAGCCGCTTCTTGGCGATCACCCCATCGCACTCCTCGCAGATGCCGTAGGTCTTGGAGCGAATCCGCCCCAGGGCCTCTTCGACCTGCTCGAGAGTCCCCTCTTCGCTCGCCATCAGCGACAGGGTGAACTCCTGCTCATAGGCATCGGTGCCGATGTCGGCCATGTGAATCGGCATGCTGGAAAGATCGCCGTTGGCCTCGGAGCGGGTCTGCCGCAGGGCGGCATCGGCCATCGTGGTCACGTCGCCACGCAACCGGGCCCGCATCGCCTCGAGAGCGACCTTGAAGGGCTTCATCTCGGCGACTTTCATGGTTGCTTTCATGCCGTGAGTCTCCCCGGGGCGTGCGCACCCCCGACCGACGAATCGAACCGAGACGCTCCGACCCAGGAGAGCCCCACCGGCAGAGCCCCCCAAGGGGGCGATCGACGGCGGGAAAAATCCTAGGCTCGCGGGAATCGGCTGTCAAACTGGCAGGTAAAATCCCCGGGGTTTCCTTGCCGGCACGGAAATGCCGACCTACTCTGACGGAGAACCGGAAAATCTTCCCACAGCGGCGGCCGATCTGCTGCCGAAACTGGAGAGAACCCGGAGGAGAGTCCCTTGGCCATCGCCGCCCGCACCGATCTCGCGTATCAGCAGTGCATCGACCCCGCCTGCGGGGCGACGTTCTCCGTCGACGAGGTCCACACTGCCTGCCCGACCTGCGGCAACCTCCTCGACGTCGTCTACGACTGGAATCGGCTCCGGCCCCCCACGTCGTTTGAGGTCTTCGAGCGGAAGTGGATGCGGCGCAGCGACCCGCTCGCCTTTTCCGGCGTGTGGCGATTCCACGAACTCCTCCCCTACGCCCCGCGGGAGTCGGTCGTCACGATCGGTGAGGGGCAGACGATGTGCCCGGTCTCCGACGGCGTCGGGGCCTTTGTCGGGGTCAATCCCGGTCGGCTCCATCTCCAGTACGAAGGGCTCAATCCGTCGGGATCGTTCAAAGACAACGGGATGTGCGCGGCGTTCACGCACGCCCGGATGATCGGCGCCCGCCGCGCCGCCTGCGCCTCCACCGGCAACACCTCCGCGTCGCTGGCCGTCTACTGCGCCGTCACCCGCCTGATGCGCGGGATCATCTTCATCGGCTCCGGGAAGATCTCCTACGGCAAGCTCTCGCAGGCTCTCGACTACGGGGCCCTCACGATCCAGATCGCCGGCGACTTCGACGATGCGATGGCGCGGGTCAAGGAAGTGTCGGGGAAGCTCGGCATCTACCTCGTCAACAGCGTCAATCCCTTCCGCCTCGAAGGGCAGAAGACGGTCATGTACCGGGTGCTCGAATCGCTCGGCTGGGAGGTGCCCGACTGGATCGTCGTCCCTGGCGGCAACCTCGGCAACTCGAGCGCCTTCGGCAAGGCCTTTGCCGAACTGCGGGCCCTCGGGCTCATCGACCGCGTGCCGCGGCTCGCCGTCATCAACGCCGCCGGGGCCAACACCCTCTACGAGCTCTACCACCGCCGCGGCCTCCGTTGGAACGGCGGCCGGGCCGATCTCTCCCCTGCCTGCCACTACTACGACGAGCTCGACCGCGACAAGCGCCGTGCCGACACCATCGCCAGCGCCATCGAGATCAACCGTCCGGTGAACCTCAACAAGTGCCTCCGGGCGCTCGAGGTCTGTGACGGGGTGGTCCGCGAGGTGAGCGAGCAGGAGATCCTCGACGCCAAGGCCCAAGTCGGCGCCGGTGGCTTGGGCTGCGAGCCGGCCAGTGCCGCCAGCGTTGCCGGTGCCAAGCAGCTCGTCGCCGAGGGGGTGATTGGAAAGGACGAACGCGTCGTCTGCATCCTCACTGGCCACCAGCTCAAGGATCCGACGGCAACGGTGGCCTACCACACCACCGACCAAAAACTCTTCAACGAGGTCCTCGGCAGCCGCGGCGTCAGCCGGGCGAGCTTCGCCAACCGGGCAGTGACCGTCGGCAACCGGCTCGACGAGATCGTCCAGGCAATCGATCTGTACGGCTGATGGCGAAGGCCGGCGTCCCGGCGGCGGCTGGAGGCTGAGGCCGGCTCATGCCGCCGTCCCGGCGGCGCAGTCGGCCGTAGCTCTTCGCGGGGCGCAGCGATCCAGCCGTGGCAGGCTGGATCGACATCACGGCCGGGCAACCCGCATACGGAGCGCCCGCGTTCCGTCAGCCGCGACGGCGGCGGGAGCGGCAGAGGGCGATCATCACCGCCGGGGCGAGAAGCCCGAGGGTGGCCGGCTCCGGAACGACGACCAAGTCGTAACCGATGACGTCGAAAGCGCGAATGTCGAGCGGCTTCACGACCCCCAACTCCCCGTACGCAAACGTCGGATCCATGATCCCCAAGCCGAGATTGTCCTTCTAGTGGCTGGCTTGGCGTCCGTCGCCGTTGAATTGACCGGTGGCGAAACTGCCCAGCGACGTCAATCCTCCGTCCAGGGAGAAGTAGGGAGTGTTGGCGCCGGTGCCACCGGTGGCGAAATCGAGTCCGCCGCCATTGCGGGCCCCGTGTCGGTAGAGATCGAGGACGCTGAACACGCGGTAGGGGTCGAGCTCGGTGCCGCGATAGGCGGCGTTGCCGTTGGGAAATGCTACGAGGTCGACGACGTCGACGCCACTCACGAAGCCCATCGCGTGGCCGATCTCGTGGATCGCCACGCCCACGAAGTCGATCGCCCCGGGGCTGATGCCGTTGGAGCGGTCGAAGTCCCAGGAGTAGTTGCTCGAGAAGTTGATCGCGGCGTCGATGACCGCGTCGTTCGGGGCGAAGCCAGTGCCGTAAAATCCGAGCGCCTTGGCGTTGGCACGGGGAACGTCGAGCACCGTGTTGTTGATCGAGCCGTTCGCGTCGACCTGCAAGGCGCCCGTCTGCTCGTTGTTGGTGAGGAAGGAGAGCGCTGTCCCTGCAGGGAGGCTGGATGCTGCCGTGAAATCGTCGGCGCTCTTCCGGTCGAAGGTGAGGGCCGACCGCACGTCGGCGTAGCTGATGCCCACGCTCTGGAAATCAGTGTTTCCGAGCGTTCCCGGCGCGAGGGCCGGGTAGTCGATCTCGATGTTGATCGTGATGTCGTCTTGGAACTGGCTCGACCAGTACGCGCCCGCAGCGGCGAAGCCACCGGTCACGTTGGCGTAGAGGGTGGGATTGGTCGCCGGCAGGCTGGCGAGCGTTCCCTTGGTAAGGAGAACTTGAGCGACGCCGCCGTGGCGGTCGCGCCGAAGCCGAGGACCGCCGGAACCGCCAGGAGAAGGATCGCGGCGAAGCGCCTCGCCCCGCCGGCCGCTGCGGTCGTCCTGCAGTCGATCGGTCTGCGCATGTCCACGCCCCGGTCGGAAGGATCCGATCCAACGCTTGGACTTAGTCTACCAATGTCGAAGTCCCGCGGAATGTCGAGTGTCAAAGCGATGGCGGGGGCCACCTCCAAGTGTCCGTAGATGGCAGCAGCCGTCATTCGGGGCACCCCGACTGGGCTTGCGCGCTGGCGGGGACGGCGGACGTCGAGATCAGGCGACGCGGCGGACGGTCGCAGCCGCGGCCGCTTGGCGGCGGTAGTACCAGCCGAAGTAGCTGCGGGCGGCCGTCGCCAGAGCGCCGGCTTCTTCGAGGTATGGCGAGAGATCGCGGACCGGGCGGGGCCCGACGTTGCAGCGATCAAGCCGCGTCACCGGGGTCTCGATGCCCCACTCGTCGGTCAAGGCATCGAGGTCGTCGTCGAGGGATTCCAGATCGAGGAGCCGGGTGTTCGCCCAGGCTTGGCCGCCGACGTCGAAAAAGTTGTCGTACTTGGGGAGTTCGCGGCGGAGGATCGCGCGCTCGAGGAAGATCGGAAACGAGCCGGTCTTCGCGGCGGCGATCAGCGGCGTGATCGGCTCGGCGCCGAAGTCGTAGCTCTGCCAGTATTCAAACAGCGACACGAGCATCGCCATCGGCTCGCGGACGACGCCGATGATCCGCAGCTGCGGCTGCGGGAAGGGAAGGATGTGGCGGGCGAGACTGCCGACCGCATTCCGCCCCGCTCGCCCCAGAAACCGGAGCGATTGGGGGGCGATGCCGAGCCGATCGAGCGACTCGCGGACGGAAAGATGGCTGACGGGGTGGATGGGGTCGGGTTTGACGAAGGCGGCGTCGGGGAACGTTGCCCGAAACCACTTCACCATCGAATGCCCAGCCGTCTTCGGGTAGTGGGCAAAGGCGATTGAATACTGGCGGCTGTAGAGCATCGCTCTCCCTCCCCTGCCGCGCGGGCGCCCCCTCCCTGGGATCGCCCTGCCGGCAGGGGAGCCATCGACGCGAAACGGAAGCCTGCTTCAGGGGTGGGCCGCGGGGGTGAGTCAGCTTCTCCAGCCGACCCACCTCGCGGAAAAGCGGGCAGGAAAGGCAAACCCTGCCGGCAGGGCGTGGGCAGCCTGTGGTGTCGCGGAAGGCGCTTTCTATGATGGGGGGCTATCGGGGCCCAGGCCCCGCACCACCAAGACTCCAAAGAGGAATGCCCGATGAGCCCGCTTGCCACCGCGATCCCCTCCCCTGCCCCGACCTCGCGGCAGCCGCTCCGGCTGGTGATGCATGGCGCCGCGGGACGGATGGGGCAGCGGATCATCGCCTGTGCGGCGGCGGAGTTAGCGTCGTGGAAGCTCGTCGCGGCAATCGATCGGGCCGGTCATCCGCGGGCCGGCAGCGACGCCGGGACGCTTGCCGGGGTGGCGGCCGCCGGGGTCGTGATCAGCGACAGTTGGACCTGCCCTGCCGATGTCGTCATCGACTTCTCCCTCCCCGGCGCGGTGGCGGCGATCGCCGCGGCCTGTGTTGCCCGGAAGGTGCCGCTGGTCGTGGCGACCACCGGGCTCGAAGCCTCCGATCAAGCGGCGATCCACGAAGCCGCCAAGCAGATCGCGATTCTCCAATCGCCGTCGATGAGCCTGGCGGTGAATGTGGCGATGGACCTCGTGTCGCGGGCCGCGGCGCTCCTCCACCGCACCGGCGTGCGGGCCGACGTCGAGATCATCGAATGCCACCATCGCCACAAGGAGGATTCGCCGAGCGGCACGGCGCTCAAGTTCGGCAGCCTCGTGCAGGACGCGATGGCGCAGACGCGGGCCGCCCACGGCCGCGAGGGTCGCCCCGGCGCCAGGCCGGCCGACGAGATCGGCTACCACGCCGTCCGCGCCGGTGACAATCCTGGCGAGCACACGATCCTCTTCGGCCTCGAGGGGGAATCGCTCTCGGTCAACGTCCGGGCCACGAATCGCGACTGCTACGCCCGCGGGGCCCTGGCCGCCGCGGCGTTCCTCGCCGGGAAGCCGGCGGGGCTGTATTCGATGCGCGACGTCCTCGGGATCGCCTGACGCTCACCGCGGTGCCCCCCGCAGAACGGGTGTCACGCACTCGTTGGGCCCGGCTACAATTTCACCCCGAGTGCCCCGGGGGGATGGGGGCCTTGCTTCCGGGCTCGACGCCCCGTCCGATGCCACTCTTCTTCCGTAGGGATCAGCATGCGATTCAACGCTTGGCTCCGATCGGTCACGATGCTCGGGCTTATGACCAGCTCGGTGCTCCTCGGGGCGGGCGCCTTCGCCGATGATTTCCCCACGCCGCCGAACACCGAGAAGTCGACCGAGACACCGATGGACCCGGCCGAGGTCTGCCGGACAGCCAAGCTCCCTCCTGGCTTTGCGCTCCAGGTCTTCGCCGCCGAGCCCGACGTCCAAAATCCGATCGGCCTGTGCACCGATGCGCGAGGCCGGGTGTGGGTGGCGGAGAACTTCACCTGGGCGGGGAGCAACCTCGGCGGGTGGGATGACACGCTCCGCGACCGGGTCACCGTGCTCACCGACACCGACGGCGACGGCAAGCATGACGAGCGGAAGGTGTTCTGGGACGGCGGCACGCGGCTGACGAGCGTGGCGGTGGGGCTCGGCGGGGTGTGGGTGATCGATCTGCCCCACCTCCTCTTCATCCCCGATCGCAACGATGATCTCGTCCCCGACGGCCCCCCCGAGATCGTCCTCGATGGCATCAACGAGACGAGCGTCGGCCACACGCCGTGCAACGGCCTCAAGTGGGGCCCGGATGGCTGGCTGTGGGCCCGGCACGGGATCCAGGGAACGTCGCGGATCGGTGTCCCGGGCGCGGGGGATTCGCAGCGCGTCGAGATCAACACCGGCGTGTGGCGCTACCACCCCGGTCGCAAGGTCGTCGAGGGGGTGATCTCCGGGATGACAAACTCCTGGGGCACCGACTTCGACGAGCATGGCGAGACGTTCGTCATCAACACCGTCATCGGCCATCTCTGGCATGCGGTGTACGGTGCGCACACCGAACGGATGTACGGCACGGATCTGGAGTCGCATGTCTACGACCTTGTCCCGCAGGTGGCCGACCATGTCCATTGGGACACCGGCGAGAAGTGGAGCGACATCCGCTTCGGTGTCTCCGACAAGACCAGCGCCGCCGGCGGCGGCCATGCCCACATCGGCCTGATGATCTACGGCGGCACCAACTGGCCGCAGGAGTACCGCGGCGGCGTGTTCACGCTCAACCTCCACGGCCGACGGATCAACCAAGACCGTCTCGCGCCGCTCGGGGCCGGCTACACCGCGTCGCACGGTGACGATCTCTGCTTCATCGCCGATCCGTTCTATCGCGGCATGGATCTCGTCAGTGGCCCCGACGGCGGGGTTTATATCGCCGATTGGTCCGACACCGGCGAGTGCCACGACCACGACGGCGTCCATCGCACCAGCGGCCGGATCTACAAGCTCGTCTACGGGGCCCCGCGGACCCCGGCCCGCGTCAATGTCGCCGGGCTCGAAGGGACGGCCCTCCGCGGCAATCTCCTCGTCGCCGACCAGTGGTGGAGCCGGGCGGCGGTGCGCGAGTGGCAGAAGCGGGCGCTGCGCGGCGACGACCTTGCCGCCGACATCGCCTGGCTCCGCGAACGCGCCGTCGGGGCGGCTGATCCTGCTCACCGCCTCCGCGCCCTGTGGGCCTTTGCTGCGATCAAGCAGCCCGCGATCGACCAGCCTGCGATCGACCAGCCTGCGATCGACCAGACTCAAGCCCTCGACGAGACCTTCCTCCTGGCGCGGCTCGACGACCCCGATCCGTTCGTACGCAGCTGGGGGGTGCGGCTCCTCGTTGATGCCTGTTCGCCGGGAGGCCGACAGCCTTCGCCGGCGGTTGTCGAGCGGCTTGTCGCCCTCGCCACTTCCGATCTGGCAGGCCCGGTGCAGCTCCATCTCGCCTCGGCTGTCGGTCGGCTCGCCGATGGCCCGGCCTGGAGCCTTGCCGGGGCGCTTGCCGCCCACGACACCTTCGCTGCCGACGCCCAGTTTCCAAAGCTCGTCTGGTTTGGGCTCGCGCCGTCGGTCGCTCGGCATCCGGATGCGGCGGTGGCCCTCGCCGGCACCACGGCGCTGCCGCAGCTCCGCCGCAACCTCGCCCGGTGGGTGGCGGGGCGTGTCGACGAGCGCCCCGACCTCGTGGCGACGCTCCTCAAGGCCGCCGTCGACGGCGATTCCGTGCGGCGTCGCGACCTCGTCACCGGACTGGCCGACGGCCTCCGTGGCTGGCGGCAGGCCTCGCCCCCGGCCGGCTACGCGGAGATGTCGGCGGCGCTCGCTGCTTCTTCCGACGAGGCCACCGTGCAGGCCGTCCGTGAGCTCGACGTCCTCTTCGGCGAGGGACGGGGCATGGAAACCGTTCGACAGGTGGCCCTCGACGGCTCAGCTGCGCCCGAGGCCCGTCGCCAGGCGGTGCGGACGCTCGTGGCCACGGTGCCCGAGGATGGCGCCACGCTCCTCCAGGGGCTCCTCGGTGACCGCCCCGTGATCGCCGAGGCGCTGGCTGGCCTGGCCCGGTACGACCATCCCGACACCCCGGCCAAGGCCCTCGGGCCCGCCGGGATCTATTCCCCCGCTGATCGCTCGGCCCTCGTCGATCTCCTCGCCTCCCGTCCGGCCTATGCGGCCAAGCTTCTCGATGCCGTCGAGGGGGGGCAGATCCGGGCCGACGAGATCTCCGCCTTCCATGCCCGGCAGATCGCCGATTTCGGCGACGCGGCGCTCGCGGAGCGACTCGGGACGCTGTGGGGGCAGGTGCGGGTCAGCGCGGCTGACAAAAAGGAGCTCATCGAGCGCTGGCGGAGCGAACTCTCGGCCGAGGTTGTCGCAGCGGCCGACCGCGGGCATGGCCGGGCGCTCTTCGCCAGGGACTGCGCGAGCTGCCATGTGTTGTTTGGCGAAGGGCGCAAGCTCGGCCCCGATCTCACTGGCTCCAACCGTAAAAACCTCGACTACCTCCTCGAGAACGTCATCGATCCGGGGGCGAGTGTCGGGGCCGACTTCCGGGCGGTGTCGTTCGTCCTTGCCGACGGCCGGGCGATCACCGGCGTGATCAGCGCCGCCGATGAGCGGACGCTTACCGTCCAGACCGCCCAGGCGCCGATCGTCCTCGACCGCCACGACATCGCCGAGCAGGTGGTGCAGCAGCAGTCGCTCATGCCCGAAGGTTTGCTCTCGAAGCTCTCGGATGACGACGTCCGCGACCTCGTCGCCTACCTGACGTCGGCTGATCAGGTTCCCCTTCCTGCCGGTGAAACGGCCGCCACCGACCGTTGACCCATGGCCCCCTGAGCGGGGCGAGCGCGGCCCCTGGCCCATCTCCGCAAGAATCACCCCCGCGCCGGCGGGAGGAGAAACGGCGCCCGGTACTCCAGACGCTCAAGATCGCGGGCCGACCCGGCGGTGAGCACCGGCCCGCTGTCGGCAGCGAGCGCCGCGGCGCTCGTCACGTTGTCCGCGATCGTTTCGACCCACTCTCCGCAGCGGATCGTGCCGTCGGCGGGCTCGCAGCCATTGGCCACGAGCATCCGGCGGAGGCGGTCGACGAGTGTTGCCGCGTCGTCCTTCGGCTGCCGGGCTTCGATTCGCTCTGCGACGGCCGCAAACGGGATCTCTTCGCCGAGGCGATACGAGATGTTGCCGAGATGGCACAGCGCCGTCGACTGCACCCCTTCGCTGATCTCGGCGGCGAGGAGTTGCGGATCGTGGGCCCGGACCGCGGCGAGGAAGTTGGCGACATGCTTTTCGAAATGGTTCCCCTCGCCGGGAAGTGTCTTCACCGGCATCCCGGCGGGGTCGAGGACGGCCACCTCCGGGCTGTGTGCCTTCCAAACGACGCTTCCCTCGGTGCCGTGGATCTGTACGCCCATCCCCAGCCCGTCGACGTCGGCGACATCCTTGAGATTGCGAATCTCGGTGACGAGGGTCACGTCGGGGAAGAGCGTCAGGCTCGTTTGCGTGTGGGGCGTCTCGGCGGCGTCGGCGTAGCCTGCGCGGGTGCCGAAGGAGAGCGTCGCCGCGCCGGGCCCCGAGAGGCCAAGCATGGTCCGGGCGGCGTCGAGAAAGTGGATCCCGTTGTTGCCCAGATCGCCGTCGCCCGTCGCCCAAAACCAGTGCCAATCGTAGTGAAACTGCGGCCGCGAAAGTGGCGCGAGGGGCGTGGGGCCGCAGAACAGTTCGTAGTTGACCCCCGCCGGTGGCTGGAAAGCACCTGGGCCGCCGATCGGCGCGCGGTGGCCCGTGTAAAGCATCCGGGCGAGCGTCGGCTTGCCGATACCGCCGGCGGCGAGGAAGGCGCGCGCCTCGCGGAGGCAGGGAAGCGAGCGGGCCTGCGTGCCCCCCTGGCAAACGCGCCCCGTGCGGGCGGCCGTCGCAGCCAGCCTCTGCCCCTCCTCGATCGAATGGCAGACCGGCTTCTCGACATAGGCGTCCTTCCCGGCCTCCATCGCGAGAATCGCGGCCAGAGCATGCCAGTGATTCGGCGTGGCAACGATGACGGCATTGAGGGAGCCATCGTCGATCGGCGTGCGGAGGTCGGAGGCGACGCGCGGCCGCGATCCCTGCTTGACGGCGATCTGGTCGGCGAGCTTCTCGGCGCGGCCGCGGTCGGGATCGCAGACCCAGCTCACGCGGGCCCCATGCCGGCCGGAGAGTAGTTCCTCGGCATGGGCCGGGCCGCGGATCCCACAGCCGAGGATCGCGATGGACACTCGATCGAGCGGGGAAGCCACGGCCGCGGCGTCATCGGCCTGGGCCGAGCGCCACCATCCCCCCTGCCCCGCGAGCGCCAAAGCGGCACCGGCGGCGACGGCCCGACGCCGTGTGAACCGTGTCCTTCGCATCGATGGCCCCCTGTCGCTGCGGCGGCCGTGGGCGCCGCCGTCTTCGTCAGCCCATCAGTTCTTCGATCGGCTTGCCGTGGTCGACGACCGGCGTCGGGCGGCCGTTGAGATCGTCGATCGTCACCCGCGGGGCGTCGATGCCGAGGTGGTGGTAGATCGTCGCCAGGAAGTCGCCGGCCGTGCAGCGACGCTCGGTGACATCCTCCCCCTTGCGATCGGTGGCCCCGATCACGCGGCCGGTCTCGATCCCGCCGCCGGCCCAGATGTTGGAATAGGCCCGCGGCCAGTGGTCGCGGCCCGGTTGCTTCGTGCCGGCCGGGGCGCTCGCTGCCCCCTCCCCCGTGCTCGGCGAATACTCGATTCGCGGCGTGCGGCCAAACTCACCGGTGACGACGACGAGGACACGCTTGTCGAGGCCGCGGTCGTAGATGTCTTCAATGAGCGCCGTCACCGACTGATCGTAGGCATCGGCCCGGTAGCGGAGGGCATCGAAGACATGATGGTTGACGGCATGGTCGTCCCAGTTGCCGACCCGGCCACACAAGGGGCCTGCGAGTTGTGTGGTGACGATGTCGACCCCCGCTTCGACGAGGCGGCGGCACATGAGGAGCTGCTGGCCCCAGGCGTTGCGGCCGTAGCGGTCGCGGGTCGAGTCGTCCTCGCGCGAGAGGTCGAAGGCCTCCTTCGTGCGGGCGTTGGTGAGGAGCGTCATCGCCTGGGTCTCGAATTGATCGAGAGCCTGGAAGTCGGCCTGCTTTTCGATGGCGCGCTCAAGGGAATCGAATTGCCGGCGGAGGGCGACGCGGCGGTCGAGGCGGGCGCCGTCGCGGCCGCTGGCGGTGCCGATGTGGGGCACGGTGAAGCTCGGCTGATTCGGATCGCCGGAGACGACGAACGGCTGGTAGGCATCGCCGAGGTAGGCCGGCCCGTTGTATTCCAGCGGCGGACTGACGCCGACGTAACGGGGAAGCGGGTTGTCGCGCGGCCCCTCCTTGGCGCGGAGGTAGTTGGCCACCGTCATCCAGTCGGGGAACTTCGGCTTAGGCTTGTCGCGGGTGTCGGGATCGCCGGAGAGCATCTGCATCGACCCGGCCGGATGGCCGCCGGCCGTCTGCTGCATCGAGCGCAGCACGGTGAACTTGTCGGCGATCCGCGCCTGCCTGGGGAGGAGCTCCGTGAATTGCACCCCGGGGATCTTCGTCTGGATCGTCTGGAACGGGCCGCGGTACTCGCTCGAGATCTCCGGCTTGGGGTCGTAGGTGTCGATGTGGGAGGCACCGCCTGGGAGCCAGACCATGATCACGGCCGTTGGCTGCTTGCCGGCAGCTGGAGCCTCGGCCCTGGCCCGGAGGATGCCGGGGAGCGAGAGCCCGCCTAGGCCGGCCATGCCGACGCGGAGCAGCTCGCGGCGCCCCATCGCGCCGGCGTGCGGCAGCGGCATCCGTCCGAATGGACCGGGGCAGTTGGCGGAAAACAGGCTCATGGCGTGGCCTCCTTGGCGGCGGGAGTCACCCGCACATGGATCGGCGTCGAGACGAGGATTTCGGCGATGTCTGTGGGGGCGGGGGGCGTGGCTTGGCCGACGGTCACCGGGATGTACTTCGTCACGGCGCTCGTGACCAGCGCGAAGGCATGGTCGCCCGGGGGGATCTTCAGCTTGGCTAGATCGATGGCGAGGGGCTTCGGGGCCGCGACGTCGAACTCGAAGCCGGGGATCTGATCGAAGCCGGGGCCGATGACGCGCATCTGGAGCGTTGCGCCCTGCACCTCGGCACGCTTGACGAGCTCGAGCGGCACGTCGATCGCGGTCCCTTCGACAGTTTCCAGAGGGGCCGCCGCAGAAACGCCAGCCCCGGTCGTACGGAGCGTGACGGGAGCAGGCTCGCTGCCACCGGTCGAGAGGGTCGTGTCGGCGAGGAGCCGCGGGAAGGGAATCTCCGACCAGCCATCGCGGATCGGCCAGCACTGCCCGGCGAGCCGGCAGGGGCGTTCGATCGGCTCACCGTCGGCTGTCCCTCGGCCGCTGATAGAGATGGAGGCCAGGTTCCGCGGAAGAGATTCAGCCGCGGTGACGAGGATCTGTCCGCGGGTGGCGTTGGCCGGAATCCGCAGGCCGGTGGCGCTCACCCCTTCCGGCAGGCCGGTCACGGCCAGTTCGATCGGGCCGTCGAAGCCATCGCGACGGATCGCCGCCACTTCGAGGCACACAGAGCCGCCACTCCGGAGCGCCAGCGGCTTGGAGAGGGCCGCCCGGTCGCCGTTACGCAGTTCCATGTGGAGCGGCCAACAGACGAGGGCGAAATCGGGCCGGGCCTTGCGGACCACGAGCCGGTAAGTCGCCAGCGGGTCATCGCGGGTGCCGCCGAAGAGGTCGCGGATCTGGAGGCGGTGGGTGCCCGTCTCCTTGATTTCGAGCCGGCCGAGGCAATCAGCCGAGCCGGCCTCGTAAGGAGGGCCGTCATAGGCGTAGTGGTTTGTCGATGGCTTGATCGGGGCGGGAATGTCGGCGAGCTCCGCCGCGTCCTCGAAGGCCCCGGGGGCTCCGTCGGGGCCTGCCGGCAGGCGGCGCTCGACGACGACGGCGGGATTGGTCGGTGCGCCGATCCGTTCGGAGGCGACCTCGATCCACCACACCTCCCCCGCCGTGGCCTCAAATTCGAAGCTGTCGACGTCGGCCGCCGGGAAAAACCTCCCGCCGAGATCGAGCGGCAGCGTTACCTGCTGCGCCACCTTCGGATCGGCCCCTTCGATCTCTTCGGTGGTGGGCTTCGCCGGCAGCCCCGGGGGAGGCCAGGAGAAGGTGAGGACCGGGGCGACGGCTGCCTGTCGCTCCGGAAGCGGAGCGCCGGCGGGGAGATCATGGGTGAGGAGCCGGTAGAAGCACTCGGGGCCCCCCTGAAACGAGAGATCGTGGAGCTTGACGAGATACGTGGCCGTGGCCGGGGCGGTGAAGTCGAGAAGGCCGCCACGGCGCTCGGCGACGAGATCGGCGCCGGTGGCATCGGCGAGGATGAGGACGGGGCGGAGCTTCGACTCGATCCCCCGTGCGGCACAGTCGACGACGACGCGCTGCCCCTTTTGGAGTTCGAGGCGGTAGTAATCGGCCGCCTGCGCGGTCGCCTGGGCATTGCAGACCATGCCCGGCGCGAGCGGGAAGGCCTGAGCCGGCGTCGTGTTGGGCTCCGTGCGGAGCGCCTCGGGGTGCGTTCCGATCGTGAACACGCGCGGCGACGACACGCCGAGCGCCGTCATCATCCGGGCATCGTGGAGCCCCGGCGGCACGTCAGCGGCGATGGTCACCAGGAATCGATCCTTCTCCGGCTTTCCCTCGCCCGAAAGGATGGGCGTGGCGGTGATGCCGGGATGGGAGAAGAGGAGTTGCGGCGCGACCGCCTCGCCGCCAGCCTCCCAGCCGTCGAGGAGCTCGCCCGACACCTTCACTTCGACCGTCGTCGCCCCCTGCCCGCCCGGCTTCTGGGCGCCTGCCGGCACGAGGGTGAGCAAACGCGGCAGAGGCAGGCAGACCGACTGGGCGCGGAGGTCGGCAACGGAGACGGCCGCCATCGACAGGGCGAGGACCCAGATGCCCAGCGAGCGGCAATCAATCCGGCGACCCGGCTGTGGATGAGGCATCGAGCGTCTCCTGAAACGGCTGGCGACTAGTGATTGAAGAGGAACTCTTTGGCATTGAGCAGCGCCCAGAGGAGATCCTCGAGGTTTTCGCGCCGGGCCTGGGAATCGGGGAGCGGTTGCCCTTCGGGCGAGGTCCGCGGCTCGGCGATCACTCCGACGGCCTGCGCCATCTCGGCGTCGGTGGGGAGGCGGGCGAACGTGGCGAGGAACACCTCGCGGATCTTCTCAGGATCGCTCGAGTCGGCCTTCGAGAGCCGGTCGGCCCGGCCGCCGTCGGCGGAGAGCTTCCCCTTGATGTCGGCTGCCGAAAGGAGATGGAGGCTCTGCGAGAGACTCGACGACTGCACCCGCTCGCACTCGCAGACGCTCTGCCCATCGGGGCGGCCAAACACCTGGAGAAACGGAGAGGAGCGGTTGTAGCTCGTATCGGGGAGCGCGATCGCCCGCGTGCCGGCGGGGAGATTCGCGAAGGTCGTGCTCGATCCGGTGACGGCATCGATCGAATCGAGGAGCACCTCGGCGGGGAGCCGGCGGGGGAGGAAGTGGGAAAAGTGCTGGAGATCGGCGGCGTTTCCCTCCAGCGGCACGGTGCTCGTTTGGTAGGTCCGCGAGAGGACGATGGTTCGGACGAGCGCTTTGAGATCGAACTTCGACTGCCGGAAGTTCTCGGCGAGGGCATCGAGGAGCGCCGGATTCGTGGGGGGATTGGTGTCGCGGAGATCGTCCTCCGGCTCGACCAGCCCCCGGCCGAGGAAGTGCTTCCAGTAGCGATTGACCAAGGCCCGGGCGAAGAACGGGTTGTCAGGGCGGACGAGCCAATCGGCCAGCCGCAGGCGGGGATCCTCATCGGCCGGGATCGGGCCTTCCGGGGTGCCCAGGGCCGAAGGAGATATCTTGGCTGTCGTCTTCGGATTCACCGCGGCCGCCACGCCGCGCTTGTGGAAGATGAGATCCTCGCCGCGGGTCGACGTCGAACGCCTCCCGACCTGGCTGAAGTAGGCGGCGAGGCCGTGGTAGTCGTCCTGGCTCCAGCGCTCGAAGGGATGATGG
>CAMARC010000061.1 GCA_945860405.1 Candidatus Kuenenia stuttgartensis | reverse complement strand
TTGGAAACGAGTGCTGACAAACGTTGAACGGAAGGAACCGAACCAACCGGAATCCGCCACCTGCGAACAAAGGGAATGAGAAATGAGACCGAGCGTGGGAACCGGAAGCAACACGAGACCGAAAGAACAACGAGCTTAAGTTTGGACAGATGTCCTCGCGAGAACAGACCAACGGACTTCAGAGATCGAGGTCAATTGAATTGGTCCCTGACTTGACCTCAACCTCCTTGGGGCTGGTGGAAGCCGAGCCATACTCCTTCTTGAAGGCGGCCTTCGGCGCCGCCGGGGCCTTCCCCTGATTATTGCCGCTGTACTGCGCCATCATCGCCTCGGGCGACGCCGCCCCGGCGCCGCCGCCGGCGTTGAGCACCACCTTGTACTTGCCCGCCACCGCTCCCTTGCCAGCTGGCTTGCCGACGCCACCGCTGCTGGTGAGGTCGTAGCGGCCGGTGCCGGCGTCGACGTTGCCGGAGGCGATCGGCCCCTTGCCATCGACGGGGTAGAAGGAGACCTGGACGTTGGCCGGCACTTTCCCGTCGACCGTCAGCTTTCCGCCGACGGGACTGAACGAGGGGCCACCGGCTCCGCAGCCAGCGACGACGAGGGCCACGGCCCCGAGAAGGAGAGCTTGGACCGGCTTGACCATCGAAAACCTGAGCATCGAAAAAGCAGAGCGGTTGACCATGGTGTTGGAATGCCTTGATTTCCCAGCGGTCGTGGCGAGGCAGCAGGCTGCCGGGCGGAAGCGTCTACGCAGGGAAGATGACGACGGTGCGGATGATGAGGAAACGAACGATGAAATCGACCTGAAGAACGAAGCTGGACAACGAACAGGGAAGTCTGGTTGCAGTGTGCTTGCAGCCTGGCAGAGAGCCCCCCGGAAAAGCCACCGAGCCTCGTGCCCCCAGAACCTCCGCCCCGGCCAATCGACGGCCAACGCGCGTTTCTAGGATGCATCGAGCCTCGTCATCCCGGGAAACAAATCTTTTCCGGGATCCCCGAACGACCCACCCTCAAGAAATCTAATTCCACCATGCTGCCGCCGTCAAGGGATTTGCACCTCAGAACGCGGCGGGCCACCGGCAGACGGGGGTGTGCCGATCTGCCGAAGGCGCGCGGAGATCCTCCCGGCGACGTCTCGATCGCCACACCCCTCCGCATAGCGCCCCATCTCGCCGAGGACGCCCGGCGGGATCGTGCGGACATCGGGCTGCTCGAGGATCGTCTTCCGCAAGGAGCGTCCCACGGCCGCCAAGCGGACAAAATCGGCCGCCTCGTCGAGCTTTCCCTCCTTCCGCAACGCTCCCCCCAGCTGGTGCTGCGTGGCGAAGTCGTAAGCGTCGATCTCCAGCGCCCGGCGGTAGGCCGCCTCCGCCTCGGCCGGCTGGTCGCTCTGGTCATGCACCCACCCCTTGAACCGCCAGAAGCGGTTGTCGGCCTCCGCTTCGGGGGGCGCTTGCCCGAGGAGCGTCGTCACCTCGTCGATGTCCCCCCGGGTGGTCGCCTTCTGGAGGAAGTAGGCAAGGAGCTCGAGGTTGCCGGGGAAGCGATCGAGGAGTTCCCTGAGGCGCCGGTCGTGCTCGGGCACCGTTTGCTCCCCCCCCGCCGACTCCTCAGGCTCCGCCACCTCGTCCTCCAGGCCACTGTTGCTGACAAACCCGCGGGCCGCCGCCACGAGGAACAGCTCATCCTCAGGGGACGCCTTGAGCCAATGGCTGTTGACGGTCAGCGTGTTGGAGAGGGTCAGCCAGTCGGAGCCGACGACGTAGACGTAGGCTTCCGGGGTCTCGCACCCGAGGTCGATCGCCCGGCGGGCTTGGGCGGCGAGCTTCTCGCGTTGGAGCGTCGCGGCGTAGAAAAAGCAGAGCCGGCGGTGAGCCTCGCCGTTGGCCGGATCGAGCCGGAGGATCCGTTCGCAGGTCCGAGCAGCTTCGCGGGGATCCTGGAGATCGCCGAAGAGGAGATCGGCCCGGTCTCCCAGGGCGGTAAGCGTCAACCGGTCGCCATCCGGAAGCCGCCCCAGCGTCTCGGCGGCCTCGCGCTGCTTCCCCAGGCCGAGTTGGGCCTGGGCGAGAAAGAAGAGCGGTTCCGCGGCTCCCGGCAAGGCCACCACCCACTCCCGGGCGAGCTTTTCCTCGGCGGCATAATCCTCCGCCCGATGGGCCTGCAGACAGGCCGTCGCCAGCCGCTCGGCGCGGGCTTCGTTCCAACTGACGACGCCACGGACAATCAGGGCGGCGGCGGCGACGGCAAGCCCCCCCACGATGGCCAGCCTGGCCGGCGTCCACCGCGCCCCGGCCGACACAGGGGAGCGCGGCCCGTGCCGGCGGCCGTCGGCAGCAGGCCGGGGAGCAGCAGGACGGGGAGTCGGGGCAGGGGACATTGGAACACTCTCGTGGGCCAGCAGCCGACAGAGCCTTTGGGGACGGGAAGGGGGCGGCTCCAACCGGTCGACGCCGCCGACGGGCCCTCCCCTTGACGAAGCCTAGGCCATGCCCGGCGCGTTGTCGACGCGGCGGCCATCCCCCCTGGTATCCTGCCGGCTCCTTCCCCCCGGAGCCCTCCGATGCCCACCCGATCCCTCCTGCCGAGCGTCATCGGCATTCTTCTTGCCGCCGCCACCGTCAGCCGGGCGGCCGACTGGACGGAGTTTCGTGGGCCGGGGCAGCAGGGCCACTCCGACGAGGAGGGGCTGCCGCTCACGTGGAGCGCCGAGGAGCATGTCGTCTGGAAGACCGACATCCCCGGGCTGGGGTGGTCTTCCCCGGCGATCGCCGGCGGGAAGATCTGGCTCACGACCGGCGTCGATGACGGCCGCTCGCTGCGGGTCCTCCGGCTCGATGCCGCCAGCGGCGCTCTAGACCAGTCGATCGAGGTCTTCGCCCCTGCCGAGCCGGGAAGCGTGCACACCAAAAACAGCCACGCCTCTCCGACGCCAGTGATCGATGGAGAGCGGGTGTTCGTCCACTTCGGCAGCCACGGCACCGCCTGCCTGTCGCGGGACGGGGAGATCCTCTGGAAGGCGAAGCTCGACTACAACCATCGCCACGGCCCGGCCGGCTCGCCCGTTGTCGTGGGTGATCTCCTCGTCATCGCCTGCGATGGCACCGATATCCAGTTCGTCGTCGCCCTCGACAAGACAACGGGGAAGGAGGTGTGGCGACAGCCGCGCGGTGAGGGACGGATGGCCTACTCCACGCCGACGCTCGCCGCGGTCGATGGCAAGCCAATCGTTGTCAGCTGCGGCGGTGAGTTTGTCATCGCCTACACCCCGGAGAGCGGCGCGGAGCGGTGGCGCTTCCGCTATCCCGGCGGCTATTCCAACGTGCCGCGCCCCGTCACCGGCTTCGGCCTGACGTTCGTGAGCTCCGGCTACGACACGCCGGTGTTTTACGCCCTCCCCCTCGACGGCACGGGGGAACTCGGCGACGACCGGGTCGCCTGGAAGACGACGAAAGCGGTGCCGCGCAACGCCTCGCCGCTCCTCGTTGGCGACGAGCTCTACATGGTGAGCGACAACGGCGTGATCTCCTGCCTCGACGCCCGCTCGGGCACGGTCCACTGGCAGGAACGCCTCGGCGGCGACTGCACCGCCTCCCCCCTCCACGCCGACGGTCGGATCTACATCACCGACGAAAACGGCGTCACGAAGGTGATCGCCCCTGGGAAGACGTTCCAGGAGCTGGCGACCAACGAGCTTCCGGGGCGGACGCTCGCCTCGCTGGCCACAGCCGACGGGGCGATCTTCCTCCGCACCGACACCGCGATCTACCGGCTCGACGACTGACGCGGCCGGCATCAGCCCGCCAGCGGATGGCGGCGGAAGAAATCGAGGATCAGCGGATTGGCGGGGAAGCCAAGGGCCGAGGTGCCGAGATAGAACGAGTCGGGCACCCGCCCCGGCCAGGTGTGCCCCGCGCCATCGATCGTGTAGAGGACTACCTCCGCCTCATCGGGCTTTCCCCAGGCGATCCTTTCGATCGTCATCCCGGCATCCGCCGAGGGGATGGCGGTGCGCACGGGCTCGGGATGGAGCCGGTTGGCCCGCACCCAATCCAACAGGCCATCGACGATGCCGCGGTGGCAGGTGCGGGTCACGCTCCGTCGCCCCACGCCCCCCTCGAGCGGCGTGAATTGGTCGAGCGAGCCGTGGAAGTGGAGGACGGGGACGGGGCGGGCGGGGGAAATCGTCGCCAGGGCGAGCGGGCCGGCCACCGGGGCGATCGAGGCGATCCGCTCTGAGAGCTCCGCGGCCACGCGATAGGCCATCATCGCCCCGTTCGACATCCCGGTGGCATGGCACCGGCGCGGGTCGACGGGCAGCCGATCGATGAGCCGATCGAGGAGTGCATCGACAAACCGGACGTCGTGACTTGCCGATTGAAAAGCCTCGCCGCAGCAGTTGCCGCCGTTCCAGGTGAGGATTCCCTCCCTGCTGCCGGTCCCCGTCGGGTAGACGACCACCGCGGCCCCCGCGGCGGCAAACTCGTCGAGCCCGGAGAATCCGCGCATCTGCTCAGGGTAGCTCTGCCCTCCATGGAAGGCGAGCACGACCGGCCAACCGGCGGCTGGCGCAGGACCGTCCGGCACACAGGCCACGGCGGAGCGTTGCCGGCCGGCCACCTCGACGGTGACCTCGACATCGCTCGTCGGCCCAGCGGAATCGGGAGCAGGGAGCATGGCAACGCTCGAACGTGTGGCAAGACCTCGTCCGCGGGCTGTCGCCGGCCAGCGGGATCTTTTTCTACACTGCCGTTCCGCCCGCCGCGTCCCCCCCGTCCTCGCCGCCATCGTCCCGCCGCGCCAGCCCCGGCAGGCCCCGCCCTGGAGCTTCTCATGCCCTCCTCCCAGCCGATCGGCCCTCCGCACGCCTTCCCTGGGGCCCCGTCGCGGGTCGTCATCGACAGGATCGGTCCGGAGGTCGATGGGGGCAGATTCGCGGTGAAGCGGGTCGTGGGGGAGGATCTCGTCGTCGAGGCCGACATCATCGTCGATGGCCATGACGAGCTCGACTGCCGGCTCCGCGTCCGCCCCGGCACAGCAGGCGTCTGGATCGACGTGCCGATGGTCTGCGTGGGGAACGACCGGTGGCGGGGAAGCGTGCCGCTCGACCGGATCGGGGGGTGGGAGTACGACGTCGTCGCCCGGATCGACGACTACGCCTCTTGGCTGCGCGACCTCGCCCGGCGCCTCGAAGCGGGCGAGGCGGTGACGGCAGAACGAGCCGTGGGGCGGGCGCTCGTCGACGCCGTGGCAGCGCAGGCCCCAGCGCCGCTCCGGGCCACGCTCGAGGCCGCCGGCCGCCATTTCGACGCAGCCGACTGGGCGACGAAGGCGGCCGATCTTGGGGTCGTCGCAGCCGTTGCCACCGCAGCCCGCTCGGGGGCCGACGCCAGCGGCACCGCGGTCCACCTCGACGCGCCCCGGCCGGTGTGGGTCGATCGCCGTCGGGGGGCAGTGGGGAGCTGGTATGAGGTTTTTCCGCGCTCGTGGTCGGGAGAGGCGGGGAAGCATGGCACGTTTGCCGATCTCGCCGAGCGACTCGACTCCGTGCAGCAGATGGGGTTTGACGTCCTCTATCTGACTCCGATCCACCCCATCGGCCGGGCCCATCGCAAGGGGCGAAACAACGCCGTCACCGCCGGCCCCGAAGACGTCGGCAGCCCGTGGGCGATCGGGGCCGCCGAGGGGGGTCACACGGCGATCCATCCCGCGCTCGGCGACCGCGCCGACTTCGCCCGGCTCCGCCACCGGGCGGCGGGCTTGGGGCTCGAGCTGGCCCTCGATCTCGCCATCCAGTGCGCTCCGGATCATCCGTGGGTGAGTGCGCATCCGGAATGGTTTCGCCATCGCCCCGACGGCACGATCCGCTATGCGGAGAATCCGCCGAAGAAGTATCAGGACATCGTCCCCTTCGATTTCGCCTGCCCGGCCTGGGAGGCGCTCTGGCAGGCGCTCCTCGAGGTCGTTCTCTTCTGGGTGGAGGAGGGGGTGAAGATCTTCCGGGTCGACAATCCCCACACGAAGCCGTTCGCGTTTTGGGAATGGCTGATCGCAAGGGTCCGTCGCGACCACCCCGACGTCCTCTTCCTCTCCGAGGCGTTCACCCGGCCGAAGACGATGTTCCGCCTCGCGAAGCTCGGCTTCACGCAGTCGTACACCTACTTCACCTGGCGGACGGAGAAGGAGGAGACGGCCGACTACCTCACGGAAGTGACGACGCCACCGTTGGCCGATTTCTTCCGCCCCGCCTTTTGGCCAAACACCCCCGACATCCTCCACGCCACGCTCCAGGAGGGGGGCCGGCCGATGTTTGAAGTTCGGCTGGCCCTCGCCGCGCTCTCGGTGGGCACGTGGGGAATCTATGGCCCCGCCATGGAGCTCCTCGAAGCCGTGCCGCTCAAAGCGGGGAGCGAGGAATACCTCGACTCGGAGAAATACCAACTCCGCCACCGCGATCTCGACGCCCCCGGGAGCCTCGCCCCCTTCATTGCCCGCCTCAACCAGATCCGCCGCGACGAGCCGGCGCTCGTGCTCAATCGGCCGCCACTCGTGCAACGAATCGACGACGACCATCTCCTCGCCTGGGTCCGTCATGATGCTTGCAGCGCAAACACGATCCTCGTGATCGTGAACCTCGAGCCGAATCGCTCCCGCGCCGGCCTCCTCCACCTCGACGGTACTCCCCTCGGGCTCGATCCGGAGACGGCGATCGTGGCCCACGATCTCCTCGAGCCGCTCGTCCATCGCTGGCCCGCGGGCCATGCTCCGCGGATCATCTGCACGCCCGACAAGCCGCTCCACGTCCTCCGCCTCACCACGGAGCCCGAGACCGATGTCCGCTGAACGCCGCGACGATCGTGCCGGGGTGCTTGCCGACCTCTCGGCCCGGATCGCCCCATGGCTCCCCAAAGCCCGTTGGTTTCCTGGCAAGGACCGCGCTGAAGCGAGCGTGCGCGCGATCGATCTCTTGGAGATGCCGGGGACGGGGGCGCTTGCCGTCGCGATCATCGAAAGCGCTGGCACGGTGCTCGTCGTCCCGGTCGATCCCCTCACCGGCCGCGACGCCGCCGCTGCGCCGGTGCTGGCTGCGGCGATCGCCATGCTCGCCCTCGGCGGGGGCGCCGTGACCGGCCTCCATGGCAGCCTTGTCGGCCGGCCCGTCGAGGCTCGGCCCCCAGGCGGCTCGCCTCTTTTCCCCCGCGTGGCGTTTCGCGCCGCCGATCTCCGCGTCCGCCCCGTCGGGGGAGACGCTTCCAACACGTCGCTGGTCATCGAGGGGGCAGGCGCAGCCAACGGCGCGCTTGTGCTCAAGCTCCTCAGGCAGGCGCGGCCGGGGATCCATCCCGAGGTCGAGTTCGGTCGATTCTTCGCCACCGCAACCGACTGGCGGGGCACGCCCGAGCTCTGCGGCTGGGTCGAATACGTCCCGGTGGATCCGCAGGGGGATCGCGCGGCCGTGGCCACGCTCCACGCCTTCGAGCCCGGCTGCACGAGTGCCTGGGACTTTCTCGTCGAGCGGTTGGCCGACGGCGGCTTCGACGGGGCCAAGCGCGACAGCATGCTCGACGTGGCCCGGCACCTCGGCACGGTCACAGCGCAGATGCACCGGGCCCTCGCCTCGCGCCACGATCTCCCCGACTTCGCTCCCGAGCCGGCCACGGCCGCGGGGCGGCGGGCACTGGGCCACCGCCTCGCGACCCACGCTCGCGACGTCTTCGACGCTCTGGCGCCCCAGGCTTCCTCGGGAGCGCGGTTCGCCCCGCGGCTCTCGCGCCTGGCCGCGAAGGCCCCGGGAATCTGTGCTGAGCTCGAAGCGCTTGCCGCCGCCGGCACGACGGCCGCCGATATCCGCGTGCATGGCGATTACCACCTCGGCCAAGTGCTCGTCGATGCGAGCGCCGAGCGGGTGATGCCGATCGATTTCGAGGGGGAGCCGACGCGGCCGCTCGCCGAGCGTCGCAGGAAGACAAGCGCCGCCAAGGATGTGGCCGGAATGCTGCGCTCGTTTGACTATCTCGTCGCGCATGTCGATCGGCTCCACGGCGCAGGTCCCGGCGATCCAGCCACACTCGCTGAAGCGTTCCTCGCGGCCTACCGCCGCGGCGCCGCGGGGGCCGCGTGGTGGCCGGCCGATGCCGACGAGGAGCGGCGCCTGCTTGCCGCCTTCACGCTCGACAAGGCGGTTTACGAGTTGGCCTACGAACTGGCCAACCGCCCCGACTGGGTCGAAGTGCCGCTCGGAGCGCTCGAACGCTTGGCTGGAGAGTGAAGCCGACTTCCTGTTCCTTGGAATGCTTCCCTCGGCAGTTCCTCCCCTCCGATCGTCCGGAAAAACAAATTCCGGAGAGTGCCTCTCGCAACGCTCTGCACCAAGCGGATGCGCTTTGTGGGAGCGGATGCGCTTCGTGGCCCCCAGTGGACGCCTCGAGGTGCCTGCCCCGCCGTCAGACACTCCGGTTTCCAGAAGGACATTCTGCTTCGCGACGGCCATCACAGCATGGCCATGCCGAGAACACCGACATTGGAGTTGTTCGGCAGCGTGACGGAGACGACGGTCTTACCCGCCGGAATCTGGTAGGCGTATCCGTAGACATAGTTCGTCTGGCTGTGGACTTTACCCACCTGATTCACCCAATTGGGCTGCATCTGGATAATTGACTCTCCGCTAAAGTTCGACGGACTGCACCAGTCGCTGAAGGACTGCGTCCAGCGAATGCTGTAGCCGTCCGAGAAGTTCAAATAAAAACTCTGATTCGCCTGGCTCCCGTTCGCCCCAGCGCCGGCAAGGTAAAGCCAGCGGTAGTCGCCCGAGGGAAGTTCGATTGTCTGCCCCGCCGCCCGAACCACGTTGCTTTGGCCCTTGTTCGAGGTCGGCACCGGCCCGAAGTTGAAGGTCGCGCCGCCCCAGGCGACGAGGGGGCCGAGATTCCCCGAGTAGTAGTAATAGCCTCCGCCGTCGAACCCCTTCTTGTTGGACACCTGGGTGCTGCCGTTGGCGACACCCCAGGAAGTGTACTGGCTTGACAGGTCCACCGACGTCGAGTTCGACATTTGGATATCGAGCAGGCGGACGTTGCTATTGTTGGGCAGCGTGATGCTAGCGAGAGTCTTGCCGGAGGGTATGGTGTACGTGTAGCCGTAGACGCGATTTGCAAACTGATCCTTGCCCCCCGACGAGGTATCGCGGTAGGACTGCGTGGAAATGATTGCCTCATGGCCGTAGTTCTGCGGGCTACCCCAGTCGCTGAACGACTGCGTCCAGACAACCGTCGAGCCGTCGGTGAAGCTGAGCGTGAGTTGCTGGTTTTGCTGGGAGCCGTTCACGGCCGCCCCGGCGAGATTGATAGCTTTGTAGTCGCCCTGCGGTATCGGGATCGTCTGGCCGTGCGCCGACGTGCAGTTGGGCTGATTCGGGCTTGCCAAGTTGAACGTCACGCCATTCCAAGCGAGCGTTGGGGAGGCCCCCAACGCCTCCCAAGAATAGGCATACCCATTGCCATCGAATCCGCCGTCCGTGACGGGCGTTCCGTCGGTGACGATGCCCATCGACAGACTCGAACTCTCGATGGGGCTGCCGGCGGCCGACACCCAGAGGGAAGCTACGGGGCTTGTACCGACGAAGTTGGAGGCCACGACCGTGAAGTAGGTCGATGCCTGACCGAGCGATAACCCGCTGAACGTGCACGAGGTCGACGACGTAGTCATAGTCCGGGTCGTCGTGCCCTGATAGGCCGTCACCGTGTACGAGATGAGCGGCATACCTCCCGTGAGAGAGGCGGTCCAGCCGAGCGTGATCTCGCCGGACCCTGGCTCTGCTGTGACTGCAAGATCGCGCGCGATCGAAGGGGCAAAGACAGCCTGATCAACTTGGTTGATAGCTCCAAAGGAGCCCCAGACCGACCCATCCTCGCCCGCCGCCAATGCCGACACGACCTCGTCGAAGGGGATCGCACTTTGGGCCACCCACGCGCCGTTCACACGTCGGATCTGCTGGATGAGACCGCTCCCGATAAACGCCACCCAGATGGATCCATCCACTCCGGCGATGATGGGGGACGGGGATTTGTTGACCCTGATCGCCGACTGGGCCGTCCACACGCCGTTTACTTGTGCGATCTGTTGGACGGTACTACTTGAGTTGTTCGAAACCCAGACGGATCCGTCCGAGCCGACGGTGAGACCAGACGGAGACGACCCAACACTGACAGCCGGTTGGGGCACCCACGTTCCGTTAACTTTTGCAATCCGTTGGACCGTATCGCTTTGGGTATTGGCAACCCAGATCGATCCGTCCGCGCCGGTTGTGAGCCCAGTTGGCCCTGTGCCGACATTGATGGCGGGCTGTGGTGTCCACGTTCCGTTGACGTTCATGATCTGCTGGACGGCGTTTGTGACGACCGATCCGTTGCTCTGAGAACCGGGGGCGGTGCTCATCATCAAGGTCCCGGTGGCGGGGACGTTATTCGACGCAGCAATCGAGACCCAGATCGATCCATCCAGTCCGGTCGTGAGGTCAATGGGGTGCTGGAAAGTCGTGCCGATCATTCCTCCGATCGTCAGCGACGACTGCATCTGCCAGACGCCATTCACATTCGCGAACTGCTGGACATTGCCACTCTGCCCACCATTCGTCACCCAGACGGATCCGTCCAATCCGACTGCGAGCGAGAGAGGGTATGTGCCCACGGCGATCGCAGGCTGTGCCGTCCAGGCACCGTTGATGTTGAGGATCTGCTGAATGGACCCGCTCAGGTAGTTCGCCACCCAGAGCGAGCCGTCCGTCGCCCTGACGAGCGATCCAGGGCTGCTGCCGACGCTGACCATGGCGCCACTGGCCATAAAGCTGGTCGATGCGGCGGTGCCGCTTCCGGCTGCATTGACGGGCGTGACCGTGAAGGTGTAGTAGGGATTCTTCACGTTCGCGAGAACGGTGAGCCCGGGGAACGACATGCTCGTCGACGTTGTTGTTGTTGTCCGCGTGGTGGTCGTGCCGCCGTTGTAAACCGTCACGTTATAGCTCGTGGCACCACCGGCCGGTGCGTCCCAAGAGAGGAAGAGGCTGCCGACGCCCGTGGCAGCGACGGCGAGGTTCTGTACCTGGGCCGGCACCGCCGAAACAGCGGTCATCGTGCCGGCCTGCGGGACCGCCACAAGCAATGAGCCGTCGGGCGCGGTGGAAACGGCTGCGATCGAACCGCCGGAATGAATCGGGGCCTGGGCCGTCCAACCGCTCCTCGCGGACACGAAACGTTGAATCGTGCCGCCGTCGGCATGCGTGACCCACACCGACCCGTCGTGATGGGCCGCGACGGCGGCCACGGCTCTCCCGACGTGGATCGGCGTCTGCGCTTTCCAGACCGCTCCGATCTTGACGATCCTCTGGATCGAGTTGCCGGCGGTATTGGCGATCCAGACGGAGCCGTCGCCCGCGGCTGAGATCGAGGCGGGAGCGGAGCCGACGGCGATGGGGATACCGGCGACCCAGCCGGTGCCGGTGCCCGAGATCTGCTGGACGGTGTTTGCGGTCTTGCTCGCGACCCAGATCGCACCATCCTTTCCGATGGCAAGGGCCGCGGAGCCGGCGCGAACAGAAAGTGTGGCGGTGACGAGGGGCACGCCGTTGACCGCTGCGATCCGCTGGACGACGTTCGCGGTGGAACTCGCGACCCAGACGGCGCCATCCTTGGCGACGACGATCGCCGAGGGATCAACGGCGACGGCGACGGGCGACTTTGCCTTCCACCGGCCATCCTGCTTCACGATCTGCTGGAGCGTGTTGTCGCCCGAGTTCATGACCCAGGCGGAGCCGTCCGGGGCGACGGCGACTCGTTCGGCACGCTTACCGACCAGGACGGTGTCGGAGATGGTCCAGATGCCGTTCTGGCGCACAAGCCGCTGGACTGCGTCGAGGCCCGGATTGGCGACCCAGGCGGAACCATCGGCTGCGACGGCGATGTTCTCGGGCGATCCGCCGACCGTCACCTTGGTGGTCGTGGAGGGGGCATAGCCGTCGAGACGCGGCATACTCGGGGTCACAAGTGCCGCCGTGACACGCAGCGTGACCCGCTTGCCGAGCGCAGGCTGCGAGAGCTTCAGCGTGCCAGAGAGACCGGGCACGCCGTCGCTGCCGACGCGGTAGGTGAGATCGGCCTTCAATCCGGCGGGGCTGAAACCGCGGACGGCCTCGACGACGACCTTATTCGCGGCGTTGACCGCGTAGTCGATCGCGATCACGCGGTCACGGACATTCGCCAACTGCGCCGAGGTGACGCGGAAGGTGGCGGTGCCCTTGTTGACGCCGTAGGTCGCGGCGAGGTTGCCGCCCGAACCGGTGCCCTCGACGGGTCCCCTGAAGGTACCCGAGGCGGCGATCACAGGACTCGACGCGGAAGAGTCAACCGACTCGATCCAGAGGGTCCTCGCAAGCGGGGCTCGTCCAGCAGTGGCAAAGGATACTCGCAACGGAATCTGCCGAGTGCCGTCAGCGACGCCATCCTCGATCGCCCGGATCGAGAGCAGCTGGGGGATGTTCCAGTTCGAGGGAGTGAAGGTGAGTGGGGTAGGTGACTCGAGCGAGGCGTTGCCGGACTCTCCGTTGCTGCGACCGAGGCCGACTTCGAGTGGGTCGGAGTTCGAGAACCCAACCCGGACGGGGGCGCTCGGCTGCCGTGTGAGCCTCACGATCGCCGCGATCTCATGCCCCTCGTTGACCGGCACCGCCGTCCCGGACGACGTCGCCGCGAGCAGATCGCGGCCGATGTCATCAACGATCGACACGAGCGTACCGAGAGGCCCAGTGGCGAGCGCCAGCCTTGGTTCCAGCGATTCGATCCTCAGCTTGCGGTCGCTTCGGCGGCGGGCCGACTCGCGGGCTCGACGTGTCAAGGCGGTGGAAAGTCGAACGGAAGCTGGCATCACAAACCCCCTTATCGAGCTGACGTTTGACGAGACGCTCTTCGACCCTGGCCCGCACAAATGAGGTTGCAGTCGTCCAGGAGCCCCCAGGGCGACTAGAAAAGGTAAGTGCTCGAGATTCCCCCGTCAACGTTTCGGCCGAGAAGCGGCCGGCAGCCAGCAACCGCCGTTTCAGACTCAGATCCGCGCTTTCTGCGCGTTCTTGATCGAGACGGCAACCAGACTCAATCAGCGCTGGTGATTGCTACCGCGTCCGCCGGCGGCGCATCGTCACGCCATCCGCGGCGCCTTCGAGCCGTCGGGGTTCGTGGCCACCTCGCAGATCCGCAGGTGGTCGATCCAGGCGAGCATCTCCCCGTCCTTGAAGAGCTTCGGGATCGTCGTCCCTGCCACGAGGTGGCCGAAGTAGAGGTCGGCCTCTCCCTGCTCCCGATCGCCCACCCGGCTGACCACCCTCACCAGCGATCCGCCCGGCATCGTCTCGACGATCACCGCGTCAAAGCGGATGACGTCCCCAGGCACGACCTCGAAGTGGAAGTCGGCCCCCGCCACCTTGGCGAGCACGACCTGGAGTTTGTAATCGAGGTTGTCGGCGACGAGGATGCCGCCGGTCTGTGCCATCCCCTCGAGGATCAGGGTCGCCGGCACGACCGCCGCGCCGGGGAAATGGTCGTGGAGATGCTCTTCGGCGAGCGTGACCGCCTTGATGGCGGTGGCCCGCGTGTGTCGGACAAACTCGGTGAAGCGGTCGATCCAGAACCAGCGCATCGGCGGTCAACCAGGGGAGAGGCGGAGGAGGGGAGCGAAGCAGCGGGGCGAAACCGGCGGGAGGGGAAGCCTACCGGGTGGCGGCAGACGGGGCGAGGGATGCGGGGGGATGACGGTGGACGCTCGTCGACAGGCAGAGCGGATGGGGGGCACGATCGAAGCGGCATTCGACGAGCGACGCGGTCCAGCGTGCCGTGTCGGCCGGGAGCGGGATGACCCATCGACCACCGTCGGCGTTGCTCTCGATTCTGTGGGGCGTGGGCGTCCAGCGGGCGAGGCGGAAGTCGGGCCCGTCGGCGGTCGCCTGCCAGAGGCTGACCTCCGCCGGCGGCTCGTCACAGGTCAGCCGCACCGTGATCCCGGCGGGCTCGGCGTCGAATGTCCACGTCAGCGTGGGGAGGGGGCAGCGGCCGGCGGCGTGGAGGACGAGCGCCGCCAGGAGGCCGGCGAGGCGATCGGCCGGGATGCCATGGCCGGCGTTGGGGGCATAGGAGACGGCAGTCAGCCCGGGGAGCCCGTCGCGGTAGAGATCGAGGGCTCCCAGGGGCCAGTAGGGATCGTTGGTCCCCAAAGCCACGATCTTCGGCAGACCGAGGACCGCCCGGTGCGACCAGGGATCGACGACGTCGACGAGTTCGCGGCCGCGTTTGGTGAGGAGAATCTGTTCGATGCCCCGCGAGGTGTAATCGTCGAGCATCTCCGACATTCGGCCGCCGAAGGTCGCCAGTTGCAGCGGGACATGGCGCTCGAGCCGGAGCATGTCGATGACGGCCGGAACGAGGCCGACGACGCGGCTGTCGGCGGCGGCCGCAAGCCAGCTCGCCCAGCCCCGTTTGCTCGAGCCCGCGAGGACGAATCCATCGACCCCGATGCCCGCGCCGTCAGCCGCTTGGCCGGCGACGTCCATCGCAGCCACAACCGCCCTGGCCATCGGGAGGAGGAGCGGCCAATCGGGCTCACCGGAGCGGACAAACTCCATAAACGAGTGGGCAATGAGGTCATCCTCCACCATCCCGCCAAACATCGGCTGAAAGGGAACCTGTCGGATCATGGCCGCCGGCAGGCCGGTGGCAGCGACAAGACCGGCCAACCGGCCGATCCCTTGCGGCGGGTGTTCGAGGGACCCATCGGTCGCCGGAAGTTCGGCGCTCGAGCCACTGCCGACCCACAACAGCATCGGCCCTCGGCTCGCCGGTGAGGCGGGGAAGACGACGTCGAGCTCGTGGACCCACGCCACCCCGCGCCAGGTCTGGCTCACAAGACGGAGTGTTTGCCAGGGGGCTCCCTTCTCGCAGGGGGCTCCCTTCTCGCAGGGGACTCCCGTCTCGGCCACCCCCTCGCCGACCACCACGGCGGTGGGGCTCCGCGCGGCGACAAACCCGCGCAGCCACTCGAGCCCGCCCGCGGAATCCGGGGGAACGGCGGCGGGTGAAGCGGACGGGGCGGCTGGGGCGGCTGGGGCGGACGGGGAGCGGGGCAAGAATCGGTCTCTGGGGGGCATCCAGCGGCGGACGAGAGGGCCCGCGCACCGCCGCCACCATAACAGGCTGCCGACCCCACTGTCCGCCTCCGGTGAGGGGATGGATGGCGATTTCCCCACGCCATCGCGCACTTCAGATGCACCACCATCAAAATATCGATATCAGCGGGCGCAACGATCCCCCGAGAGAGCTCCCAGCCCCTCGTCCGCTGGGAGGGAAGCTGGGTGCCGGAGGACGTTTTCCCCGGAAAAACGTTCCCTTCAAAGATTTTTTTGCCGGCCGTGTCCGGTTTTGGCTCGATCGTTCGCCTTAACCCTTGGGGGGATTCGCCTTTCTGCGACCGCTTCCCTTGGAGACGCACCGTGAGCGAGCACCTCGGTAGGATTCGGTCGGCCCGGGTCCGATTGGTCGGTTCCGGTTCCTCGGAGTCGGCGGCGG
>CAMARC010000060.1 GCA_945860405.1 Candidatus Kuenenia stuttgartensis | reverse complement strand
GGACCGGAATCCCCCGACGGATGAACAGATCCTTGACCTCCCGGATCGTACACTGGCCGAAGTGGAAGATGCCAGCGGCCAGGGCTGCATCGGCCCCGCCGAGCGTAATCGCGTCGGCAAGATGATCGGGCCGACCGGCGCCGCCGCTGGCGACGACGGGGATGCCGACGGCGCGACTGACCGCGGCGGTGATCTCCAGGTCGTAGCCATCGCGCGTGCCGTCGCGGTCCATGCAGGTCAGGACGATCTCCCCGGCACCGAGCCGCTCGACCTCGCGGGCCCAGGCCACGGCCTCCAGCCCCGTCGGCACCCGTCCCCCGCTGACGAACACCTCCCAGATTTCCCGGCCATCCTTCATCACCCGCTTGGGGTCGATGTTGACGACCGTGGCACAGCTGCCGAGCCGGTCGGCAACGCGCGAAACGAGCTCCGGCGTCCGCACCGCGGCGGAATTGATGCTCACCTTCTCCGCGCCTGCCTGAATCAGCCGACAGGCGTCATCGAGCGTCCGGATCCCGCCGCCAACGGTGAACGGCATGAAGACCGTCTCCGACACCCGGCGGACCACATCGAGCATGATCGAGCGTTCTTCGTGGCTGGCCGTGATGTCGAGGAACACCAGCTCATCGGCCCCCTCCGCCTCGTAGCGGGCGGCGACCGCGACCGGATCGCCGGCATCGACGAGGTCGAGGAACTTCGTCCCCTTCACGACACGCCCCTTCTCCACGTCGAGGCAGGGAATGATTCGTTTGGCGAGCACGCGTCAGCCTCCGGCAGAGTGACCGATCCGTCCCTCGTCGGGGCTGGATGCGGTGGCATAGAGACGGCGGGGGATCCGCCCGGCAAGGAACGCCTGCCGGCCCGCGTAACAGGCTGCCTGCATCGCCGCGGCCATCCGCAGCGGATCGTTGGCGTGGGCGATGGCGGTGTTGAGGAGGACGCCATCGACACCGAGCTCCATCGCCTCGGCGACGTCGCTGGCGGTGCCGACCCCGGCATCGACGATGACGGGATAGTCGGGGTCGTCCCCCTTGAGATACTCGAGGCAGATCTTCAGGGCGTTGGGATTGAGGATCCCCTGCCCGGAGCCGATCGGGCTCCCGGCCGGCATCACGCTCGCCGCCCCGGCCTCTTTGAGCCGCCGGGCAAGAACCGGATCGTCGCTCGAGTAGACGAGAACGGCGAAGCCCTCGGCGACGAGCCGGATCGTCGCCTCGAGCGTGCCAATCGGATCGGGGAGGAGCGTGCGTGTGTCGCCGAGGACTTCGAGCTTCACCCACTCGCTGCCGGGATTGCCGAGATCGCGGAGCAGCTCGCGGCCGAGCCGGGCGACGCGCACCGCCTCGTCGGCGGTGAAGCATCCAGCCGTGTTGGGGAGGATCGTGTAGCGCTTCGGATCGAGGTGGTCGAGGATGTTTTCGCCGGCTGCGTTGACCAGCCGCTCGCGCCGCACGGCCACCGTGACGCAGTCGGTTCCCGCTGCCTCGAGGCAACGGGCCATCTCGGCATAGGAGCGGTATTTCCCGGTGCCGACGACGAGGCGACTGGAAAGCGTGATCCCGCCGACGGTGAGCGTCTCGGCGGTCGATTGCACAGGGAGCATGGGGGGCGGAAGCATCGTGGGATCGGGAGGAGGAGACCCTCGGAAGGGCTTGGAGCCTAGCAGGCTTTCGGACCGGTGGCACTCCACGGCCGCGGACGACGGAATCGGCCGCTCACCGGCGATCGCGTTCGGGGCGGGGCGGCAACGAGCGCTCCAGCGATCAACCGCCGCCGACGAGCGTCACGATCTCGATCCGATCCCCTGCCGCGAGCGTCCACGCCGCCAAGTCGCGCCGGGGGACGATCCGCTCGTTGATCTCCACCGCGAGCGGCCGGCCGGCGAGGCCCAGGGCCGTGACCGCATCGTGGGCCGATGCCCCGGTGGCAAAGGCCCTCGGTTCGCCATTCACGGTCACCGAGAGCAACGCCGGCGCACCGGCTGGCTGGGCCGGTGGAGTGGCATCGACGATCGGATCGGGATCGGTCACGGAGCTGGCGGAAGAGGAGACTGGAGCAGGGAGAGGCGAAACTTACCGAGGTTGTGGGTGCCGTCGGCGAACTGATGCTCGATGGTGAACAGGAGGAGGCTTCCGGCCGGCAGGGCCACTTCGGGGGCAAGCTCGAAGGTCAACGCGTGATCCTTGCCGACCTCGGGGGCGATCGCCCAGCCCGATTCCGGATTGTCGTCGATCGTGGCCGCAGCGGGATATCCCCCCTGCTCGAAATCAGCCTTGGCCGTCGCCAGCTTGACGACGTTCGGCGCATCGGCGCTCCCCGGTGCCCCCGACTGGAGCGCAAACCTGCTGAGAACGACGTTGCCGTTTCCGGCCCGTCCCGGCCCCATCGCGGGGAGACTCGGATCGGTAAGGGCCTCGAGCTTGACCGCCGAGACGTTCCCCCCCGGCGGAACGATCGCCTTGATGGTGTAGACATCCTTGGCGAGGCTGCCGGTCACGAGCACGATCCCATCGGCAGCGATGGCTCCGGTGGCACCGGCCGCACTCTTGAACTCGGTCGGCACGACCGCGGCGAAGGCGGGGGCGGCTGGCGGCGGCGGCGGCGGCACCGGGGCGAGCTCGGGCGAGGGGACCGGGACGATCCGTCCGCCGGCATGACTGCCGATGAACATCGTCTGGCCATTGGGAGCCACGGCGACACACCACACGCTCGACGGCTTGGCTCCTTCGACCGGCGGCGGCCCCTTTTGCTCAGCCTTCGAAGCGACGTCCCAAAACTTCACCGCCCCGTCGAGACTGGCACTGGCGAGCCGGGCGTTGTCGGGGGTGAAGGAGACGCTCGTCACCCAATCCTTGTGGCCGGCGAGCGTGCCATGCTCCTTGGAGTCGGCGGTGTTCCAGAGCTTCACCACCCGGTCGGCACCGGCGGTGGCGAGCTTCGAGCCGTCGGGGGAATAGGCGACGGCCCAGAGGGTGTCGGCGTGTCCTTCGAGCTTCCCCTTTTCGGTGCCGGCGGCGACGTCCCAGAGCTTGACGAGCTTGTCGCCGCCACCGGTGGCGAGCGTGGCGCCGTCGGGGGAGAAGGCGACGGAAGTGACCGGGCCACCGTGGGCGGCAATCGTGCGGATCTCGGCATTCGTAGCGGTGTCCCAGACGACGACGGTGCCATCTTCGCCGGCGGTGGCGAGCTTCGTGCCATCGGGGGAAAAGTCGAGCGAACGGACCCAACCCTTGTGCTTCTTGAGATCGGCCTTGAGGGCCCGGCCGGGGAGGTCCCAGAGCTTGACGAGGCCGTCGTAGCCGGCCGTGGCGGCGAGCTTGCCGTCGTTGGAGGCCTTGATCGCCCACACCGCCGTCGGGTGGCCGGCGAGGTCGCCAGCCCGGTTGCTGTCGGCCGGATTCCAGATCGCGGCGTCACCGGGACGGTAGAGGAGACTCTCGCCCCCGGAGGTGAGGAGTTGGGCGCCGTCGGTGGTGTAGTCGGCGGCGATCACCCAGCGGGTGTGCGCCGGGAGGTTGGCAGCGGGGGCCGGAGGAGCTGGCGTGGCGGGATCCTGGGCGGAGGCCCGGCCGCTGCCGACGACCAGCAGACCGATCATCGCAGACATGCGGACGAGGCGGTGCGAACGGATGTGGAAACCAGGGACGCTGCAACTCATGGTCGGCTCCTCTGCCGGGACGCTCAAACGAGATTCGATGATCGAGTCGGTGGATGATTGCAGGGACGTTTCCCCCCCTGAACCCCATCCCCGCATCGACGTGCCAAAGAGTATAGTTTGCCCAAGCCCCCCGTTTCCAACCACGGTGCAAAGGGGATTCCCGGAACCAGTCCCCCGTTTTGTTCCCTTCTCACTGTTCCCCTCTCTTTGGGACCCGCGTCATGGCCACCTCCTCCCGCTCGAAGTCCCCTGCAACCCTGCGGCGGAAAGCCGACGTCGTCCTTGTCGCCAGCGGCGACCTCCGCGAGGAGGCCAATCGGGTCTGCTGGCCGGCCCAGAAGCAGATGGAAGCGGATCTGACGCGGGCCTTCGCCGCCGCCGGCCGGACGCTCGTCCGCGGCCACGCCCCCTCGAAGGCCCGCGGCCATGGCTTCATCGCCAGCGCCCGCGAGGGGATCGACGTGTTCGCCTCCATCGACTCCAGCGCGGCGCTTGTCGTCGCCGAGGCTGTCTGGCAGTACTCCAACCATGTCCTCCCCGGGCTCTCCAGCCACTCTGGTCCCATCCTCACCGTCGCCAATTGGTCGGGGCAGTGGCCGGGACTTGTCGGGATGCTCAACCTCAACGGCTCGCTCACCAAGGCGGGCGTCCCCTACGCCACGCTCTGGGCCGACGACTTCTCGAGCGCCGCCTTCCAGCGCCACCTCGAATCGTGGCTTGCCACCGGCAAGGTCCGCCATGACACGAGCCACGTCGTGCCGATGGCGGCGGTGAAGGTGCCTGGGAAGCTCGAGCAGATCGGTGCCGGGATCGCCGCGGAGCTCCGCGAAAAGAAGGCCCTCATGGGAGTCTTCGACGAGGGCTGCATGGGGATGTACAACGCGATCATCCCCGATCGGCTCCTCCACGCCACCGGGGTTTTCAAGGAGCGTCTCAGCCAGTCGGCCCTCTACCATGAGACGACGCAGGTCTCCGACAGCGAGGCCCGCGAGGTCTTCCGTTGGCTCGAGGCGGCGGGGATGACCTTCCACTTCGGGAAGGACGAGGCCACCGACCTGACCCGGGCCCAGGTGCTCACGCAGTGCCGGATGTACATCGCCACGCTCCGGCTCGCGGAGCGCTTCGGCTGCGATCTCGTCGGCATCCAGTATCAGCAGGGCCTCAAGGATCTCCTCCCGGCCAGCGACCTCGTCGAAGGGATGCTCAACGATTCCAAGCGGCCGCCGGTCTGTGCCCAGGGCTCCACGAAGCCGATCTTCAAGGGGAAGCCGCTGACCCACTTCAACGAGGTCGACGAGTGCGCCGGCCTCGATGGCCTGCTCACGCAACGCGTCCACGAGGCCCTCGGCGAGCCGACGGAGAACACGCTCCACGACATCCGCTGGGGGGATTGGGATCGCTCGAACACCACCGACCAGTGGGTGTGGGTGTTCGAGATCTCAGGCGGCGCGCCGCCGGCCCACTTCAGCGGCGGCTGGAAGGGGGCCCACGGCTACCGCCAGCCCCCGATGTACTTCCGCCTCGGCGGCTCGACGCTCGCCGGCGTCAGCAAGCCCGGTGAAATCGTCTGGAGCCGGATCTGGGTCGACGGCACCGGCCCCGCCGAGAAGCTCTGCATGGACATCGGCCGGGCGAGCGTCGTCAAGATCCCCGAGGAGGAGACGCAGCGGCGTCTGGACTCGACGACGAAGCAGTGGCCGATCATGCACGCGGTCACGCATGGCGTCTCCCGCGATCAGATGATGGCCCGCCACAAGGCAAACCACGTCCAGGTGGCCTATGCCAAGGACGCCGCCGGCGCCGACCGCTGTGCCCTGGCGAAGGCTGCCGCCGCCCGGGCCCTCGGCATCGACGTCGTCTTCTGCGGCACGCGTGGCCCCGGGGCCGCAGCGAGCAGCCGCTGGGACGGCTGAACCGGCTCACGTGTTCTGGGAGAACTGATCTGGTTCAACGGCTCCGACAGAGCAGTCGGTCAGGCGATCCACACCGGGAGGTCGGTGTCTGACCGCGGCGTGAGCTTCACACCGGCGATCTCCATGGAGGGATCGTCGACGCGGTGCACCTTCACCTCGCCGGCCGACACCGAGTAGAGGAGGTCACCGATCCGCACGCCCCGTTCGACGGCGCCGCTTGCATGGCTGATCTCACCGAGGCGGGTGAACGTGCCATTGGCAGCGAGATCGATCCGGAAGACGACCAGCCCCGTGCTGCCGCTCCACCAATCCCCCTCCTGCACCGGGAGCGTGAGGATCCCCTGCTCGGGGAACCAGGCGAGGGCGTGGTGATCCCACAGAGCGCTCGACCACGACTGCCAGCCATCCCCGGCGAAGGTGTAGGTCGATGACCGCCGCGGCTTGGCCGGATTGCTGACGTCGAACACCGACAGTTGCAGGCCGAGGACCCGGCCGGTGGTCGGATCGACGTCGCGGCCGATGCCGAGGAGGCGGGTGGCGTCGAGCGGCTGGAGATAAGAAGAGAAGCCGGGCACTTTCAACTCGCCGACGACCTTCGGCCGGGTGGGGTCGGCCAGATTGATGACAAACAACGGATCGACCTGCTTGAACGTGCTCACGTAGGCGACGTCGCCGACGAACCGGCTCGAATAGATCCGCTCCCCCCGGGCAAGCCCCTGGACAGCGCCGACGGTGACGAGATTCCCGTCCGATTGCCCGAGGACGAACACGCCCGCGGAGGAATTGGTGAAGTTCCAGTCGCCGCCGTTGCCCCAGTTCGTCGTTGCCACACGGAGAAAGCCGTCGTGTTCATCGAGCGAGAATTGGTCGAGCGTCGTCCCCGGCACGGCCCCCATCGACACCAGCGGCACGCCCGCGGCGCCGAGATCGAAGTGGTAGATGTTCGTCGTCAGGCCGGTGTCGCGGGAATCCCACCAGCTCCCCCAATTGGCAGCCGAGATGTAGAGCCCGGTCGTCGAGGCGTAGACCGTGCCGGAGACCCCGGCCACGCTCGTCGACGATTCCGGCCCGACCGTGTCGTCGGTGATGTCGAACTCGACCACCGACAGCAAGGTGGCCGACTGGAAGTCGAGGGGCACCCAGGCGTTGTCAACGGTAACGAGTTGGCCGGAAGTCGTGGTGCCCGAGGCCGCGGTGACGGTGTAGGTCGGCAGGGCCTGATCCTTCCACGCCTGCTCGAGCCGGGCCCGGTAGGCAGCCGCATCCTCGTAGACATACTTCGGTGTACCGGTGGGGGGGAAGTCGATCGGCGGGAGGATCGCCGTGACCAGCCCATCGGCATCGATGTAGCTCACCGGATCGGGGGTAACAGGCGTGGTTGGATTGGTCCCAAGGCCCCCCACCGGCACGAGCGCCGGCGTGGGAATGTCGAGGGCATCCTGCGCCACGACGAAGACGCGGCCGTCGATCTCGCGGGCATCCTGGAGCCAGCCATCGAGGGCCGTCTTCTCGAGGATCTTGGGCGCGGACGGATCGGCGACGTCGATCACGGTGACGATGACCTGGGGCTGCCACTGGAGCCCTCCGCCCCACCAGCCGGCGACCCGGGCAAACGTGGCCTGCGAGCCGGTTTCGCCACCGGGACTGACCCAGTGATTCTCCTGAGAAATGACCGTCAGCCGGCTGCCGCGGAGGAACAGCGATCGCTCGTCGCCGTCGACCGAAACGTGGCTCGACACCGCGAGGGAAGCGGCGGGCCAGGCGCTGACGATGTCGACGCCGTCACCGGCGAGAACATAGAGCGATCGGCCGTCCGTCTTGACGATATCCCCTTCGTCGACGCCGGCGACCTGGTTGTTGGTGCCGGAGAAGTCGGTGTTGCCGGCGGCGGCGCCCGCGGAGGGCGCCAGTGCCCCGGCAGCATCCTGACGGATCGAGTACGAGATCGGCCACCATGGTGCCGGCTGCCCGAGCTGGCCCCCCCACTGCTGCATGGCGGTGTCGAGATACCAGCTCTTGAGCTGGTTGTCGCTCGTCACGGCGCGGAGCGGGTTGGTGGTCTCGTTGCCGATCAGCTTCTCGCCGGCGGCGAGCCGCACAGAATCGACCCCCTTCACACCGTAAAACTCGTCGATGCCAGTGCCGCCGACGAGAGAGTTCCTCCCGGCGCCGCCGCGGAGTTTGTCACGGCCGGCGTCGCCACGGAGCGAGTCGTTGCCGGTGCCGCCGACGAGGGAGTCGTTGCCGTCGCCCCCCTCGATCCCATCGTCACCACCGCCGCCGTTGATCGTGTCGTTCCCGGGTCCACCCTGAATGTGGTCAGCCGCGTTCCCCCCGTGGATCGTGTCGGTCCCCGCGCCACCCACGAGCCAGCTGCGGATCTTCGTGTTGCCGGGGATGTCGATCGTGATCGTGTCGTCCCCGCGGCCCCCGAAGACATGGATCACGCGCACCGCCGCCTCGCGGCGGGTGCCGACGACAGTGCCGTTGACGGTGGCCCGCAGCAGCGCGGCATTGGCCGGGTCGCGATCGACGACGATCGTGTCGTCGAAGTTTCCCTTCACCTGGTCGCCGGTGATCCGCCAGAGCGCCGTGCCGATGTCGGCCGCCATCGGCAGGCGCGCCTCGAGCGCTTCGAACATCGCCGTCAGCCCCGCCCCCCGCGGCGATCGAGCGGCACGACCACGGCGCGGAGCGGCGTGGGACGAACGACGACGGGAGGGTGCCATGGTGGGCCTCGGCAAGGATTGGGTTTGAGGGGCCAAGCCCCGGAGCGGGATCGATCCCCCCCGGAATCCATGAGACTAGGGTGTCTGTCGCGACGCCGCAATATCCGCGGGTCTGTCCGCTGCCCCCTGTTCGTAGGCTAGGGGGTATCATCCTCCCGTTCCCCCGCTTTGCCCTCCTTTTCTGATCGCCCCCCAGCCGGGTCGAATCCTTCTTCCGAACCTTCCTGGACGCCTCCATGTCAAGCGTAACCTCCACGCCATCGACCCGTGGCTATCTCGGCATCGACGCCGGCACGCAGGGGCTGTCGGTGATCTTCACTGGCGGCGACTTGAAGATCCTCGGCACCGGCGAAGCCAGCTACGAGATGGTGGCTGGCTTGGGGCCAGAGTGCTACGAGCAGGCTCCGGCCGACTGGGAGCGGGCCCTCGGCCTGGCGATGGCGGCCCTGCGGACAGACCTTGCCGCCAAGGGGATCGAGCTATCGGTCGCGGCGATTGGCATCTCCGGTCAGATGCATGGCGAGGTGCTCGCCGATTCAAACGGAGCGGCGCTCGCGCCAGCGCGGCTGTGGTGTGACGGCCGCAACGAAGCCGAGGCGGCCGAGCTCACCGCGCTTCTCGGCGTGAAGATGCCGAAGCGGATCACCTCCGCGCGCTTCCTCTGGACGGTCCGCCATCGCCCCGATCTCGCCCGCCGCACCGCCCACCTCACCACCCCCGCTGGCTGGATCGCCTTCCTCCTCACCGGCCAATGGCGCCTCGGGATCGGCGATGCCGCCGGGATGTTCCCGATCGATCAGGCGACGCTCGACTACGACCACACACTCCTCGCCGAGTACGACCGTCTCGTCGCCGCTCAACCGAGCGGCCCGTTTCCAAAGCTCGCCGCTCTCCTCCCGCAGGTGGCCAAAGCGGGTGAGGATGGCGGCACGCTCGACGCCCACGGCGCCGCGCTTCTCGGTCTGCCTGTCGGCACACCGCTTGCGCCGGCCGAGGGCGATCAGCCGGCGGCGCTTGCCGGGTCGCTGATCGGCGCTGCAGGACAGGTGTCGATGAGCTTCGGCACGAGCGTCGTTGCCAACTCGGTGGGCGATCGGGCCTTTCAGGGGATCTCCCGCGCCGTCGATCACTTCTGCGCTCCCGACGGCAAGCCGATCAACATGGTCTGGATCCGCAACGGCACGACGCCGATGAACACGGTCGTCGGGATGTTTGGCCTCGCTGGCGCCGGCTCCGGAGGCAAGGCTTTTGAGACGCTCATGCCGCTCCTGCTCGCGGCGCCGGACGACTGCGGCGGCTTGCTTGCCCTCCCCTTTATCGATGACGAGCCTGGCGTCGGCGTGCAGCGCGGCGGCACGGCGCTCGTGATGGGTCTCAACGAGCGCAATGCCACGCCGGGGAACGTCGCCCGGGCGATGCTCCTGGCGACGATCTTCAACCTCCGCCACGGGAGCGACATCCTTGCCGCCCAGGGCTATCCGCGCACCGAGATCATCCTCTCCGGCGGGCTCACGAAGACGCCGGCCCTCGGTCAGATCCTCGCCGACGCCTTCGACACGCCGGTGACGATCCTCGCGGGCGCCGCCGAGGGGAGCGCCTGGGGAGCGGCGCTGATGGCCGCTTACCGGGCCGCCGTCCTCGCCGGCGACACGCGCGACTGGGCCACCTTCCTCACCGCCCATCACTCAGGCACACCAACCCGCTTCCTCCCCCGGCCTGCGGCCGTGAAGACGCTCGAGCAAGTCCACGCCCGCCACCAGAAGCTCCTCGCCGCCCAGGCCGCGCTCGACGCCGCGGCGGGGTGAGTGCGCCTGGTGGCGGCACCGTCACGGGCAGCGGCTGCACGAACTTGACGCGGCCGGCAGACCGCCGTGTTTGCGTTTCCCGAACGCGTCAACATCACCAACTGGAAAGAAGGCTTTGTTAACCAGGCTTTTTTGTGTCTCACTTTTCGGCCAAAAGTGAGCCACAAAGACTTTTGTCGTCAACAAGTGAGACACAACGTTCCGAATCCCTTCTGCATGGCCCGCGGATTCCCAACACAAGCCTTGTCCCCTGATACCGTTGCCCCCCAAGCCATTCCCGTGGCTGAACACCCCCGGATCACCCGTGGCGAAAAGCCGAGACCGTGCCAAACGAGGTTTTGATAGGGCATATTCGCCCAATATTCTTCAAATATCGCACACTTGGGACAAAGGCACTGCCATCTTGGGGCCTGCCATGCTGCTGCACCATTTCGACCAAGCCCGACGCGGCCTGGTGTACGACTCCGGATGGCGGATTTCAAACCATGCGACCCTATGGCAACCTGCCGCTTCACGAACACGCCTGGAGCAACATCTCTGCAAGCAGATGCTAAATGGGACAGGTCCCGGTTCAGGGGGCGTGCGCCTCTCGGCGGTCTTCGACGGGCACGAGCCTATGCCCACAAAAGACACCGGGCCAGGCACCTTGCGATGCCCGGCCCGGCTGTGAATCGCCTTGGTGTCTGACGGTTCACGTGGCGGTCGAGCATGCCCGACGGCAACGATGGAACATCTGCCAAGCCGCACAGGCAAGCCCTCCACCAGAAGTTCCTCGCCGCGCACGTCGCGCTCGACGCGGCGGCGGGGTGAGGCTTCGGTGCCGAGGCTGACCGAGGCCCACGACTGCACCGACCTGCCGCGCGGCCCAGGGACCAGAGAACGGGCCAAGCCCTGAGTCAGTGCCCCGCGCACCCCCGTGGGCTTACCCTCGTGAGAGGGGGTCGCTTTGCGGCGGAAGTGGCCGGCGACGCTAATGTCGCAAAAAAAACAAAAGTCCACCGATCTCGCCTTTCCCATCCGATGAGACAAGAGTACGATTGTGTCAACGAACGTGGACACGATCGTGTCAACACAAAAGGTCTGCCATGACAACAATCAAGGTTCGCAAGGTCGGAAATTCCCTGGGGATTGTTCTGACCAAGGAACTGGTCGCGCGGCTGCGAGTGACTCAGGGAGATCAGCTGTTTGTCCAAGAGACCGTCGATGGCATTCAGTTGACTCCCTATGATCCCGAGTTTGGGCGGCAGATGGAGATCGCCAAGCGGGTCATGCGAGAAGATCGCGATGCTCTCAGGGCACTCTCGAAGTGAACGAGCCGCAGTGGATCAGGCTGGATGTCATTTTGGCCATCCACGCGGAGCAACTCGCGGAGCACGGTGGCCTCGACGGGCTGCGCGATCGAGGCGGCCTCGAATCAGCAGTTGCCAGCCCACGAAACCTGTGGGCGTACGGAAACCCGACGCCAGACATTGCAGCGATGGCGGCGCAGTATGCATTCGCCATCGGCTGCAACCAAGTGTTCAACGACGGCAACAAACGCACAGCGATGGTCGTTTACCGAACATTTCTCATCCTCAACGGTCATGACTTGCGAGCATCGCAAGAGGAGAAATACACGGAGATGATGAAGCTGACCGAGCGACAGATCGATGCTGGCAATCTGGCGGATTGGCTTCGTGCGCGGTTGGTGCCTGCATCATGACTCTCCTCGCGTAAGCCAACAGACATCAATTCTCGGGCAGCGTCCTGAGCGCTGTTTCATCCAGTGGCCGCGAGCCATTGATCGAGAACGGTCGCCATCATCACGACGAGATAGGGGGATCAATATGCAGTGGTCCAAGCTCCGTTGCCCGAAGTGTCAGGCGAATTACCCACTGGCACGCCTGTACGCGCGGTACCTTTCCAACACGTGTCCTGCCTGTGACGCGGGGCTGGTGCTCTCTCTTGAATCGTCGGCCCGTCTCGGAAAAACACTGGGAATCATTCTCTGCGCCCTGATCCCTCTCATGCAGGTCAGCTTGATCGCATGGCGAGGGGAATACTTCGCCGCCCACCTGCTCGCATTCATGGCTGCCATGATCGTAGCCGGAGCAGCCATTGGTTTCGTCCTCGGCCCTCTGATTTTGGCACGTGTCGGAGAGTTCATTCCGAAGGAACATGCACCCAGGCAGGGTGAAGCGACTCCGTCAAGCCGTTGAACGATCAACGGCGAAGCAGTCGCTGGATAAGGCGGCGTTGGATTTGGGCCATCTGTCGTTCGGAGGGTGGCCGTCATCGCCGGCCATCACTCCGGCAGACCACCCCGCGGCCGCCCGCGGGCGGCCGCGGGGAAGTCGCTTCTGTCTTCGTGGAGATGCATTCGGCTCCCAGCATGACGACGCTATGATGATAGAAGAGCATGCCTCGGGATTTCGGGCCCACTTCCACCCACCCTTCAAACCACAATGCAAAGTCTCGTCGACATTGAGCAGGCCGTGGAAAACCTCTCGGCTGAACAGCAGGCCGAACTGCTCCTCTTCGTGGCTGAGCGGCTGCGGAGTCAGCAAGCCCCACTCCCGGAACCGCGAGAGTTCTCGGAAGAACAATTGCTCGTATGGCTCGACGAAGATGAGCGTGCGATGGAACGGTTTCGAGCCGGATCGTGAGGCTGTTCCTCGATTCGAGTGTCGCACTCGTGGCCTGCGGACGGCCACACGGCGCTTCGCGTGCGATTGTCAACGCCGCGGCGGCCAACGGCTGGGAACTTGTCTCAAGCGGGTATTCGGTAGCCGAGGTGACTCGCAACCTCGGCAAACTTCCGGGAAAAGCCGCAGTCGAGTGGCAGAGCGTCGCAAGCCGACTTCGGCTGGTTCGGGATGTCTGGACGAATGATCGGCCGGCAGTGTTCGGCGTCGCCAAAGACCGTCCCGTGCTGTTCACTGCAGCCGCCTGGGCGGATGTCTTACTGACGCTCGACACAGCAGACTTCCTCACCCTGCTGGGAAACAAGTTTTATGCCCTTCACGTCCTGACACCGGGGATGTTCTTGGAATGGCAGCGGGCAACTGGGCAGTTGGGTTTGGCTGATGGCTGAGGGAGCACTCGCTCCGCAAGGCGGCCGCCCCGTTCCTCACTCCCCGCCGAGGTTCACCGGCCCGATCTGGATGCCGCCGCCGGAATCCTTCGACTTCACGCGGCGAAACGGGTGAACCCAGCTGGCCAGCGACTGCGGGCTGCGGGAATTGATCCACACCCTGCCGCGGCCGGAGAAGGAGAGGAGGAGCTGATCGGAAAACAAAAAGCTGCGGATCTTCCGCGCTCGGGTGAGCCGGTAGGAAAGGGTCGGCTCCCAGGCGACGACATAGCCGTTGTCGATCGTGTAGTCGCGGCCGCCATCGAGATCGATCGTGTCAATCGCCCCATAGCCACTGAAGAACATCGTTCCTGAGCCAGTGGCACGGAGCACAAACAGCCCCTGGGCAAAGAGCCCTTTGAGCCCCTCCGACTTGCTCTCGCAGCGGATCCCCTCGGTCGACGCGAGGAACGCGCCACGCTGGAGCAGGAGCTCCTCTCCCTGGAGTTCCCAAGGGACGATCTCCCCCGACATCCCCGGTGCAAAGGCGATCCGGGCCGGGCCGCCGTCGGCCTCGTAGGTGTTTTGAAAGAACGTCTCGCCGGCGAACACCGCCCGCTTGAGCCCGGCGAGGATCCCGCCGCGGGTCGTCGTCTCCGTCTTCACCTTCCCATCCATCCAGGCCATCGCCCCGGCTTCGGAGACGATCCGCTCCCCCGCCGCGAGGGTCACCTCGAGAACGCTGAAGCTCGGGCCGGCGAGGATCTCGTGGTTCATGACTGGCGCTCCGGAAGGAGGGGCCCGAGCTGCCGGCCGAAGCGGGTGGGATTGTGCGACTGGAGGATGATCCGCCCCTTCCCGGAGAAGCGCATCACGAATCCCTCGCCAGAGAGCCAGGTGTTGATCCAGCCGCCGCCAACCTTGTCGATTCTGTAGGCGAGCCCTTCGGTGAAGGCGACGAGGTGGCCGGTGTCGACGATCAGTTCACCGTCGATCTCCATGCTCGTGAGCATGCCGAGCGCCGAGACGAGGAGCGCCCCAGAGCCACTGACGCGCAAGAGTGAGAGCGACTCGCCCCCGAGCAGACCCCGCAGCCCCTGGAAGCGGGTGTCGAGCGTGAGCGTGCTTGCGGCGCCGAGGAAGCTCCCCCCCGCGCACAGCCAGGCTTCGGCTGGGGAGACGTTCACCTCGCGGACCTCTCCCATGTGGGTCGGCGCCAGCCCCACTTCGCCCGCCCGGCCGTCGCTGGCCTCGTAGGTGGAGAGGAAGAACGTGTCGCCCGTCAGCAGCCGGCCGATCCCGCCGAGGATCCCCCCCTTGCCACGGCTGCCGGTGGTGACGTCGATGTCGATATTCGAGGAAGCGCGGATCATCGCCCCGGCGTCGGAGACAAACTTTTCCCCCGGCTCGAGCGTGACCAGCGCTCTCGCGAACAGCCCTCCCGCGGAAAGATCGATGTGCATGGGGGCGCTCCGGTCATCCTTGGCAGAAGGGGGCGAGCCAGCGGACAAAGCCCCCGAGCTGTCGTGTCTGAAGAAAGATTCGCCCCGAGCCGGTGAACGCCATCACGAGCCCTTCGCCGGAGAAGAGCGTTTTCTTGACACTCCCCATGCCGCGGATCCGATAGTCGAGGGTCGGCTCCCAGGCGACGAGGTGGCCGGTGTCGACCGTGAGTGCGCCCTGCACGTCGCGCTCGATGACCGCGCCGTAGGTGTTGAAGAACACGGGACCAGAGCCAGTGGCCCGGAGGATGAACGGGCCGGTGCCTGAAAACCACGACCGGCCGCCGCCATATTCGGTGCTCAGTGTGACGCCGGGGCCGGAGGCGAGAAACGAGCCGGCCGCAAGCAGCAAGCTATCCCCTGCTCCGCGCAGCTCCTTGCAGAGGACCGTGCCGGGGAAAGCGGGGGAGATCGCGATCGCCCCGGCGGTGGCGGTTGAATACTCGCTCAAGAAAAGTGATTCGCCGCCGAGGAGCTTCCGTTTGACGGCCGTGAGCAGGCCGCCGATGAGCCGCGGCTTCACGGTCATCCCGGCGGTCATGAAGCTCATCGAGCCGGCTTCGACGATCACCGATTCGCCGGCAGCGAGGGTGAAGCTGACATTCCCCCGGTCGGGATTGCCGATGATCGTGTGTTCCATGCCCCACTGCCTCCGGCAGCTGAGCCTACTCCCCGCCCGCTCCGAGCGGCTATGGCTTTTGCCTGGGGGCATCGATTCCGGGAAGCGGCCCCGCATGCCCGCAAACGTCTCCCGTCGGCCATTTCAGCCCGGTATGATCGGGAGATGGATGCCGCCCCCCTCCTCGTCCGCCTGCTGAAAGCCTTCGATGCCGCCAGGCTAGAGACGGTCCTGATCGGGAATGCCGCCGCGGCGATCCACGGCGCACCGGTGACGACGCTCGACTTCGACTTCATGTTTCGAGCCACCCCCACGAATCTCCGCAAGCTCAAAGCGGTGGCCTCGGCACTCGGGGCGGTGATCCTCCGCCC
>CAMARC010000059.1 GCA_945860405.1 Candidatus Kuenenia stuttgartensis | reverse complement strand
TCCGAGATCCTCGACGACCTGCGGACGAAGCCCTCGGCCTACGACGCCCAGGAGCAGTGGTCGGCCACCCTGTGGGACAAGTGGCCGATGTTCCTCGCCATGGCCGGGCTCCTTTGTGCCGAGTGGTTCCTGCGGAAGCGCTGGGGGCTCGTGTAGCGATTCCCCGCCCGATTTCCCCTGTCGGGGCCGTGGCCTGCCTGCTACTCTCCCCCCTCTCGCAGGCTGCCCAGTCCGCGGGAAGGTGACGAAGCAGACAGGCCGGTTCCGGCCGGGAGTACGGAGTGCGCAAGCGACGCCCCATCCGCCGCAAGCTCATGGTGGGAGGGGGCCTCGTCCTCCTCATGGTGGCGCTCCTCTCGGCGAGCAGCTTCCTCGGCACCTATTCCTACCGCCGGCTCGTGCGCGGCCTGAGCAGCCGGGCGGCGGAGTTGCCGCTGGCGAGTGATCTCGGAGAGAGCGTGGCGACGCTCCGGTTCGTCCACGCCCGGAGCTTGTCGGGGGATGTGACGGCCCTCGCCGCCGAGCCGGCCGAACTGCCGGTCGTTCCCCCGCCGCCGGTGCCCGTTCAGGAGGGGGATGACGAGGACGATGGCGACGAGGAGGCCCGCGAGCTCGGCCCCTGCAGTGCCCCATTTCTCGCGGTCCTTTCGCGGACGGAAAGGGCCCTCGAGGCTTACCGCGAGGAGCTCGGCAAGGGGGAGATCGACAACGCCCCCCTCGGCGACCGGAGCCGCGAACGCGAGACGGCCCGACGGATCGCCGCCAGCCTCACCCGGATCCGCGACGTGGTGGGGCGGCCAGCCGCCGGCGAGGGGGTGGCGCTGGAGCAACTGCGCACCCTCGGTCCCGATCTCGGTCGGCTGGCCGCGCTTTCCGCGACCCTCCCCACCTATCTCCAGGAACACCTCCTCGATCTCTCCAGCGACGTCCGTACCGGGTATCGGACACTCATCGTCACCACCTGGGCCGCGGCGATGGCATCGGCGCTGCTTCTGGCATCGCTCGGCGTCCTCACCTACCGCTGGGTGTTCCGGCCGCTGCGCCTTCTCGGCTACGGTTCGCGGCGCGTGGCCGCCGGCGACTTTGCCTTCCGGCTCAATCTCGACAGCCGCGACGAGATGGCGGAGCTCGCCGAGGCCCTCAACGACATGACGCAGCGATTCCAGGAGGTCCGCGACGACCTTGACCGGAAGGTGCAACTGCGGACGCGCGAGGTGATCCGCAGCGAACAACTGGCAAGCGTCGGCTTCCTCGCTGCGGGAGTCGCCCACGAGATCAACAATCCCCTTGCCTCGATCGCGATGTGTGCCGAATCGCTGGAAAGCCGGCTTGCCGGGCTCGTCGCCGACGACAGCGAGGCGCAGGTGGCCCGTCGCTACCTCGAGCTGATCCAGGCCGAGGCGTTCCGCTGCAAAGGGATCACCGAAAAGCTCCTCGACTTCTCCCGGCTCGGTGAGGTGCGCCGCCAGCCGACGGCGATCATGGCACTGGTGAAGGATGTCGCCGAGATGCTCCGCCACGTCGGGCGGTTCGCCGGGCGCTCGATCGAGATTGACGACGGCCCCGATCTCCCGGTGATGGTCAATCCGCAGGAGATCAAGCAGGTGGTGCTCAACCTCCTGGTGAACGCCCTCGACTGCATCGAGACGACGGGGCATGTCCGGGTGGCCGTGCGCCGGATCGGTGAGACGGCCGTGCTGACCTTCGCCGACGATGGCTGCGGGATGAATGAAGAGGTCCTCGAGCACCTCTTCGAGCCTTTTTTCACGCGTCGCAAGACGGGGCAGGGGACCGGCCTGGGGCTCTCGATCGTCCACCGGATCGTCGCCGATCATGGCGGGCGGATCGAGGCGGAGAGCGATGGGCCGGGGAAGGGGGCCACGTTCCGCGTCACGCTCCCCCTCGCGGCCGGTGCCGAGGGGCAGCGGCGCTCGGGGAACGGAGCGACAAAAGACCCGGACTCCGCCCTCCGCGCGGCGTGAACGTAAACACTGGAGATGTGACGTGACGAAGCCTGTCAGGCCGATGCGGATCCTGTTTGCCGACGACGAGATGTCGCTCCAGGAACTGATGCGGATCGAGCTGCCGAGACTGGGGCACGAGGCGACGGTCTGCCCGGACGGTCGGACCGCGATCGCGGCCCTCGACCGCACCGCCTACGACTGCGTGATCGTCGATCTCGACATGCCTGGCGTCGGCGGGATGGAGGTCATCGCCCGCGTCCGCGACGTCGCCCCCGATACCGAGACGGTGATCATCACCGGGAAGTCGTCGCTGGAATCGGCGGTGGCGGCGGTCCGGCAGGGGGTGTTCGACTACCTCACCAAGCCGTGCAAGCTCGCCGAGATTCAGGCGGTCCTCGAGCGGGTGCGGAAGAAGCGGGAATTGACACTCCGTCTCCGGGCCCTCGAGGGGCGGTTGCGCCGCGCGGAGGGGACGTCGCGTCTTGTCGGAGGTTCGCCAGGGCTCGATGCGGTGCGCCGGCTCGTCTCCCGGGTGGCGGCCAGCGATTCAAGCGTCCTTGTGCGCGGCGAGACGGGGACCGGCAAGGAGCTCGTTGCCCGAGCGATCCACGACGGTAGTCCCCGGGCCACGGGGCCGCTGGTGGCCGTCAACTGCGGCGCTCTCCCCGAGCATCTGGTGGAGAGCGAGTTGTTCGGCCACCGGAAGGGGGCGTTCACCGGTGCGGAAGAACACCGTGCCGGCTTGTTCGAGGTGGCGGACGGGGGAACGCTGTTCCTCGACGAGATCGGCGAACTCCCCAGGGCGCTCCAGCCCCGGCTCCTGCGGGCGCTTGAGAGCGGCGAGATCCGTCGCGTTGGTGACAACCATCCCGTGACCGTCGATGTCCGCGTGGTCTGTGCCACGCACCGCTCCCTCGAGGAGATGGTGGCGGCGGGGACATTCCGCGAGGATCTCCTCTTTCGCATCAACACCTTCGAGGTGGCGATTCCCCCCCTCCGTGATCGTCTCGACGACGTCCCGATGCTCGTCGAGCACTTCGTCCGCGATGGGCGGCCGCAGACTCCCCCCGACGCTCTGGTCATCGAGCCGGAAGCGCTCGCGGTCCTCCAGGGGCATGTCTGGCCAGGCAATGTCCGCGAGTTGGCCAATTGCGTCGAGCATGCCCTCGTGCTCTGTGACGGGCTGCCGCTGACCGTCGATCATCTCCCCGCCCGACTCGGGGCTCTCAAGCCCCGGCCGCTGCCGATTGCGGCGCTGCCGATCATGGCCGAGGCCGCCGGCATCAATGCGATGGCAGCGTCATCGTCAACCCTCCTGCCTCAGACGACTCCCCCCGCGGCTCCGATCTCGGTGATGGCGGCCGTTCCCGGCGGGGCGCTCCCGCAGACCAGTCCATCACCGGCGATAGTGAGAGATCCGAAACCGGTGAGCCTCCGGGAGATGGAGATGCAGGCGATCGTCGAGTCGCTCGAACGCAATCACGGCAACAAGCCGCGGACGGCCGAAGAGCTCGGGATCAGCCTGAAGACGCTCTACAACAAGCTGCACCAATTGGCCGATGCGCAGCAGGCCGCAGGCCAGGCATCGGCGGCCGTCGGAGGGCCGACAGACGCCGCCGCATGATTCGGTGCTGTTGAACCGGAGCGGGGCTGAATGCCCGCACGTCCGCTCTCGCTCAGCCGGTCTTGCGCACCACCCCGACGAGGATGCCGAGGACACGGGCGTTGCGGACATAGATCGGCTTCATCGACGAATTGGCCGGCTGGAGGCGGATCCGGTCGCGTTCCGGGAACCATTGCTTGAGGGTCGCCTCGCCGTCCTCGGTCTGGGCAACGACGATGTCGCCGGCATGCGCCGTGTGGCGACGGCGGATCACCACCCAGTCGCCATCGGCGATCTGAGCTTCGACCATCGAGTCGCCCATCACTTTGAGGACGAAATGATCGTCCTTGTCGAAGAGCTCCTCGAAGTCGATCCGCTCCTGTTGCTCGTCCGCCGTCCGGAGCGTACCCGCTGCCACCCAGCCGGCCATCGGGAGGCCACGGAGGTGGGCCGGCTCGGTGATCAGTTCGATCGCCCGGGACATGTTCTTTCCCCGGCTGATCAGCCCTTTCCGTTCGAGCGCCTTGAGGTGACAGACGACGCCATTGGGGGAACGGATGTCAAAAGCCTGACCGATCTCCCGAACGGTGGGGCCGTAGCCACGGTTCTGGATCTTGTCGCGGATAAAGGCGTAGATCTCGAGTTGCCGCTCGGTCGGCGCGTCGGCGCCCTGATCGGCGGCCACATCGCCCCCGACGCCGAGAATCGCATCCCCATGCGAGATCGCCGGGCTCGACGTCAGCGGCGATCCGGCCGCATCGCGGGGGGAAGAGGGCTTCGCCTGTGAACGCCGTCCGCCCGATGGGCTTCCTGGGGCGACAGGCTTCCCGGCGGCGACCGCTTTACTGGCGGCAGTTGCTTTTCCGGCGGCAGCCGGCTTGCCGACCGAGGAGGAGGCGGGCTGGGAGGTTTTCCTGCGGATCGTCACGGGTGCCTCGACGTCAGAGAGGGGGGAGCCTGGGCATAGGGCCGACATAAACATCGGTATCCTACTATACGCTCGTTCATTTTTGTTGCCAAGAGGGGCAATGGCGGGGAGCGCTGTCGATCCGCGGCCCATGAATGAGGGCGTTGCGGCTTTCAAGAAGGAAGGCGCCGCGGCGGGATATGAACGCCTTAACGCCCGGCGGCGGCGGCGGCCACGGCAGCATGGAGCTGGTGGGGCGAGAGGGTCATGGCGCGGGCGAATCCGGCGATGAAGCGGGCCGAAGTCGGCTCGAAAACGACGATCGAGAAGTCGCCGAGTTGAAACCAGTCGGCTGCTTGGGGAAAGCGCCCCAGATAAGCCTGCTTGAGGGCTTCGTAGGCCGGGTGGGCCGAATCGATGAACGTTGCCTGGGCCGGCAGCGAAACCCTCGGCAACGCCTGCGGCGGAGGGCCGGAGGAGTCGGTCGACTCCGGCGCCGTGACGAGAAGGCAGACTTCGGGCGTGGCGAGCATGTCGCGCGTGTGGGCCGAGAGTCGGCTGACGTGACTGACCAGCACCACGCTGCCCGCGCCATCCTCATCGTCGTCGGCGTGCGGATCCCGACCGGTGACGAGCACGGCGTAGGGAATCATCGAGGCAAACGGCCTCCCGTCATGGAGCGTGGCCAGCGAAGCAACGCTGTGGCCGAGAACGAGCCGTCCAAGGAGGAGGGAGGTGTCGTGGTCGATCACCGGGAGGCTCCACGAGGGTCGAGGTGGGACCGGGAGAAAGAAAAACCGGGCTAGGGAAAGCGTGCGGGCCCGGCGACCTGTCGATCGCCGGGCCCGCAGTGAGTGAAAACGACCGGTGCCGGGGCTCAGGCGACCAGGCGGCGGACAGGGCCAAGCCCCCGATCACCAAGCCCCCGATCGCGAACCGGCGATCACCAAGCCCCCGATCGCGAACCGGCGATCACCAAGCCCCCGATCGCGAACCGGCGATCACCAAGCAAAGTGAGCAAAAGCCTTGTTGGCGTCGGCCATGCGGTGGACGTTGTCGCGCTTGGTGACAGCCGCACCCTCGCGCTTGTAGGCGGCGAGGATTTCCTCGGCCAGTTTCTCGTGGGTGGCACGCCCCTTCTTCTCGCGGACGGCCTGGAGCATCCAGCGGATGCCGAGCGACTGCTGCCGGTTGCGGTTGACCTGCATCGGCACCTGGTACGCCGCACCACCGACCCGCTTCGAGCGAACCTCGACGGAGGGCTTGCAGTTCTCGAGGGCCCGATTGAAGACCTCGATAGGCTCCACGTCGGTGACCTTCTTAGCCACGATGTCCATGGCGTCGTAGAAGACGTTTTGCGCGATGCTCTTCTTCCCGTCGTACATCAAGCAATTGATGAACTTGCTGACGAGGAGCGACCCATAGCGGGGGTCGGGACCGAGTTGTTCGCGGCTGGAGGTGATCTTTCCCATGACTCGTGCTTCTGCTTAACCCTTCTTGGCACCATAGAGACTGCGGGACTGCTTGCGGCCCTGCACGCCGAGCGTGTCGAGGGCACCGCGGACGATGTGGTAACGAACGCCGGGGAGATCGCGGACACGACCACCACGGACGAGCACGATCGAGTGCTCTTGGAGGTTGTGCCCTTCACCCGGGATGTAAACCGTGACTTCCTTGGCGTTGGAGAGTCGCACGCGGGCGATTTTCCGGAGCGCCGAGTTGGGCTTCTTGGGGGTCATCGTGCGGACCTGAAGACACACGCCACGCTTTTGCGGGCAGCGGTCGAGCACGGGAGACTTGGAGAACTTGCGCTTCGGCCGACGGCGGCTGCGAACAAGCTGGCTGATCGTGGGCATACCGGATCGCTTACGGAGGGGGCTGGGATCGCCTTGGTGAACGCCTTCGGGTTTGCCCGAGGCGGGAATCCCAAAATGTAGCCGAAACCACCTGCGGGCGGAAGCGGGACCGGCAATTCCCGTTGATCGGCCGATTTCACCCCAGGATTCACCCCTTTTTCTGGCCGGCAGCCCCGGCGCGGGAGGCAGATGGCGAGCGGGCGGTCGCGGTAACCTCAGGTTCCGCGGACCCAAAACTCCCCCCGCCCGCCGGACACCGTCTCTCCGTGCCACTGGGTCCAGGAGACGCGCGACCAATGGAGAGGGGTGGGGGATGACGGCGCGGGGCGGTGTGCGGCGGGGCTGAAGCCGGCGGCGAGCAAACGGCGTTCGAGGAGCGTCAGAAAAGGAGGGGACCAAGTCGCTCCAGCCTGAAAAGTCGGGCCGGGAACGGTGGAGGGGCCGGCCGCGATGATCGACCCGCGGCGCATCCCCAGGCCGGCGTGACGGCCGAGCCTGCCGGCCACGACCACCGTTCCGGCGCGGAGCTCGAATCCGGCGCCGCTGCCGCAGTCGCCCCCGATCGCCACGATCCCCCGCCGCATGCGCGCCGCAGCCAGGCGACCGGCTGAGCCGGCAATCACGATCAACCCCCCGGTCACGCCGTTGGCTTCGCCAGGGAACGCGGCTGCGGCATCGTCGCCGGCATCCCCGGCAATCCGGACCACGCCTCCACTCAGCCCGGCGGCCAGCCAGTTTCCCGCGTTTCCGGCGATCACCAAGTCGCCCCCGGTCATGCGGGCACCGGCCCGGTGGCCGGCGGCGCCGATGACGTCGATCCTTCCGGCACGCATCCCCGCGCCGATGCCGTGAACGCGAGAGAAATCACCACGGCACTCGATGCTGCTGTCGTCGTCGAGGTCTCCCGAAACGACGAACGCCGAGGCGAGCGGTTGCCTACGGCCATCGATTTCGACACCGATGCGCTCGATGGCCGGGACCCCGAGCCCTCTCAGCCGGTCGGGTGTGATGCCGGAGAGATCGATGGAGCCGATGCCACGGAGGCCGTCTCGCGGCAGGATGACAAGCGGCACGGATCGGTTCCCGTGGCAGGGGCGAAGGAGATGAAAACGGCCGGGGCCCGCCGGAGAACCTCTCCGGCGGGCCCCATGATACCGATTCAGAACCCCGACGACGGATGCCGGCCGATCGCTCCCGGGAGGCATCGCCTTGGGGCGTGACGGTCAACGCTCAGCCGGCGCGAACTTCGACCTTCCGCGGCAGCACGGCGGCGAGGCGTGGGACGCGGATCGTGAGCACGCCCTGACGGTAATCGGCGTCGATCCGGGAGCCGTCGAAGCCGTCGCCGAGGCGGAGCGCTCGACGGTAGTCGCCGATGCCGTATTCCTGGCGGATGACGCGGGCCGTGGAGGCCCGGGGAGCGACCTCGCCGTGAAGCGAGAGCACGCCATCCTCGAACGTCACGTCGATCGTGGCGGCATGCGCACCGGGCATGTCGGCCACGAGGACGACCTCGGTGCCGCGGTCACTGACATCGACATTCGGCCGGTAGGTGAGCCCGGCCCGGGGGGGCGTGGTGGGGGAAGCCGGTTCGGTTTTGGTCACCATCGTAACTCTCCTGCGGGGAAGAAAGAGGGGGAATCTGTGGGACAGAACGCTCGGACGAGAGGTCTGCGGCCGGTTCAGCCGCCGCGGACCTCCACCTTCCGCGGCTGGCAGGCCGCCAACTTCGGGCAGACAACCGTCAGCACGCCATCGACGAGACGAGCCTCGACCCGGAGGGAATCGACGGCGACCGGCAGTTTGAGGCGCCGCTCGAAGGCACCGCTGCCCCGCTCCCTGAGGAGCCAGACAACCTTCTCGCCGGTAGGGGCTTCGGCTGGCCGATCGGCCCCACCGGCCGCCGCGCTTTCGGTGGCCATGTCGACGGCGCGACGCGCGCCTTTGAGCACGAGGCTGTCGCCCGACACCGAAATGTCGACGTCGTCGACGCTGATCCCGGGAAGCTCGGCTTCCACGGTGAACGCCTCGTCGGTCTCTCGCAGGTTCACGGCCGGGAAGACGCTCTCCTCCGAGCGCGGCCCCCAGCCATGGAGCGGCGGAGCGGTGACGAGTGTCGTCCAGAGTCGATCGATCTCGTCCCGCAGTTCATCGAGCGGGAGTGCGAAGCCGGTCCGGTAGGCAGGCATGGGGAACTCCTGAAACGTGAGGTGGGAAAGGCTGATGTGGAGGCTTTCGAGTCTTCAGCCCGCCGCCGGGTGGCCAGCCGCGGCGGGAGCCGTGAAAAAAAGAGAAGCAAAGAGCGTGCCGATCGCTGAACTGCCGGAAGTGCGGCCTGGGTGGTTGCGTTTTTTCGGCCGCGAAACCGTGAAGCGTGGCCTGCTGTGGCAAGCTGTGGCGGTGGTTCCGCGGGTGCCGGCTGTCAGCTTGGCAGACCGGAGAAAGTGGTGGCCCGGGGGGCTGGACGCGAGTTGTGGGGAGGGGGCGAATCCCTATACTGCGACCGCTGGCATGAATATGCCCGACGCGTGCTCTCGTCCGCGTGCTTTAGGCCGCGTCCACTTCTGACGCCATGGAACTCTCATGCGTTTCACCCTGCTCGACCGCGTGACCGCCATCGACCCCGGCAAGAGCATCACGGCGATCAAGACGCTGACGCTCTCCGAGGAGTATCTCGCGGATCATTTCCCGCGCTTCCCCGTCATGCCCGGGGTGCTGATGCTCGAGTCGATGACCCAGGCCGCGGCGTGGACGATCCGGCTTGGCGAAGATTTCGCCCATGCGATCGTCGTTCTCCGATCGGCCAAGAACGTCAAGTACGGCGATTTCGTCGAGCCGGGCAAGGTGCTCACGGTCACCGCCGAGGTCCTCTCGCAGGACGAGACGACGACCAAGGTGAAGGCCACCGGCACCGTCGGGGGACGAACGAGCCTCACCGCCCGGTTGACGCTCGAACGCTACAACCTCGCCGATCGTGTTGCCCACGGCGACGCCCTCGACGCCCGTGTCCGCACCGAGATGCGGAAACTGTGGGCCGTGCTCCATCCGGCCGGACGGGGCGCCGGGGCCGTCAGGCCGCTGGTCTACGGGGCCGCCGTTGGAGGCGCGTCGTCGCCGCTGCCGGGCGCCGCCTACCGTCAGGGGGCGATCGACCCTTCCGGCGACGTCGCCCCGCTGGCCGGTCGCTGATCGGGCGTGGAGGAAAGCCCCGGGGCCGGCACTTTATCGACAGGCTGCTAGGTGCCCTGAGGGGGCTTTTTTCGGCCGCCACAGCGCTCACAAGCCCCGGGGAATGGGGTGTGCGACGGGGAAAAAGCGGGCCAGGGCGTCCGCTGCGACGGGGAGGATTTTGGCGGTTGGGCAAAATCCCCGCCCTTTCCGGGTTTCCACGGCGGCAGCATCTCATTACAACCTTTGGTGGTTACCCGATGCTCCATTCCCCGTTTCCAAGGTGACACGTCGATGCCGTCCCGTGATGAAATCTTCGAGAAGGTCAAGACCGCGCTGGTCGATGCTCTCGGTGTCGATGATGACGAAGTGACCTCCAACGCCACGATGGTCGGCGATCTGGGTGCGGAGTCGATCGACTTTCTCGACATCGTCTTCCGCCTCGAGAAGTCGTTCGGCATCAAGATCCCGCGGGGCGAGCTGTTCCCCGAGGACGTTCTCTCCAGCACCGAGTTCGTCACCAACGGGAAGGTGAACGCCGCCGGAATGGCCGCGCTCAAGGCCCGGATGCCGTTCTACGATCTGACGAAGTTCGAGCAGAACCCGAGCGTCCAGAACTTCCCCAACATGCTCACCGTCGAGGACATGGTTCGCTACGTGCAGAGCAAAGTGGGCGGCTGACGTTTTTCGGATCTTCATCGTCTCACGGTGCGGCGGGGTCGTTCCCCGTTGCCGTTCGCCCGTCCCTGCGGTGGCCGGCTTCCCGGCATAGCTCTCCATGCGCTGGTTCTGGATCGACCGTTTCGACGAGTTCGTCCGCGGTCGTCATGCCGTGGCGGTGAAGAACGTCTCCTTGGCCGAGGAGCACCTTCACGACCACTTCCCTGGCGCGGCGCTGATGCCCAACTCGCTCATCGTCGAGGGGATGGCGCAGACGGCGGGGCTGCTGGTGGCCGACGCGATCGATTACAACCGCCGCGTCGTGCTCGCGAAGGTGGCGGCGGCTGAGTTCCATTTCGACGCCGTCCCCGGTGACACGCTCCGCTTCAAGGCCGAGATCCTCGACCTCAAGCCGGCGGGCTCTTTGACGAAGGTCTCGAGCACCGTCGACGATCGCTTGCAGGGAGAGGCCGAACTGTTCTTCGCCCATCTCGAGCCGGGCGAGGGGGTGCCGAAGCTCTTCGAGCCGGACGAGCTCCTCAAGTGGCTCGATCAGATGCATATCTACGACATCGGCCGCGACGAGTCGGGGCAGCCGCTGCAGCGGCCCGATTGGTGAGCGGGCCCATCCCGCGCATCGGTGGCAACGCCCGCGCCGGGAGGCACGGAAGCTGACAGGAGAAGTCGACATGGTATCTGGGGCAGGGAGCGCGAGCGGCGTGGCGCACGATCCCAACCGGCGGCGCGTCGTGATCACGGGGATCGGCTGCGTGACGCCGTTGGGCGTCCGCGTCGAGGATCTGTGGGCCAATCTCAAGATCGGGGCCTCGGGAGTTGGTCGAACGACAGTCTTCGACGCGTCCCGTTTCCCCACGAAGATCTCCGCCGAGGTCCGCGACTGGACGATCGCCGACGAAGGCGAGCCGATCGAACGCTGGCAGCACTGCGGCCGCCACACGCGCTTTGCGGCTGGGGCGGCGCTCCAGGCGATGCGCGACGCCGGCCTGCCCAACGGGCTCGACTCCGACCCGACCCGGATGGGGGTCTACCTTGGCAGTGGCGAAGGGCAGCAGGATTTCGACTCCTTCACGAAGATGATGGCGCTGTCGATCGAGGGGGGCACGCTCGACGTCGCCAAGTTCACGCGGATCGGTCTCGAGACGCTCCATCCGCTCTCCGAGGTGGAGCAGGAGCCGAACATGCCGGCGGGGCACCTCGCCGCGATGTTCAACGCCAACGGCCCGAACCTCAACTGCCTCACCGCCTGCGCCGCCTCGAGCCAGGCGATCGGCGAGGCAGTCGAGCTTGTCCGCCGTGGCGAGGCCGACGTGATGCTGTCGGGGGGCACCCACAGCATGATCCATCCCTTCGGCGTCACCGGCTTCAATCTCCTCACGGCGCTCTCGACGCGCAACGACGACCCAACGAAGGCGAGCCGGCCGTTCGACAACGAGCGCGACGGGTTTGTTCTCGGCGAGGGAGCGGCGATGGTGGTGCTCGAGGAGCTCGAGCATGCCAAGCGCCGCGGGGCAAAGATCCACGGCGAGCTTCTCGGCTACGGCTCAACCGCCGATGCCTACCGGATCACCGACACCCACCCGGAAGGGCGCGGGGCGAGCGCCTGCATCCGCATGGCCCTGGCCGATGCGGGGATCAGCGCCGACGCTATTGATTACATCAACGCCCACGGCACGAGCACCGACGTCAACGACAAGGTCGAGACGCTCGCCATCAAGACGGTCTTCGGCGAGCGGGCCTACAAGATCCCGGTGTCGAGCACGAAGAGCATGATGGGGCACTTGATTGCCGCGGCCGGGGCGACGGAGTTGATCGTCTGTCTTCTCGCGATCCGCGACGGGATTCTCCCGCCGACGATCAACTACGAGAATCCCGACCCGAACTGCGATCTCGACTACGTGCCGAACGTCGCCCGCGTCGCCCGCTGCGACCGGGCCCTCTCCAACAGTTTCGGCTTCGGCGGCCAAAACATCTCCCTCGTCGTCGGCCGCTACACCGGCTGACCGGGCAGGAGCGATCGGGCGCTGCCACAAACGCGCCCCCCTATGACGCTGCCAGCGAGGGGTCGCCCGTGCTCCGAGAGCCGGCGTAGGATGCGAGCGCAGCCATGAGCCGTGAGCGAAGCAGGCTCCGAGCGAACGGAGGCCACGATGGCCGGAGTGAGCGTCCGGCGACGGGGCACGGGCGACCCCGAAGCCACGCGTGGGTGAGCCTCGCGGTAGCAGGCCTGTGGGCGGTTCGTCGGCGGGGCCGGCAAAAGTTTCGTCGTTCCTCGGAGGAACCTCGTCACTCCTCAAGCGTTCGCCGATCCCCGCCTCGCCTACGCAGGGTAAGAAGCTCCTACTCCGACGCTCGTCAGCGAGGGGTCGCCCTTGCTCCGAGAGCCGGCCTCGCCGGTGAGCGTAGCCCGGAGGGCGAAAGCGACAGCGGCGCGGAGAGAGCGGAGGGCATGGATGCCCGTAGCGAACGTCCGGCGACGGGGCACGGGCGACCCCGAAGCCACGCCGGGCCAATCAGCCAGACCGGCGACGGATCGCTGCCGCCGCTAGTCGACGGGCGAGGGCCGGATCGGCTGCGGCTGCCTTCACCAGGGATCGCAGCGCCCCGAGGCGGTCGCCCCGCGCGAGGAGCCCCCGGCCGGCGAGCCAGTCGTGGGCGGCCTGCCAGCGGCGCGGATCGGCCGCGGCTGTCCAGTGGTCGTCGAGGAGGGCAAGCTCGCGATCAGCGCGATTGGATGAGCCGGTGGCGGCGAGGACCTGCTCCGCTCTGCCGATCGCGGCGCTGCGCACCTGGGCGACGATGTCAGCGACGCGGATGCCGAGGCCTTCGGCCGTGACCCGATCGGCACTCCCGCCGTCGAGCGGATCGGGGCGGCCGGAGCGGCGCTGGGCGGCGGCAGCGCGGACGACAAGCGTCGCCACCGCCACCTTCTCGTCGCGAGCCGAGGAAAATTGGCCGTCGTGGAGCCGGTAGTCGAGGAGGGCCTCGGGGAGATTGGCGAGATCGTGGTGCTCGGCAAGCCGCAGCCAGAGGTCGTAGTCTTCGACGTACGACTGCGGCCGGTAGCCACCGACGGCGAGGACGGCCTCGCGGCGGAGCATGACGGTGGGGTGGGCCAGCGGTGGGGCGACGGGGAGGAAATGCCGGCAGGCTTCCGGCGAGAGCGGGAGCCGGCTCTCGATCGTGGTGGCTCGGTCATCGACGAGGAGCCGCGTCTGCGTGCCGAGCGCGGCCACGGTCGGGTGGCGCTCCAGGAAGGCGAGCTGCCTGGCAAGCCTGTCGGGATGGGAAATGTCGTCGGCGTTCATCAGCGCCACGATTCCCGAACGGGCCTGCTCGATCCCCTCTTGGAGCGTCGCGGCGAGGCCGCGGTTGGGGCGGCTGGTGACGATGATGCGACGGTCGCGGCGGGCGAAGTCTTCGAGGGTCTGTCGCGAGCCGTCGGTCGAGCCGTCGTCGATCGCGAGCAGCTCCCAGTCGGCAAGTGTCTGCGCCCGGATGCTCTCCACGGCGGCAGCGAGGTAGTCCCCGGCATTCCACACCGGGAGCACAACGGTGACGCGCGGCTGTTGAGGCGGGAAGGAAGCGGCCATGCCGAGAGCCTACCACCCTCCGAGCCATGGGACGCTTGGGCCTCCTCCATGAGCCGTCGGGAACGTTTCGCGACCCGAGGCTTGACGCGCGGCGGGAGCACGGTGTATTAGTATATCAATACACATACGAGTCGGGCCGCGGCCCGGAGTGACAATTGTCCCAACCTCCCCCGATCTTCGTCGTCCATCCCTCGTCGGGCGTGCCGATCTACCGGCAGCTCGTCGATCAGGTCGAGGCCCTCGTGGCAGGGGGGAGGCTCCGCCCTGGCGACACGGTGCCGAGCGTCCGCCAGGTGGCGGCGGCGCTAGGGATCAACCCGATGACGGTCTCGAAGGCCTGGAGCCGGCTCGAGGCTGATGGCGTCCTCGACCGCGACCGGGGGCGGGGAATGGTGGTGGCCGTGCCGCGCGATCGGGAGGCGGGGAGCCTGGCCGAGCGGAAGGCGCAGGTCCGACCGCTTGTCGATCAGGCGGTGGTTCGTGGGCTGCAGCTCGGGCTCACGCCGGCGCAGCTCCAGGCGGTCATGAAAACGTCCCTCGAGGAGAAGCTGCCATGAGCAGGGATGGGGATGTCGGTGAGGCGGTGCGGGTGAGCGGCCTCGTGAAGCGCTTTGGCCCGCGCGCCGTCCTCGATCGCGTCGATCTCGAGGTGCCGCGTGGGCAGGTGATCGGCCTCCTCGGCCTCAACGGCTCTGGGAAGAGCACGCTCATCAAATGCCTCCTCGGCTTGCTCAAGGCCGACGAGGGCTCCGCGACCGTCCTCGGCACCGATGCCTGGCAGCTGGCCGATCGGGAGAAGGCCCGGATCGGCTATGTGCCCCAGGAAGCGACGCTCTATCCCTGGCTCACCGTCCGCCAGACCGTGGCCTATGTGTCGAGCTTCTATTCGCGCTGGGATCGGGCCTGGGGAGACGAGCTCTTGCGCCGCTGGGATCTCCCCCTCGGCCACCGCGTCGGCCCACTCTCGGTCGGGCAAAAACAAAAGCTCGCCCTCGTGCTCGCCCTCGGCCACCGCCCCGAGCTTTTGATCCTTGATGAGCCGGTGGCGAGCCTCGATCCGGTCGCCCGACGCTGGTTTCTCGAGACGGTGCTCGAGACCGCCGCCGACGGGGCCGGCACCGTTCTCTTCTCCACCCACATCACCTCCGATCTCGAGCGGGTCGCCTCACATGTGGCGCTGCTGCGGGAGGGGAAGGTGATGTTTCACGACGAGATCGACGTCCTCAAAGACCGGGTCAAGCGGCTGCGGATCGAGGCCCAGGCCGATCTGCCGGCCGATCTTCACCTGCCGGGAACGCTCCGCCAAGAGGTCCGTGGCCGGCAGGCGCTTGTCACGATCGACGGCGTCGATGCGGCGCTCGTGTCGGGGGTGCGCGAGAGGTTTGCCGCGGAGGTCGTCGTCGACAATCTCAACCTCGAGGAGATCTTCCTCGAGCTCCACGACGGCGAAGCTGCCGCCGCAGCCTCCGGGAGGTGAGCCATGATCGCGATCCTTCGCCAATACGCGATGGTGCTCTTGGTGATCGTGTCCAGGCCCTGGATGCTCCTCATGCTGGGGATGGGGTTGGTCTATGTGGGGCCGTTTCTGGGGGCGTGGATCGTCGGCCGCGCCGTTCCCGATAACGCCATGACTCCGGTGCCGGTGGTTGAGACGCCATCAGTCTTGGGCGGTTTCGGTGTTGCCGAGCTCGAGAAAATGGCCCGCGAAGGGAGGCGCGACACCGTCACCGATCTCGATACCCAAGCGGTGGGGAGGCAGGAGGCGTGGGGGGGGGTGACGCCGAACGGCCGAGGCCGATCCGGCCTCCAGCTCTCCAGAACGGCCGACGAAGGCCCCGGCGCCTGGCCCCTGCTCGATAGCTTTCCGTCACTCGAGCGCCTCTGGATGAGCCCCCCCGACATGCTCTCGGAAGAGGGCTGGAAACGGATTGGCGAGCACACGG
>CAMARC010000058.1 GCA_945860405.1 Candidatus Kuenenia stuttgartensis | reverse complement strand
TCGCGGAGCGTGTCGGTGAGGAGCGGGTGCCAGTTCCGATTGCCCCAGTAAACGGGGAGAGCGGGGCCGCGGTCAGCGAGTTCCTTCCGGAGGGCCTCGAGCAGGGCGAGATTTTGCCCGTTGATCGGACTGCGTCCACCGAAGTGGTGGTAGTGTTCCGCCACCTCCAGCATCCGCTCCCGGGGAACATTCCGGCCGCGGAGGACGTTTTCCAGGAACGGCATCACGTCATCGGGGCCATCGGGGCCGCCGAACGAGACCAGGAGAACCGCGTCGTAGAGGCCTGCCATGGTTGTGGCTCACGATACTGGTCGCGGCCATGGTCTCCGAAGTGCCAAAAAGGTGGAGAAAAGCGGGTGGACAAAAGCGGGGCGGCGAAAGCCCAAAAGGATCCCAGGCCGACGGGCGCGGCTGGGCTGCAATGCGCCCTCCGGGAAGAGATCGGCCTCTCGGTCGACCACACCAAGGCGTCGATCGGATTGCCTGTCGACGCTGTTTTTAAGGTTCCCGCCCGCGCCGAAAAAATGACCCCACGGGGATTCGAACCCCGGTTGCAGGCTTGAAAGGCCCGTGTCCTAGGCCTCTAGACGATGGGGCCGAGCGATACGGCGCGGGCGGGATATCTGTTCATCGGAAGAATGACGACGGCGATTGAATCCACCTGAACACCGGTTGCCCCTGAGCCCCGCGGAGGTGGACAACCCGCTGGGGAGGGAATGGCGATCAGGAAAGCGGGTCGGATCGAAGGTCGTTGGAGGAGGTCTCGGAGCAGCATGGTGGCTCCGCAAGGCTTTCCGCGCCTTCCGACTGGCCAGCGGGTGGTGCATCGGAGTCCGGAAGGACATCATCCCCACGGGCGATCGCCTCGAAGACTTCCCGACGATGGACGGGCACTTCTTTGGGGGCCTCCACACCGAGGCGAACCTTGTCCCCACGAATCTCCACCACAACGATGGTGATGTCGTTGTTGATGACGATGCTCTCGTCCTTCTTCCGCGACAGGACAAGCATGAATCTTCCTCAACGCTGTGGGAACAGACGCCGTTGCTGGGGTGGGAAGCGGCATTCGTGGCACTTACCCGCGAAAAGCCGTCATCTCCGCCGGGCCTTCCAGCGGGGAGGAGGTGTTCAATCGATTCAAACCGAGTATTTGTAAATGTTTCCGCCAATTCGTCAAGTTGTCCGATGCTCCTTCGGCCCTTTTTCCTTGATCTACCGGTTGGGTTGCCAGAGCGAGGGCCGAAGAACGAGGTGGACAGTTGGGGTGGTCGCCGGCCGGGCCGAGCAGGCCGGCGGCGATCGCTCAGGCTGTCTGTCGGGCCACGAAACCGCCCGTTGCGGACGGATCGACCGTCGGCCGGCAGTTTGCCTTCGGCTTTTCCGGGGGAAGCCGGGTTCGCGGTGGTCGCGGCTTGTGAGGATCTCAAGCCCTCCTATACTCATCACGTCGGGCGTTCTCGACGCAAAACCAGCATCGGCGGGTGACCCCAGGCTGCGATCTGGGGCTTCCCAAAGAGCCGGCCGGCAAGTCCCTTCCTCAAGTCCAGTCCCCGGCGGCGTGCCGCCGGCTCCCCAGTGATGGGTTTCCCATGACCGAGTGGTTCCGCAACGTCTACACGGCCGTCGCCACGGTGGTGCAAGGCATGCTCGTCACGCTCCGGGTGTTTGGCAGCACCTATGACCAGAAGCGTCGAACCTTTACCGAGCACTTCGAATACCCCGAACTCCCCGCTCCCGTGGCGGCCCGCTACCGCGGCTTCCACCGCTATGACCTCACGACCTGCATCGCTTGCGACCAGTGCGCCAAGGCGTGTCCCGTCGATTGCATCTACATCGGCAAGGAGCGGGTCACGGGAGGCAAGGGCTTTCAGGTCAGTGGTTTCACGATCGACTACTCGAAGTGCATGTTCTGCGCGCTGTGTGTCGAGCCGTGTCCGGTCGATTGCATCTTCATGGGGTCGACGCTCGACCTGAGCTGCTACAGCCGCGACGGAACGATCGTCGACTTCGCCCGTCTTCCCGTCGATGTGGCGTGGGGACGGTCAACGCTCAATCCGACGGCGGTCGCGGCCTCGAAGGTGATCGTCGATCCCGTGCACGGGGGGCCCAATCAGTAAGCCGATTCGGCCGGTCTGGGACGCTGACCGGGACTGAGGTCAGCCTGCAGGTGTGGCGTCGGGTAACGCGGCCCCCGGAGTGACCTGAGGAACTCTGGAGCGATCCGGTTGCGTCCCACCACCACCCCGTCGTCATGGCTCCCCCTCGTCGATCTTCCTGCCTTCGTTGATTTGCGTGTTTGATCAGACCCCTGCTTTGTTGCTGCTGCCCGCTCCCCCGTCCTCCTGGCTGGTTCCTGTCCGTTGGTAGCCCTTTCGGATAGTCACCCGTCGAAGCTTCGACACGAGTCACCCCCATGCCCTCCTTCCTCGACCCGACGATTCTGGCCGGCTTTGTGGCACTCTTCGTGGCCATCGGTGGGGCCTTTCTGGCGGTCAACCTGCTCGTCGGTTGGCTCGTGCGTCCTCGGATGCCCAATGCCGAGAAACTCGAGGTGTACGAGTGCGGCGAACCAGCGATCGGATCAAGTTTTGTCCAGTTCGATCTCCGCTTTTACGTCGTGGCACTGTTGTTCATCATTTTCGACGTTGAGGTGGCGCTGTTCTTTCCATGGGCGACCGTCTTCGGCAAGGCGACGCAGTTGTCCGATCCGGCGCTGCAGACGGTCCAGGCCGACGGCGTGACGCTGACGCCGGCGGCTGCCGGTTTGATGCGGGAATTGGGGATCGAGCGTCCGGCGGTCCCCGATTTTTCCGAAAGCGTCATTCCTGGGGCTGCGACCGTCGATTCGGCGGGAAGCGTGGTCGCGAGGGGGCAGGCTGCGGCCGAACAGGATGTTTCCCGAGCCGGTGGCCTGCTTGCCCGGCTGGCCGTTGCCGACATGGTGACGTTCTTCGCGGTGCTGTTGGTTGGCTTTGCCTATGTCTGGAATCGCGGCGACCTTGATTGGGTCCGCGCGACATCGAACGAACGAGGTGCCGCGACCGGGCGGTGATCGTTGGAATGGTGGCTGAGGGAAGCATCGGCCCCGGCAAGCGTGGCCCTTGGAATCAACGTCAGGAGTTGCGTCGATGAGAGGCCCTGGTTTTCTTGAATCGATCGAGGCCGCCTGTCCCGGTGCCGTGGTCGGAAGCCAACTGGAGGCGCTCGATCCGTGGATCGAGATCGCGCCGTCCAGGCTCGCCGACGTCTGCCGCTGGTTGAAGACTGCCGGCGAACCGCGTTTTGATGCGCTCGAGTGCATTACGGCCGTTGATTGGTTCGAGCCCGATGCCAAGAAGGCCGCGAAGGTCTCGTGGCAGCCCCACCTCGAACTCGTCTACCACCTCTGGAGTACGCCGGCGCGGGCCAGCCTCGTGCTCAAAGTGAATCTGCCTCGCTGGAGTGGCGATGTGGCCGGCCATCTTCCGGAACTGCCGAGCGTGACGGGGGTGTGGCGCACCGCTGACTGGCACGAGCGCGAGGTTTACGATCTCTCCGGCGTGGTGTTCACCGGTCATCCGGATCTGCGCCGGATCCTCTGTCCTGAGGATTGGGTCGGGCATCCGCTCCGCAAGGATTACGAGATGCCTCTGGAGTACCACGGCATCCGCGCCCGTTGATTCAGTTCCTGGCTTTTTTGCCCCCACCCCGACCGCAACTTCTGCACCCGTGTCCCTCCCGCAGCAAACCGCCATGTCAAACCTCATCGACGACGACCCGCGGATCATTGAGTTCGACGTCCGCACCGACGAGATGCTCGTCAACATGGGGCCTCAGCACCCGAGCACGCACGGTGTGCTCCGGCTCGTGCTCCGCACGGACGGCGAGATCGTCTCGGAGACCGAGCCGCATATCGGCTACCTCCACCGCTGTGCGGAGAAGATCGGCGAGAACGTCACGCCCCGGCAGTGGATCCCCTACACCGACAGGCTCGATTACCTGGCGGCGATGAACATGAACCTCGGCTGGGCCCTGACCGTCGAGAAGCTGATGCGGCACGGGGTGGGGGAGAAAGCCCGCCATCTCCGGGTGCTGATCGCCGAACTCAACCGCATCGCCAGCCACCTTGTCGGGATGGGGGCCTACGGTCTCGACTTGGGAACGTTCAGCCCGTTTCTCTACGCTTTCAGGGAACGGGAAAAGATCCTCGACCTGTTCGAGGAGGCCTGCGGTGCCCGGCTGACGTACAGCTACCTCACCGTCGGCGGGGCCACGGCCGATCTGCCGCCGGGATGGTTGCAGAAGTGCGAGGCGTTCCTCGATCAATTCGAGCCGATCATCAAGGAGTATCACGCCCTCCTGACCACCAACGCGATCTTCGTGAAGCGCACGGCAGGTGTCGGCGTGCTCTCCCGGGAGATGGCGATCGACTATGGCTGCAGTGGTCCCGTGCTTCGTGGCAGTGGCGTCGATCAGGACATGCGGCGCGACGGCGAGAGCCTCTACACCGGCATGTATGACGGCTATACCTTCGAAGTTGCGGTGCAAAAGGACGGTCGCTATCCCCGAGACCACACCTATCCTTCCGTACCGAAGGAGGCCGTGCTCGGCGACTGCTGGCACCGGTTCTTCGTGCGGATGCTCGAGGTGGTGCAGTCGATGGATCTGGTCCGCCAGTCGATCGACCGCTACGCGGCCTGCCGGGAACCGCTCGGCGAACCGCTGAAGCTTGCCGAGAAACTCCCCGTCGGAGACGCCTACCTCGAGACGGAGGCTCCCAAGGGGCAGATGGGCTTCTACATCGTCGGCAACGGCACGCCGATCCCATGGCGTGTCCGGGCCCGGTCGAGCTCCTTCTCCAACCTCTCGGTGACCCACGAACTCTGTCGGGGCTGCTTGATTGCCGACGTTCCGGCGATCGTGGGGAGCCTCGACATCGTGATGGGGGAGATCGACCGCTGACTCTGGGGCGATGCGTCTGGCATGCTGCGGGTGGGTCGGCCCTACGGCGGATTCCCCGCCGGCACTTGTGATTCGGAGCGGTGTAGGTCAAACTTCGTGCGAATTTTCACGATGTCGTTTTCCGGCGGGAAAAACCCCCGTTCGACCGGGTTTTTCCAGAGCGTGAAGTGGGTGTTACATGGCTGATTTCCTCATCGGACTGGGACTGCCTGGCTGGCTGGCGTGGAGCATCGCCGCCCTCGTGGCTGCCGTCCTCCTTCTCAACGTCATCGCCGGCGGAGCGTTGGTGTTCATCTGGGCGGAGCGGAAGATCGCCGCCCGCATCCAGGATCGACTCGGCCCCACCCGCACCGGCGGCCGCTTTGGTTGGCTCCAGTCGCTCGCCGACGGCATCAAACTCCTGGCCAAAGAGGATCTGATGCCCGAAGGGGCGGACGGTCTGCTCTTCCGCCTCGCCCCCTACGTCAGTTTCTGTGCTTCATTTTGTGCGTTCATTGCCCTCCCCTTCGCCTTCGACGTCGTCGGCCAACGCCTGAACGTGGGTGTCTTCTTCGTCGTCGCCGTGCTCGGCTTGGAGGTGTTCGGCGTGATCCTCGCTGGCTACGCCTCTGCCTCAAAATGGTCGTTGTTCGGAGCGATGCGTGAGGCGGCCCAGGTCGTGAGCTACGAGGTTCCGCTGGGGATGTGCGTCGTCGTGCCGGTGATGCTCGCCGGTACGATGGACCTCGTCACGATCGCGGAGAAGCAGTCTGGTTGGATGTCGAATTGGTATCTGTTCCACGATCCTTTCACGTTCGTGATCTTTTGGGTCTATGTGACCTGTGCCGTAGCGAGTGTGAATCGGGCTCCCTTCGATCTGGCCGAGGCCGAGAGCGAACTCGTGGCCGGTTTCCACACGGAGTACTCGGGGCTCCGCTGGAGCTTCTTCTTCATGGCCGAGTACGGCTCGATGTTTCTCGTCAGTGCCCTGGCAGCCGTGCTGTTCCTCGGCGGATGGAACGGGCCAGTGCCGATCGCCCAACTCGTCGGCCTCAGTGAAGGTACCGGGGACAGTGCCGGATACTTCGTCCGGCTCCTTGGGCTGGCCAACCTCATCGGCAAGGCAACGTTCGGCGTGTTGTTGATGATGTGGGTCCGGTGGACTCTCCCCCGCCTGCGGATCGATCAGGTGATGACGACCTGCCTCAAGTACTGCACGCCGATCGCGGCGGTGATGTTTGCCGGGGCGATGTTCTGGCAGCTGTTCCTCCCCGGTGGTCTCCTCCCCGGTTGGAGTCGTCCGGCCGGGGAGATCCGCGAGGGATGGCTCGAAGGTCCGGGTGGGCTTTCGGCCACCAGTGCACCGGCGGCCGTTCGCTCCGCCGGTGTCGCGGCGGCTGAATCGTCCGATTCGTCCGGTCTGGCAAAGCGGAGCCCTCGGTGACGGGAATGCTTGATATGGATATCTCCTCCATGATGCACGCGATTGTTCCAGCTCTGGCAACGACGGCCCTGCCCGCTCTCCCGATGGCCGGTATCAACTGGCACTCGGTGCTGTTCCTCCTCTTCGCCGGGTTGGCTTGTGGGTTCGCTGTCGGTGTGGTGGCGGCCGACAACGTCGTTCGCATGGCCCTGTATCTCGTCTTCTCCCTCGGCGCCACAGCGGGGCTGTTCTTCCTTGCCGGCGCCGAATTTCTCGGTGCGATGCAACTGATGATCTACGTCGGGGGGACGCTGGTCCTTCTCGTGTTCGGGGTCATGCTCACGGCTCAGGCGCCTTTTGTGTCGATCAAGCCGTCGTCGTCCGACCGCACGCTTGCCGCCGTCGCCGGTGCCTCGCTGTTGGCCCTCCTGTTAACGGCAGCATTTTCGGTCGATGCCTGGATGGCGCCCGGGGCTGGGGTGGTGCCGGCTCCGACGGCGACTCCTCTGGGGATGGCGCTGATTGGGGTTCGCGTCGACACGCCGCCGTCCGGTTCGCCGAGCGGGGGCCGCGTCGGATACATGCTGCCGTTCGAGATCGTCTCGGTGCACCTGCTGGTGGTTCTCGTGGGGGCCGCCTACCTCGCCCGTGCCAAACGCCGCCGGACTCCCCGGGCCATCGATGCCGTAGCTTCGGCGATGCCGGTTGAGCCTGCTGTGGTCGCGACGGCCGCCGTCACGGCGCCGGGGCGGACCACCGGCGGGGCGAAGTCGGCGCTCGTGGGAGGAGGACGATGATGAACGTTTCCGTGGCCGCTTCCATCCTGCCGCCGGGGCTCCCGTTGCCCGTCGGATTTGGCATGATCCCGCTGTTTGCCGCCAATCCGTTCACCGAGCCGGTCGGGGTGATCCATTACCTGATCGTTGGAGCGGTGCTGTTCACCGCGGGCATCGCCTGCATGACCCTCAAGCGGAACGCCTTGGGGATCCTCATGGGGATCGAGTTGGTGCTCAATGGCGCCAACATCAACTTCGTTGCGTTCTCCTCCTCCTATCTCCGTGCCGAGGGGGCTCCGACGCTGGGGCTCGACGGGCAGGTGGTCGCGCTGTTCGTGATCCTGCTGGCTGCGGCGGAGGCCGCCGTGGCGCTTGCGATCACACTCAATTTTTACAACAACCACGCCACCGTCGATGTCGACCGGGCCGACGACCTGAAGGGGTGAGCTCCGCTCCCGTACTCCCATGGACCTCGAATCCCTCCTGCCGACGCTTCTCGGGCTCGCCTGGCTGCTGCCTCTGGCGTCCTTCGCCGTGATCCTCTTTGCCGGCCCCCGGCTCGGGAACCACGGCAAGGGGGCTGCCGGTGTCGCTACCGCGGCGATCGTCGGATCGTTTGTGCTCTCGCTGTTCGCGTTCGTCTCCTGGGTAGCGCAGCACCCGGTCCGCGCTGTGGCGCATGAAGATCATGGTGGCGCCCATGCTGCGGCCGACCCGTCGCACGGCTCGGGCGACCATGCTACCACGTCCCACGCCACGGCCGCCGGTCATGAAGCTGGGCACGACACGGGGCACGGGGACGCTGTCCATGCCGGCTCGCCGGTGCATTACTCAGGGGACTGGTACACCCTCTACGAGGGGGGGCGTCTCAAGCTCTCGATCGGCTGGTACATCGACGCGCTCACGGTGTTGATGTTCGTAATGATCACGTTCATCGCCACCTGCATCCATGTCTACGCGTCGGGCTACATGCACGATGAACTGCACGACATTACCGACCACGAGGTCCACCTCGCCGACGGCAGCCATCTCCACCGCCCGGGGCGGTTCCATAGGTTTTTTCAGGCGCTGTCGCTGTTCTGCTTCTCGATGCTCGGCATCGTGATTGCGGGCAACCTGGCGATGGTGTTCATTTTCTGGGAACTGGTCGGTATCTGCTCGTGGTTCCTCATCGGCTTCTACTACGAGCGGAAAAACGCCTCGAACGCCGCAAACAAGGCGTTCATCGTCAATCGCATCGGCGATTTCGGGATGCTCATCGGGCTGATGGCCCTGTGGGGCGCCCTGGGAACGCTGCACTTTGCTGACTCGACCGGCCCCGATGGCCATGCCCGGCCGGGGTTGTTCTCGCTGGTCAGGCCCCCGGTGGCGGGGCATGCCCAGTGGGTTCCCGACGGGATGGTCAAGTTTGCCGCGGAAGAGAAGGTCGGGGCGGTGCTCCGCTCACACGCCGATGATCCCCGGGCGGGGGTGGAGCAGGTGGAGGCGAAGGTCGAGGACTGGCGGGATGAGGGGTACGGGCGCTGGCTGCTCCTCGTGGCCGGACTCGGCATCTTCTGCGGGTGCATCGGGAAGAGCGCTCAGTTTCCTCTCTTCGTCTGGCTTCCGGACGCGATGGAAGGTCCCACGCCCGTCTCAGCGCTCGTCCATTCGGCGACGATGGTGGCCGCCGGCGTCTATCTCGTGGGGCGGTTCTATCCCGTCCTCACGCCCGATGCGCTCCTGGTCATCGCGTACGTCGGAGCGATCACTCTGTTCATCGCCGCCACGATCGCGTTGGTCGCCAACGACATCAAGCGGGTGCTCGCCTACTCCACCGTCAGCCAACTGGGCTACATGATGCTGGCGCTCGGCGTCGGGGGGTGGCTGGCCGGGCTGTTCCATCTCGTCACCCACGCCTTCTTCAAGAGCCTCCTCTTCCTCTGCTCGGGGTCGGTGATTCATGCCTGTCACACCAACGACATGCGAAAGATGGGGGGGCTTGCCAAGGTGATGCCGTGGACGAGCGGCACGATGCTCGTCGGTTGCTTGGCGATCATCGGTGCCGGCGTTCCGTTCCTCGACATCGGGTTGAGCGGCTACTACTCAAAGGACTCGATCCTCGCCCAAGCGCTCCTCTTCGCCCGCGAGAATCCGTCCCACTCGATCCTCTTCTACGCCGTCGCTGGCGGAGCGATGCTGACGGCGTTCTACATGTTTCGCCTCTGGTTCATGACGTTCGCCGGCCACCCCCGTGACCATCACGTTCACGACCATGCGCACGAATCGCCGCCGGTGATGGTTTATCCCCTCGTGGCTTTGTCGATCCTCGCAGTCGTGGCGGGGTGGACGCTGCCAGGGGGCCTCGGCATTGCCAACATGATCGAGCAGGCTCGTCCAGCCGGCACCGGTGGGACCGAACTCGGTGGCCTGCTGTTTTCAGCCTTCACTGTGCCGGCGGAGCATGCCAGCCATGCTCACGACATCCACGTCACCGCCTCGCTGACGGCCTTTGCCACAGCAGCCACCGGCGTGCTCCTCGCAGCGTTGATGTACGTCTGGGGCGTCATCCCGCCGGCGACGGTGGCCGCCGCCGTCAAGCCGCTCTCCACGTTCCTCGCCAATCGTTGGTATTTCGACGAGATCTACCGCTTTCTCTTCGTCCTCCCGGTGCTCGGCATCTCCCAACTCGTGAGTGGCACCGACAAGGGGATCATCGATCGGTTCATCGAGGGGCTCGCTTGGGGGGCCAAGCAGGTGGCCGGCTTCGATGCGTGGCTCGATCGGACGCTCATCGATGGCCTCGTCAACGGGACAGCAAGCGCCACCTACAGCGTCGGACTCGAACTCAAGAAACTGCAGACCGGTCAACTCCGCCAGTACGTCATGTTCATCGCCCTCGGAACGGTGGCGATCTTCGTCCTCGCCGGATTGCTGTTCCGTTCCTCGTTTGCCGGCTGATCCTCCCGCCGGCTCCCCCATCCCTCCAGCACCGCACACAGTTCCTCTCCGGATCAACGCCCCATGGGAATCGCACCGACCTTGGCCGTGACGCAACCTGCGTTCTGGCCCCTCACGCTCATCCTCTTCCTGCCGGCCATCGTCGCCGGGATCCTGGCGCTGCCGATCATTCCACGCGGGAAGGACGACTCGGTTCGCTGGGTCGGTTTGGCAACCACCATTGCCGTCTTCATCCTCTCCCTTTGGATGGCCGTTCCCGCGATCTTCGGGGCAGGGAGCCCCGGGCAGTTCGTGGTTGGCGAAGCGGGGATGCAGGCGGTCGTGAAGCAACCGTGGATTCCCGCCTTCAACATCGAGTATCTCCTCGGCGTGGACGGAATCAGCATGCCGCTGGTGCTCCTCACGACGTTTCTCGCGGTGCTCGCTGCTGCGGCAAGCTGGCCGATCGAGAAGCACGTGCGCCCCTACTGGATCCTCTTTTTGCTTCTCGAGACCGGGATGATCGGGGTTTTCGTCTCCCTCGACTTCTTCCTCTTCTACGTGTTTTGGGAGGTGATGCTCCTCCCGATGTACTTCCTCATCGGGATCTGGGGTGGACCCCGTCGCGAGTATGCCGCGATCAAGTTCTTCCTCTATACGCTCGCCGGCAGTGTGCTCATGCTCCTGGCGATCCTGATGCTCTACTTCGCCAGCGACGTTCGCACGCTCTCTGACGACCAATTGCTCGCCACCCATGTCGTCAGTCCGGCCCTCGAAGGGGCCGACCGGGCAGCGGCGTTGACGGCGGTCCACTCCCATCCCAAGCCGATCCACACGTTCAACCTCCTGGCGCTGGCGGCGATCGGCCAATCCCCGGTTTCCCCGTTCGCTGCCACCTCATTTTGGGGCATGACGCTCGAGTCGTGGGCCTTCCTCCTCCTCCTCATCGGCTTCATCATCAAGGTCCCGGTCGTGCCCGTGCACACCTGGTTGCCCGATGCCCACGTCGAGGCTCCGACGCCGATCTCGATGATCCTCGCCGGGGTTCTCCTCAAGCTCGGCGGCTATGGAATCCTCCGGATCTGCTACCCGATCTGCCCCGGAGCGGGATTGTCATTCGCCTGGTTGGTGTGCGGGCTCGGCGTGGTGTCGATGGTGTACGGGGCCTTCGCCGCCCTGGCACAAAAAGACTTCAAGCGGATGGTGGCTTACAGCTCGGTGAGCCACATGGGGTATGTCATGCTCGGCCTCGGCGTGTGGAGCGCGGTGGCCGGACACGAGTACCAGTGGGATGCCTGGGCCCAGGGCGTCAACGGCGCCATGTTCCAGATGCTCGCCCACGGCATCAGTTCGGCTGGCATGTTCTTCATGGTGGGCGTCCTTTATGACCGCGTCCACCACCGCAACCTTGAGGAGTTCGGCGGGATCTTCAACCGCATGCCGCTCTATGCCTCGCTGGCAGTGGCGATCTTCTTCGCCGGGCTCGGGCTTCCCGGCCTCTGCGGATTCATCGGCGAGGTGCTCGTCACGCTCTCGAGCTGGAATTACAGCCGCCTGCTGGCCGTCTGTTCCGCGTTCACGGTGATCCTCACCGCCGCGTACATCCTCTGGGCGATCCAGCGTGTCTACCTCGGGGCGGAGTACAAGGGCCCGCACGGCGACCATCTCACGCCGATGACCCGCCGGGAATTGGCGATCGCCGTGCCGCTGGTCGTGTTGGCCATCGTCTTCGGCGTGGCGCCGCAGTTGATCTTCAACTACATCACGCCGACGGTGAACCGGCAGGTGGAGACGCTTGCCGAGTGGACCCGTTCGGTGCATGACGGTCACCCGGCGGCGGCCGGTGCGACGGCAGCAACGGACAGCGGTGCTGTCGAGCTGCAGGCCACGATCGATACCTTCACCGTGGGGGGTGGCCGGTGAATCCCGACCGCAATCTCGGCGCGCTTCTTGACGGCACTTTCCATGACACGCTTGCCGTGTCGTTGCCCCATTTCCGCCCGGAGCTCTGCCTGGCGGCGACGATCGTCTTGCTGCTGCTCTGCCGGATGCTGCCGCTCCTCCGCCTCGTTGACTCCGGCTTTCTGGCGCTGGGCGGAGTTCTGTTTTCGTTGTTCTTCGCCTGGGACGATGTCTTGTCCCTTCGCGGCGGCGCTTGGGCCTCGACGATCGGTGATCTGCTTGCCGGGCGGCAGGAGCTGTTCGGCGGTCTCCTCGCCTTCGATTCGCTCACGGCCTACATTCGCTTGCTCCTCGCCGGATTCCTCGTGTTGTTCATCCTGTTCACGAAGGTCTCCGGCATTCCGGATTCCGAGGATGGCGCCGACTTCTACACGCTCGTCCTGGGCTCGACCCTCGGCATGTGCCTGATGGCCTCCGCCAACCACCTCTTGATGGTGTTCATGGCGGTGGAAATGGCGAGCGTTCCCTCCTATGCCCTCGCCGGTCTTCTCAAAGGGCGGAAGGCGAGCTCCGAGGCGGCCCTCAAGTACGCCGTCTACGGCGCCGGGGCCGCGGGGGTGATGCTCTATGGCTTGAGCCTGCTGGCCGGCGTGCTCGGCACCTGCCACATGCCGACGATGGCCAGGGCACTGGCATCGCTCGATTCGATGTGGATGCCTGGCGGCACGGGATTGGCCCTGGCCATCGGCGGGCTGATGGTGGCCGTGGGCCTGGCGTTCAAGCTCTCCGCCGTGCCGTTCCACTTCTGGTGCCCCGACGTTTTCGCCGGAGCTGCAGCGGAGGTCGGGGCATTCCTTTCGGTGGCCAGCAAGGCGGCGGCCATCGCCCTCCTCCTCCGCGTCGCATTCGGGATGGGAACGACCGGCCCGGGGCCCGATCATGCGGTGGAGATGGCGGCCCTTGGCGAGACGAGGCATTTCATTGTCGGCGCCATCGCCCTTCTCGCGGCCCTGACCTGCACGCTGGGGAATCTCGCTGCCTACGGGCAGACGAACATGAAGCGACTCCTCGCCTATTCCACGATCGCCCACGCCGGCTACCTGATGATGGGCGTGGCGGCGGCGGTGGCTTTGGCAGGCCGTGATGCCGATGCCAGCCGATCCGCGGTGGCTGCCGTCTGCTTCTATCTCGGTACGTACGTCTTCATGAATCTGGCGGCTTTCGCCATCGTGGCGCTGCTGCGGAATTCGCTGCGGAGCGAGGAGATCGCGTCCTACGCCGGCTTGATCCGGACGAACCCGGGGATCGTTGTCGCGACGGGCGTCGTCCTCGTGAGCCTCATCGGGCTTCCGCCACTGGCGGGATTCATCTCGAAGTTCCTCGTGTTTTCCTCCGTCATGGAGGCGGTGTCCCTCGACGCCGAGCGCCCGTTGATGCTCGTGCTTCTCGTGGTCGGTGGCATCAACACGGTGATCAGCCTCTTTTATTATCTCCGCGTGCTGAAGGTCATGACGTTCGATCCGCCGCCGGCCGAGCGGACCGCCGACGCGTTCCCCTTGGTGTCGATCCCCGGGGCGCTCGTGACGGCTCTCGTTGTCCCGGTCGTTTCGCTCGGCATCTTCTGGTCGGGGCTGTACGCCTTTGCCCGGCTCGCCGGGGCGTTTGCCTCCTGACCCCCCAACACCCGCCACGGCACCTTCCATGAAGACGACTCTCGCCGACCTCGTCGACACACTCGGTTCGTCGCTCCACTCGTACGTCGCTGCAGCGGGGGTGTGGAGCTTCCCCGGGGACGAGGCGATCAAACTCGCGATCGTCGATCTCGTCGATGATCAACGGAGCCTCGCTGATCGGGCTGGCCGGTTGCTTGAGGCGCGGGGCGAGACGCCGCCGAGTCCGGTGTTTCCGATCCGGTACACGGCAACGCACGACGTCGATCTGGGAGCGATGCTCCCCCGTGTTCTCGACGGATTGCGCCGTCAAATCGGGCGTCTTCAAAGGCTCGTCGATGCCGGCGGCGCGCCAGGGGAGATTGAACTGGTGCTCGAGGCTCGCGAAGCCTCGCTCCAACACGCTGATGTGCTCGAGGAACTCGCCCGCGGCGGCCGCAGTGGCGCGAAGGCCCCAGCGACCGCTCCCTGATCGACTCCGGTTTCCGGAGGTTGTCAGAATGAAAGCGGCGGTTCACGGTGCAGGGGGAAGGCATGGACCTCTTCGATAGCCATTGCCATCTCGATCCGATGCGCTACTTGGACGAGCTTCCCGAGGTGGTGGCGCGGGCCCGTGCCGCGGGGGTCAGCGGGATGGCGGTGATCGGCACCCGGGCGATTGACAGCGAGGCGGCGGCTGATCTCGCCTCCCGTGAAGTCGGGATCGTTGCCGCGGCAGGCATTCACCCCAATGATGTCGGGGAGGTCGTCGCGGGCGAATGGGATCGAATCGTGGCCCTGGCCGAGTCGGAGCGGGTTGCCGCCATCGGCGAGACGGGGCTCGATTGGTACCGCGACCACGCGCCCAAGGACGTGCAGCGTGAGTGGTTCGATCGTCACATCAGACTGGCCCAGCGTCTCTCCCTGCCACTGGTCATTCACACCCGCGAGAGCATCGCCGACGCCCTCGCCATGCTCCGCGAGGCGATCGCCCGTGGGCCATTGGCCGCGATCCTCCACGCTTTCACCGGCACGGCGGCGGAGGCTGCCGAGGCCATCGATCTCGGTTGCCATCTCGGGTTTGCGGGAATGGTGACCTTTCGTTCGTCGGCCCAACTCCGCGAGGTGGCGACAACCGTTCCGATCGACCGGCTGCTCGTGGAAACCGACAGCCCCTTCCTTTCGCCGGAGCCGCTGCGGGGGCGACGCAACGAGCCCGCCCATGTCGTCCATACGGCCCGTTGTCTGGCGCTCGCCCGGGGCTGTCCGCCCGAGGCGCTCGCGGCGGCGACGGCCGCCAATGCCCGCCGGCTGTTTCGCTGCCGCTGAGGCTCCACGACAGCGCCCCCGCGTCCTACGTTCCCCCTTTTTCCCTTCAAGTCACCATTTCTCCCCATCAAGCCCCCCGGAGACTCGTCCGATGGTCCGCACCCCGAGCACCATGCTGCCACTGGGCACCGCCGCGCCCGACTTCTCCCTCCCCAATGTCGATGGCAGGGTTCTGTCGCTCGAGGATGTCGTTGGGGAACGTGGCACGGTCGTGATGTTCATTTGCAACCACTGCCCGTTCGTGAAGCATGTGGCCGACCAACTCGCCCAGCTCGGTCGGGAGTACGCAACGCGCGGCATCGGTTTCGTCGCCGTCAGTTCCAACGACGTTTCCGGGCACCCGGCCGACTCGCCGGAGCAGATGATTCACGAGGCGGAATTGCGAGGCTACCCGTTCCCCTATCTCTATGACGAGACGCAGGAGGTTGCCCGCGACTATCGGGCGGCGTGCACGCCCGACTTCTTCGCCTTCGATGCGGGGCGGAAGCTGGCCTATCGTGGCCAACTCGACGGCAGCCGCCCCGGGAACGGGGTGCCGGTGAACGGAGCCGATCTCCGCGTGGCGCTCGACGCCCTCGTGGCTGGGAAGAAGCCCGCCGAAGTGCAGCGCCCGAGTCTCGGCTGCAACATCAAGTGGAAGCCTGGGCAGGAGCCCGACTATTTCGTCGGGGGCTGACAGGCCGCACCCAAGGTCAGCGACGCGGGCCTTCGGTGGGCTTCTTCGGGCCCTGAACGGCAGACCGGTCGGCCAGCCGTCCGAGTCCCTCCGTGTCACCTGGCTCGAGCCGCGCCGCCCGGAGGTTCTCGCGCTGGATGGCCTCGTAGACCTCCTGGCGGTGAACCGGAATCTCCGAAGGGGCGTTGATGCCAAGGCGAACCTTGTCTCCCCGA
>CAMARC010000057.1 GCA_945860405.1 Candidatus Kuenenia stuttgartensis | reverse complement strand
TTCACCCATCGGGTGGAGCAGAGCTCCTGGGCCGCGATCCGGGTGTTTCCCGGGGCGCATACCAATCCCGTCTTTCTGCCGGTGGCGGGGGCACCGATCCGCCCCAACCGCGACAGCGCCCGCTGGTGCCTGGCGTGCGTCGAGCAGTGCTGGCGGGAAAAGGCGGTCACCTACACGGGAGAGGAGCGGGCGACGGCCGAGGCCGATTATGCTGTGGCGCGGGAGTATTTCAGCCGACTGGCCGAGTGACGGAGGGGGCGATGGGAGCGTGGGGCCACACGACACGACCGAAGCGTTCCCGTACCCTGGTGCTTTGCATGATCGCGCTGGCGCTCCTCGGAGCCTCGGCTTCCCGACCCGCCGCGGCGGAGGACGGCGCGCTCGGCGGCCGGGTCGAGGCGCTTTTGGCCGTCCGCTGCCTGGAGTGTCATGCCGGGCAGGATCCGCAGGGGAGCCTCGCGCTCGATACGGCTGCGGCGTTTGCTCGAGGGGGCCCGACCGGCCCGGCGGTCGTGCCGGGAGATGCCGATGCGAGCCTCCTTGTCCGGGCCGTCCGCCGGCAAGATCCGGCCGTGAGCCCGATGCCGCCGGACGAGCCCCTCTCCGCAGACGAGATCGCGCTTGTCGAGGCGTGGGTCGCCTCGGGGGCACCATGGCAGGTCGAGGCGCCGGCGGAGGATGGCGATGGCGGGCTCGTGGGCTCTGCCTGGGAAGATCCTCGCAATCCGGTGACGCGGCGCTGGCGGGGGGAACGGATCGACCTCTGGTCGTTTCAGCCCCTCGAGCGTTCTGCCGTGCCAACGCTGCGCGGCGATGAGGGGCACCGGATGCAGCCGGATGGTGTTCCCGAGGTCATCGACGCCTTTCTCGAGGCGCGGCTTGCCGACCGCGGCCTTCGCCCGCTGCCGCCAGCCGATCGGCGCACGCTCGTGCGCCGGATGACGTTCGATGTCACGGGGCTGCCGCCGAGCCCTGCCGAGGTGGAGGCCTTCGTCGCTGATGAGGCCCCCGACGCGGTCGAGCGGCTCGTCGACCGGCTCCTCGCCAGCCCCGCTTATGGCGAGCATCTCGCCGTCACCTGGCTCGATGCCGTTCGCTACGCCGACACCAACGGCTTCGAAAGGGACGAGCTGCGACCGCAGATTTGGCGCTACCGCGATTGGTGCATCGACGCCTTCAATGCCGACATGCCGTACGACCGATTCCTCACCGAGCAGCTTGCGGGCGATGAACTCGTCGGCGAGGCCCCGGCCGACGACGTGGAGTCTGGAGCGCTCGTCGCCACCGGCTACCTCCGGCTCGGTCCGTTCGACAGCACGGCGCCGATCTTTCAGGAGGCGGAGCGGCACCGCGCCGAACTCCTCGCCGAGATCGTCTCCACCACCGGCTCGGCGGTCCTCGGGCTCGCGATGTCGTGCTGCAACTGCCACGATCACAAGTCCGACCCGCTCCTCCAGTCAGACTTCTTCCGGATCCAGGCCTGCTTCCAGGGGACCGACGCCCGCGAGATGCCGATCGATCTACCGGCCGTCGCCGCTGCGATCGCGGCCCACAACGAGCCGATTCAAGGGGAGATCGCGGCAGCCGAGTCGGCCGGAGCGATGGCCACGACCCGCCTCGACATCCTCCTCGCCGCGGCGGCGGCCGAGGGAGAAGCGGAAGTGCCAAGCGTCGTCAGGCTGAGGGATGCGCTCATCGAGGAGATCGTGGCTCTCGAGGTTCGGGTGGCCGAGCTCAAGCCGACCCTCCGCAGTCTGACGCTCGCCGAGGTCGTCAGCGAGGTGTCGGAGATCCCGGCCACGCACGTGCTTGCCCAGGGAAGCCATCGGAATCCGCGCGAGGAGGTGGTTCCCGGCGTCTTTGCCGCGTTCGATCCGGCGGCGCTTGAGCACAGCCCGCCGCCCGGAGGACGCACGAGTGGCCGCCGGCTGGCGCTAGCTCGGTGGTTGGTGTCGGATGCCAATCCGCTCACGGCGCGGGTGATCGTGAATCGTGTCTGGCAACGCCTCTTCGGCCGTGGGCTCGTTGCCACACCGAACGATTTCGGGTTTCGCGGGGCGCGCCCCACGCACCCCGAACTCCTCGACTGGCTGGCGTGCGAGTTTCGTGAACGGGGCTGGTCGCTCAAAGACCTCCACCGCTCGATCCTCCTCTCGGCGGCGTATCGACGATCCTCGGTTCCCAAGCCCGACGACGACGAGGCCCGTCCCCTCGATCGAGACAACGACCTCCTCTGGCGACAGAATCCGCGCCGGCTCGAAGCCGAGGCGATCCGGGATTCGCTCCTCTCGGTGGCGGGATTGCTCCGCGAAGACCGGGGAGGGCCGCCCCGTTGGCCGCCGGTGGCCGAGGAGATTCTCCACGCCAATCCTGCGATTCTCGAGTTTCTCAAAGAAGGCGCCGACGGACGCCCGCAGGGATGGTATGCGCAGCCGGTCGAGGAGACGTTTGTCCGTAGTGTCTACCTCGTCCGCAAACGCTCCCTTCCCCTCCCCTTCCTCCAGCCTTTCGACCTCCCCGATGGCGTCAGTCCGTGCGGTCGCCGCGACGTGACAACCGTCGCCCCGCAGTCGCTCAATCTCCTCAATGACGACCTCGTGATCCGTGCCGCCACGGCGCTGGCCGAGCGCGTGAGGGCCGAGGTCGGGGATGACTCCGGGGCGTGGCCGGCGGCGGCGGTGAGGATCGTGCTCCAGCGCGGCATCGAGCCTGAGGAAGAGGCTGCGGCCGCAGATCTCCTCAGCCGTCACGCCGCGCTCCATGACGCGGCGCAGGTGCGTGCCCTCGTCGATCTGTGCCGCGCGCTGCTCAATGTCAATGAGTTTCTCCACATCGATTGAGCCCACCCGTCCGGGATGTTTTCCCATGCCTCGACACACCCCCTCGTTTCTCCGGCACCCGGCATCCGAGACGCCGTCGCGGCGCGAGATCCTGGCACGCTCGGCCCTGGGAATCGGGGGCATTGCCGCGTCACTGTTGGCCAGATCGGAGAGCCGGGGGAATGAGTCGTTGGGCGATGGAGTGCCCCCGACGATCGATCCGCTGCGCCCCCTCGCTCCCCGGCCACCGCACCGAACCGGGAAGGCGAAAAACCTGATCGTGCTTTACCAGTACGGCGGCCCGAGTCAGGTCGATCTGTTCGACCGCAAGCCGCTCCTCGAGACGCTCGCCGGGCAGCCGGTTCCGGACTCGATCAAGGGGATCTCCGACCAGGTCGGAGGCGTCATCAACCACTGCAAGGATTCGCTCCTCTGTCCACCCTGGTCGTGGCAGCAATACGGTGAGTGCGGACTGTGGGTCTCGGATCGGATGCCGTTGACGGCGGAGCATGCCGATCGGCTGTGCGTCGTGCGGTCGATGCACGGCGACTCCTCGAACCACGCCCCCGCCACCTACCAGATGAATACCGGGTCGATCCTCGGGGGGAAGCCGAGCCTGGGGAGCTGGCTGACGTACGGCCTGGGAAGCGAGAACGCCAACCTCCCCGGCTACGTCATGCTTTTCGAGGTGGGGGGCCTCGGCGGGAGCGCGAACTGGTCCAATGCGTTTCTTCCGGCGGCGTATCAGGGGACACGCTTCCGCCACGATGGCCCGGCGCTTGCCAATCTCGAGCCACCGCCGGGATTTGCGCCGGTGCAGCGCTCGACGCTCGATCTCACCCAGGCCTTCAATCGGGGGCATCTCGCCGGGCGACCGGGGCAGCCCGATCTCGAGGGGCGGATCGCGACCTACGAGCTTGCCTACCGGATGCAGACGGAAGCCGCGGACGTGGGCGATCTTGCCGATGAATCGGCCGAGACGCTCGCGTTGTACGGAGTCGATGACCCTCATCGCCCCACGGCCTCGTACGGACGGATGTGCCTGCTCGCGCGGCGACTCGTCGAACGCGGCGTCCGCGTCGTCCAGCTCTACAACGCCGTCGACAAGTACGGCTGGGATGGCCACGACAAGAGCCACGAGTTTCACGAGCGCAATTCACGGCAGACCGACGGGCCGACCGCCGCGCTCCTCGCCGACCTCGCCCGCCGCGGTCTCCTCGACGAGACCCTCGTGGTCTGGGGGGGCGAGTTCGGTCGGACACCGATGGAACAGGGAGAAGGCGGCAGGAACCACAATCCCTACGGCTTCACGATCTGGCTCGCCGGTGGGGGAGTCAACGGGGGCCGCTCGATCGGCGCCACCGACGAGATCGGCCTCCGAGCCGTCGAAGACCGGCAGCATGTCCGTGATCTCCATGCCACGATCCTCGCGGCCTTCGGCCTCGACCACGAGCGGCTCGTCTTTCCGCATGATGGCCGCGACGAGCGTCTCACCGGCGTGCTCGGGGCTGCCCGGCCGATCGGCGGCGTTCTCGGCTGAACGGCCAATCTGGGTCAGCGCACAAACGAGCCGGGGCCGACTTCGGAGATGTATTCCTGCGGGCATGGCGCCGTCTGGCTCTCCCCCGCGATCGGCATGAGCGTGCCATCGGCGGCCAGTGCCTGCGTGGTCATCGGTGGGCACGGCCCCTCGGAGATCGCGCCGGCGTGGGCCACCGTGTCGCTGATCAGGACCGCACCGGGAGGGAGCGACGTCACGCTCCCCGGCTGCATCGCCACGCTCCCCTGGGGAAAAGCCCCGGCGGGAATCGGGCCCGCCACGACGGCGCCGGGAGGGAGCGCTGCCACCGGCGCCGGCATGACGGTCGGGGCGGCCGCGGGATTGACCGGCGGCGTCGCATAGCCGGCCGGCTGGGTGTAGACCGGCGGGGCGGCTGGATAGGCGTAGGCGTACTGGTTGTTGGTGGAGGCGCAGCCCGCCGCGATCAGGGGTGCGGAAAGAAGGAGCAGGGAGAACAGGAGCGGCGGGGAGAGCGTCGATCGGCGCATCGCGCGGGCTCCGGAGGGTGGCAGCCGCGGGACGGTAGGAACTGGGGGCGGCGGCGGTCAAGACCGTTCCCTCTGTCGCGCGGACGGGAACGGGCCGCGGGCAGGAGGATCGAGGTGACCGTCAGGCTTCCTCGATCAGGGCGATGCTCGCCGTGAAGCCGTGGAGGAAGTTGCGCTTCCCGATCGGCCCGATCTCTCCTTGGGCGAAGAACCCTGCCGTCGGGACCGGGCCGAGCGCGTCCTGGAGGCAGCGGGCGTCGTGGTGGGGCGTTTGGAACAGCCGGGTGCCGCGGCCGTTGCAGGTGAAGACGAGGGCCCCTGCCGGTGGCGCCGCGGTCGGCCCAAGCGTGAGGAGATGGAGGAGGTCTTCGTGCGCGGTGGCGGCGTCGCGGACGTGGAACTGCACCGTCTGGCCGGTGCGGACGAGGTCGCCGACGGCAATCACCCCCGATTCCGGATCGGCTCCGACGACATTGCGGACGAGAAAATCGCCCCGCTGAAAATGATCCTGGTACTCGCTGGCCACCCGGCCGAGGTGGAGCGAGGAGCGGACGAGCTGCCGGTCGGCCTCGCTCAATTCGCCATAGACCTCGCGGAGCCTTTCGAGCGCGGGCCGCCCCCCGAGCTCGACGATCACATTCTCCTCTGCCCGCGTGATCACCATTGGCCGCCCGATCGGGCGGCAGCCCTGGGAGACGACCGGCCGGATCCGCGCTTTGCCCCCGATAACCACCCCGACGGCCCCGCAGTCGGAGAGATGCCGCCCGGCCACGAGCGTGTTGCTGCCGGGCACCCAGCCGCCGCTGGCCATGCCGCCGACAATTCTGACGCCGGGATGGTCCTCCTCCATGTGGGCAATGAAGGTGTCGACCGGAAACGAGAACGGATCGGCGAGGAGCAGCATCGCCGCCCCTTCCGGCCACCCCACCGTGAGCTCCGACGGCCAGCCGACGAAAGTTCCACCGTCGGGATCGCTGACGTATTCCAGCGCGAAGGTCTCCACGACCGCTCCTGGCAGCCGCGCCAGCCAGACCGAAACGGCAGGGCCCGATTCATGCTCCGTCTCCCCGGCGAGGACCCCCTCCACCGTCGTGGCGATCACGCGGTCGACGCCAAGGGTGTCGGCGAGGCCGTCGAGCGCGGGCCGGATCGCCTCCCCGTAGGCGGAGGACACGAACACGACGGCGAGCGTCGCCGCCGTGTCGCCCCCCAGGTCGGCGCGGGCAAGCGCGCCCGCTTCGCGCAGCGCCCGCTCGAGGTCGGCATGCGTCGATGCCCGGGCGGCGCAGCGCAGTGGCGACGCGGTCGAAGACGGGGTGGGGCTCGGGTCTGGCATCGGTCGGCCATCTGCCTCAAGTAAAGATGTCGGCAAAGGTCGTCACCACCGGGTGATCGAAGACGCTCGTGGCGGGGCGGTTCCCCGGGCGGTCGGCCAACGCCGTCTGCATGCCGGCACGACGGGCGGCGTCGAGCTCTTCGCCGACGTCGCTGACAAACAGGATCTGCCGCGGAGCAAGCTCCATGTCGGCGGCGATCCGCTCGTAGCTTGTCGCCTCGCGCTTCGGTCCGGTGGCGGTGTCGTAGTGGCCGCGGAGATGGCCGGTGAGGTCACCGTGGGCCGTGTGGCCGAAGAACAGCCGCTGCGCCTCGACCGAGCCCGACGAGTAGATGCGGATGTCGAGCCCCGACCCGCTCCATAGTTCGAGCGCCGCCGGCACGTCGTCGAAGACGTGGGAGACGAGGCTCTGGTCTTCGAAGCCGCTCCGCCAGATCAGCCCCTGGAGACTTTTGAGGGGGCCGAACTTGGCATCCCGGCGGATCAATTCCCGCGCCGCCGCGGCGCTCCGCGGGACGAATGTCGCCGGATCGTCACCTTCGCGCCACGGATCTCCCGCCTCGGCGAGGATCTCGATCGCCGCCGCACAGATCGAAGCGTCGCCGCCGTGCGCGGCGAGGAAGTCACCGACACGTTCGCGGGCGAACGTGAACAGGACGTCGTAGACGAAGGCGATCGAGGAGGTCGTCCCCTCGACGTCGAGGAGAATGCCGCGGCCGTCGAACAGGATCACGTCGCGTCCTTTCCGCTTCCACGAACCCACGCCGGCCCGAGGCACAGCGGCTCGTAGGCGGCGTGGACGCCCCCTTCGACGTAGTGTGGCGTCCAGCCGCTCATGTCTTGGAAGAGACGGATCGCGCGGATGCGGCGGTCGTCGCAGAGGTCGAACCAGTGCCGGGTGTCAATCGGCACGCTGATCAGATCCCCGGCCCCGACCTCGATCGCGAACACCGTGTCGGTGCCGTCTGGCCCGGCGGCGTGGATGTGGAACACGCCGCGGCCCTGGAGGATAAAACGGACCTCGTCTTCGGAGTGGGTGTGCTCCTTGGAAAACTTGGCAAGCATCGTGTCGAGATTTGGCGTCTCCGGACGGACGTCGATGACGTCGGCCGTCACGAAGCCCCCCTTCGCCTTCAGCGTCTCGATCTCCGGGGCGTAGGCGGCGAGGATGGCCTCGGCCGGCGCCCCCGGATCGACCCGGTCCTCGAGGGGCCAGATCTCGTGGTCGATGTGGAAGCCGGCGAGGAATGTCTTTACATCGTCGAAGCCGGTGATCCGACGGTCTGCGGCGGGGATGGTGACGATCGCCATGATGAAGGCTCCGGGTAAACGGGAAAAAGGTGAAGGCGTCAGCGGCGCGGGGCCGGCGGGCCATTGCCGAGAAACATCACTGCTGGCGCTGGGCGGTCTGCTGCTGACGGGCCTGTGCTGGCACGGTTCGCTCCGTGCCGACCTGAATCGACTGAGGCTGGATTGATTGCGGCTGGATCGATTGCGTTTGGATCGACTGCGTCTGGCCCGCCGCTGCTGGGGCGATCGGAGCCGTCGCCACGCCGGCGCCGGCGAAGGTGCGGGTGCGGGCCACGACCTCGAAGAGGAACTCGTGGATCTCGATCTGGCGTCTGGCCTCGGCGAGATCCCGGCCCCAGGTGTAGAGGCCATGACCGGACAGGAGGAATCCGTGGAATGGCGGACGCTTCGGATCGCTCCAGTCGGCGGCCGCGAAGCGGGCCCGGATCCGGGCGGCGAGTTCCTCCATGTCTTGGGCGTTGGCGAAGATCGGCACCTCCTCGAAGGTGTCGTGGGTGACGATGCCGTCGAGTCCTTTGAGCATCTCGTAGCCTTCGATCCGCACGGCGCCCCGTGGCAGGTCGGCGCGGGAGAGGATCGTCGACCAGACCGAGTGGGTGTGGAGGACCGCGCCGACGGAGGGGACGAGTTCGGCGATCAGGCAGTGGAGGAGGGTTTCGGCGGAGGACTTCCTCCCCGACCCGTCGCACGGGGCCCCGGCGGCGTTGACCCGGACGAAGTCGTCACGGCCGAGGGCCGACTTGTCCTTGCCGCTGACGGTGATCGTCAATTCGAGCGGGGCGCGGCTGGAGACGACACTGTAGTTGCTGCTCGTTCCCAGCGACCAGCCACGGCCGTGGAACTCCCGGCCGATGGACCGGAGTTGGTCGATGGCGTCGAGGGACGTGTCGAACGGTGGTGGGGGAAGCGACGGTGACGGCATGGTGATCTCTCACAAGGGGAAGCCTGCACTTTAGGGGACCTGCCGGGCGGTGACAATTCGCCCCCGTCACCGCCGGAAGTCCCGCCTGTCCCAGGGCTCAGTCCCCGGACGGTCGATGACCGCCCGAGAGGTGGAGCCCGTCGATCCGGATGTCGAGCGCCGGGGCCCCCCACGAATCGAACCCCACGCCGATCCTCGTCACCTCCTCGATCGCCTCCCCCGACCGCAGCCAGCCGTCTCCCCCGGCGATCGGCACCTCGACCCGCAGCCAGCCCTCACGCGACTCGGTCGCGGCAGGAGCGGCGAGGAGGTCGCGCTCCGGACGGAGATGGGCCGTCCGGCCTCGGCCATCGACGAGCGTGATGACGGGACTGCCATCCTGCCAGGCCGGGACATTCGGATTGCGGGCGGCCAACCAGGCGACGACGCGGTCTCCCCCACCGAGCCGGTGCGGCTCCCCCTGAAGATCGTGATGGAGCGTCACCCGCCCGCCGCTGTAGGGATCGACGACAGCCCGCAGCGCGCCTCCGCCGACGAGGCGCATGGTGCGGTCGATCGAGAAGGCCACCGTCGAGCCGGGGTCTTCGGCGCTCCAGCCCACGGCCTCGGCGGCATCGGCGGGCCATTCCGTGCCGACCTCCGGGGCGTCATCGACGACGTAGAGATCGCGCCAGGCAAGCGAGGACCGGCCCGCGGCCGTCACCGTGAGGGCGACGCGGTGGAAGCCGGGAGCAGGGAACGACGTCTCGAGGATCGCGGCATCGGGGAAAGGCTCGCCGTCGATCTGCCAGCGGTAGGCAAGCGCGGCCCCGGACGGGGAGCGGCTGGCGCCGGCGTCGAACCGTCCCGGCTGCCCGGCGCGGAGGCTCGTCGGGCCGGCAAGCACCGCCTCCGGGGCTCGAGTGCCGGCGGCGGGAGTGTGGATCCTCAAGCCCCGGACGTCGCCGGCGTCGTGGATATCGGCGACGGCGTTGCCGCCGAAGCGGTTGCCGGCCAGATCGAGCATGTCGGCGTGGTGGAGATAGATCCCCCAGCGGTTCCCCTCGAGGACATTCGCCTCGGCGATCCAATGGAAGGCCTTCCAGCCCGGCCCTGCTTGATCGAGGTCACCGATGGCGGCGATGCCGGCGCCGTGGTTGTCGCGGCAGATGTTGCCGCGGAGGACGGTGTGGCTCGACGGCCCGAACATGAACACGATCCCGGCATGGCCACCGTCGGGGAGATGGGGGGAGTTGTGCGGGCCATCGGGGCGGCCGTTGCCGCAGGCCTCGTTCTCCACGAGCTCGTTCTGATCGGAGGCGCCGAGCCAGAAGCCGTAGCTGCCGCCGTTGGCCTTGTTGCGGATCCACCGGTTCCGCGGCGCCCAGGCTTCGATGCAGTTGTTGTTGGCGTGCGAGCAGTCGTTCCCATCGAAGATGTTCCCGGTGCTCACCCAGCCGTTCAACACGCGGATGAAGATGCCGTCGCCGCCGTGCGTGCAGTCGTTGCCGGTGAACCGGTTGTCGTCGGAGCCGCTCTCGATGAGGACTCCGGTAGAGTCGCGGGCGTGGACCTCGCCGGGGTCGATGCGGATCCCGTGGGAGAGCGTGTTGCCGTGGATCGTGTTGCGGCACGACGTCCAGAGGGAGAGGCAGGTGTTGGAGGCGTGGGAGAAGTCGTTTTCAACCAAGTCGTTGTCGCTCGAGTTCACGAGGACGCACCCATCCCACACCCGGTTGGCCCGATTGCCTTTGAGCGTGCTATGCCCCACCTGCTCCAAGAGGATCCCGCCGCGACGGCCGTTCTCCCCCCAGCCGAAGCGGGGATCGTGGAAGTTATCGGAAAAGTCACATCCCTCCACCGTCCAGCCCTCGGCATCGCTGACATGGAGCCCGCGCTCGAAGCCACGGGCGCGGACGTTCCTGAGCGTCACCCCCGAGACCCCCTCGGCGCGGACGGCCGTGCCGGTGAACGTCTTCGGATCGCCCGCCTCCGCCCCCACGAGGAGCGCCCCGCGGCCGTCGATGGTGATGCCGGAGGCTTTCACCACGATCGCCCCGTAGGGCCTGTCGGGATCGAGGACGATGTCGGAGGAGATCTCGAGAACGGGCCGCTCGGTAGCAGCCGCAGTCGGCGCGAGAAGCAGTAGCAAAGCGATGATAGCGGAGAGGAGTTTCACCGTTGGCATCCACTTGAAAACGATCAGAGGTAGGGGGAGAAGAGCCTGGCGATGCCGTCGCGGAGGCGGACCGGCAGACTCCGGCCGTCGACTTCGTCGAGCGTGATCGGCCGCGACCGCGCGATGACCCCGGCGATATGGCGGCCGAGGGTGGCGCAGAGTTCGCGGTCGTAGGTTTCGACATTGAACTCGAAGTTCAGCCGTAGGCTGCGCTCGTCCCAATTGCCGCTGCCGAACATCGCCCAGGCGTCGTCGATGACGAGCAGTTTCGTGTGATCGAACGGGGGGGGCGAGAGCCAGACATGGCAGCCCCGGCCGAGCACCTGCCAGAGCATCGAGGTGGTCGCCCAGCCGACGAGCGCGAGATTGTTCTTGCCGGGGATGACGATGTCGACCTCGACGCCGCGCATCGCCGCCACGTCGAGCGCCTGGCAGATGGCGGCGTCGGGGAGGAAGTACGGCGTCATGATCCGCACCGATTTCTGCGCCGCCGCCAGCGCCGCCACGATCACCAGTCGGATCCGGCCCACGTCCGGATCGTCGGGGCCGAAGCGGATCCCGCGCGCCGGCATCGTGCCCGCGGGGGCCAGATGGGGGCTCCACGCTGTATCGTCCCCCCCTTCTCCATCGAGGGATTCGCCGGCGGCGAATTGCCAGTCCTCCGCGAACACCTCGAGGAGTTGGGCGACGACCGGGCCCCGAAGGCGGAAGTGCATGTCGCGGACGGGGTGCTTCGGGGCGTGGGCGAGATAGCAGCCGTCCCGGATATTGAGCCCGCCGGTGAAACCGACTTCGCCGTCGACCACGAGGATCTTCCGGTGGTTGCGGAGATTCGCGTAGGGGAAATAGAAGGGGACGCCCGTGGGGAGGAACAGCGCCACCGGCACCCCGGCCTCCGCGAGCAGACCCGTGATCGGGGGACGGGAATAGGTGGCCCCGATCCCGTCGACGAGAACGCGCACGGCGACGCCGCGGCGGACCGCGGCAGCGAGCGCGTCGACGAACATCCGGCCGGTCGGGTCGTTGTCGAAGATGTAGGACGCCAGGCCGATGCTCCTTTGGGCACTGCCGATGGCGGCGAGCATCGCGGGGTAGGCGGTGTCTCCGCCTTCGAGCGGCTCGATGGAGTTGCCATCGGTGAGGGGGCGCTGCGTGACCTTTTCGACGAGCACGGCAAGGGAGCGAAGCGGCGATTCCGGCGGCCCGATCGCCGTGGCGAGACGGTCTGGCCCGGCCGCTGCGCCGTCGATCTCGAGCTCGACGCGGGCGGTGCCGGCGCGGAGCCTGTTGGCCCGCGAGCGGATCCGGTTGACGCCGAGGAGCGTGTAGGCGACCGCTCCGAACACCGGCGAGAACCAGATCAGGCCGACCCACCCGATCGTCGAGCGCGTGTCGCGCTTCGTGAGGATGGCATGGGCCGAGAGGATGAGGTCGATGACCAGGATCGCAACGGTGAGGAGGTGGGGCCAGAGGTGGATCCACCAGAGAAAGAGCTGTTCGAGGAGATGTTCCATGCGTGGCTCGGCGGAGGGCTTTGGGCGGCAGCGACGAGGAGCGTGTTCCCCGCCTCCGGTGGCGATGTTCCGGATGGGCGAAAGCCATGCCTTGCTCGGGCGACCGAAGGTCAATCCGGGGGATCGGCCCCGCGGCGAATCCCCTTCATCCCAGTGGCGTCGGGTTCGAGGGTCTTGTAGTAGTCGTCGAGCGGATAGCAGCCGCTGCGGAGCCCGCGACGGGGGGCGGTCGTGCAGTCGCTGAAGGTCCGGCAGATCTGGCGCGGCCGCAGACCGCGGCCGGCGAGGGTGTCGGCGGGGAGCTCAGGATAGGAGAGCACCATCCTGCCGAGGCCGACGCCGTCGATCCAGCCGCTGCGGACGACGGCCTGGGCTGCCTGGGGGAGCCATTCCTGGAGATAGGTATAGGCCGATCCGATCATCACCGCGCTGGGAAGGGCGGCCTTCGCCTGCCGGGCAGCATCGATCTGCCGCCAGACGCCGACGAGCGGATCCTCCGGGGGCGCGTAGCCGTCGCTGGGAGGATACGCCGCCGGTCGAGAGACATGCGGGGCAGCGTACGGACAGCCGGCGGTGAGATTGAATGCCGCCACGCCCATGCCGTGAAGGCGCGCGAGGAGACGGATCGGTTCCTCGAGATCGATCCTCGTCGGATCATTGCCATCGACACCGAAGCCGCAGTCGTACGGAATGTTCTCGTCCCGTGGCCACGGCTCCCCCCGGCCATTAACCGAGTGCCAGGGAAGGGTGTCGAAGAGCGAGAGCCGAACGCCGATGAGGAGACCGGGGCAGGCTTCCCGGACCCTGCCGACGAGTTCGGTAAGGAGCCTCGTCCGGCCGTCGAAATCGCCGCCGTAGCGGCCGTCGCGGCGGCGCGCGGCGAGGAACTCGTGGACGAGATAGCCGTGGCAGGCCTTGAGATCGACCATGTCGAAGCCGGCGGCGGCGGCGAGCCGGGCGGCCTCGACATAGGCGCCGATGAGGTCCTCGACCTCGGTATCGGTGATGACACAGGCCGAATCGCGCGGCGTGCCGTGTCGGGCGTCGAGAAGGGGATGATGAAACGCGATCCGTGGCTGTCGCGGGCCGGCCACAGGCTGCGAGAAGCGTCCGGAGTGGGTCAGCTGGAGGGCGACAAGAGCATCGGCGTCCGAGCCGTGGGCCTCACGGTGGGCCGATCGAACGGTGTCGACGAGGAGTCGGAAACCCCCCTCTCCTAGCGTCGGGCTGAGGAGTTGCCGGGGATTGGCACGGCCATCGGCGACCACGGCCACCGCCTCTCCCCCCCAGACGAGCTTGGCGCCACTGATCCCGAAGTAACGCCAGCGACGCAGCAGCGTGTCGGTGGGGCCCCCGTCTGTGGTTGCGTCCCAGCCCTCCATCGGATGGATGCACCAGCGGTTGCCGATGGCGCGACCTCCGATGGCCAGAGGCATCGCCATCGGCGAGCCCTCGTCCGCCGACAGGATCGCGTCGTCGATTGGCAACGCCGTTCCGAGCGCCGCCAGATGGGCCCGCAGTGCGGCGGCGGATCGGAAACGGGCAATGCGGGGGAACATCGGGGACGGCGGCCTGCCTCGGGGAACGCCGGCATGGAGCTTCGGCCCGTTCACGATACGCCCCGGGCCTCGGATCTCCCAGCCCCACGCGCCCGGACTGGAGTGCCCTGAGTCCCAGGCACGTGCCTGGGTGGTTGCCGAAGGGTCGGGGGGGTGGTAGTTTTCGCGGGATTCCTTCCGCTTTCCGCCCTCGTGGCGGGATCGGCTTCGAGGTCCGTGAGGGTGTCCCGTTGAAGCGCGCGATCGTCACCGGGATCACCGGACAGGATGGCTCCTATCTCGCGGAGTTCCTCATCGCCAAGGGCTATGAAGTTCACGGCGTCGTGCGGCGTTCGAGTGCGGCCGGGGCCCAGCGCCTCGAGCACCTCCGCCGTGAGACCCTCGGCCCCGCCCCGCGGCTGGTTCTCCACGATGGCGACATGGCCGACGGAAGTGGCCTGGCGAGGATCGTCCGCGAAGTCCGCCCTGCGGAGGTCTACAACCTCGCCGCGCAGAGCCATGTCGGGGTGAGCTTCGACCAGCCCACCTACACCGCCGATGTCACGGCCGTGGGGGCGCTTCGGCTCCTCGAGGCGATCCGCGACCAACAGCATGCCACCGGCGACGAGATCCGCTTCTACCAGGCCTCGAGTTCCGAGCTGTACGGCCGGGTGGCGGCGACGCCCCAGGACGAATCGACCCCCTTCCACCCCCGCTCGCCCTACGGCGTGGCCAAGCTCTACGCCCACTGGATCACGATCAACTACCGCGAGAGCTACGGCCTGTTCTGCTGCTGTGGCATCCTCTTCAACCACGAAAGTCCGCGGCGCGGCGAGTCGTTCGTGACGAGGAAGATCACGCGGGCCGCGACGCGGATCAAGGTCGGCCTCCAGGAGAAGCTGCGGCTGGGCAATCTCGAGGCCCGGCGCGACTGGGGGTTTGCCGGGGATTATGTCGAGGCGATGTGGCTGATGCTCCAGCAGCCGACGCCGGCGGAGTATGTGATCGCCACCGACGAGACGCACTCCGTGCGGGAGTTCTGCGAGCACGCCTTCGCCCGCCTCGGCCTCGACTACCGCGACCACGTCGAAGTCGATCCGCGCAACTTCCGCCCTGCCGAAGTCGATCTCCTCCGCGGCTGTTCGGCGAAGGCGCGGCGTGAACTCGGCTGGACTCCGCGCGTGAACTTCGAGCGACTCGTGGCGATGATGATCGATGAGGATCTGCGGATCGCCGAGACCGAACGCGACCACCCCCACCGGGCTTCGACCTGAGGACGTTTCCATGGCAGGCCCCGACAGCGCGGCCGTGCCGACTCCCGGCACCGTGCCGCAGCGCCGGTCGATCGAAGGGATCTCGGCGGTGCTCCTCCCCGTCGACGCCGCTGGCGGCATCGACTGGGGGGCGTTTGCAGCGCATGTTGCCCGGACGGTGGCCGCGGGGATCGTGCCGGCGGTGAACATGGACACCGGCTATGTCCATGGCCTTGACAGCGAGTCACGGCGGAAGGTTCTCGGAGTGGCCCGGGAGGTGATCGGGCCGGCCGTGGCCGGCGATCTCGTCGCCGGTGCCTGTGTCGTCGACGAAGCGGGCAAACCGTTCGACGAGCGCGGCTATCTGGCCGAGTGCGAGCCGATCCTCGCCGCCGGGGCGACGCCCGTCCTCTTCCCTTCCCATGGGCTCAATGCCGGCAGCGAGGCCGACACTCTGGCGCGGATCGGCACCCTGGCCGTCCGCCTCCCCTTTTTCATCGGTTTCGAACTCTCCACGGCATTTCATCCCGCGGGGCGGATCCTCTCCCTCGCGGCGTGGCGCGACCTCCTCCACATTCCCAACTGCCGCGGCGCGAAGCATTCGTCGCTGTCGCGGAGGCTCGAGTGGGAGCGGCTCGCGCTCCGTGATCGGGAGCGGCCCGCGTTCCATCTCTACACCGGCAACGATCTCGCCATCGACATGGTGCGCAGTGGGAGCGATTGGCTCCTCGGCCTGTCGACGGCTGCCCCTGCCGAGTTCGCCAGGCGCGATGCCTGGCTGCTCGCGGGCGACCTCCGCGCTCATGAGCTCGACGACGCCCTCCAGGCCCTCGGAAGCTTCACGTTCCGCACGCCGGTGCCGGCCTACAAGCATTCGATGGCGCAGGTTCTCAAAATCCGCGGCTGGATCGAATGCGACGATCCCTTTCCCGGGTCTGCCCGCCGCCCCGACAGCGATCGGGAGATCCTCTCAACGATCCT
>CAMARC010000056.1 GCA_945860405.1 Candidatus Kuenenia stuttgartensis | reverse complement strand
CGTTCGAGCGACTCGAAGTTCCAGATGTCGCCCCGGCCATAGACTTTGAGGAGGTGCTTGCCGCTCGATCCCACGAACCGCTCGACGAGGCTCGGGGGAAGATCCTCGAGCGCCGGGGGATCGGGATCGGAGACCGCGGCGAGGGCATGGAGCCGGCCGACGAGATCGCCGGCCGAGCGTTGCTGGAAGGTGGCGAGGGCCTGATAGCAGTCGGCTGGGCCCATCTGCCGGAGCGAATCACGGACCCGCTCGAGATGCCAGGCTGTTCGCAGCGCCCCCGGCCGCTTGGAGGCTTCCGCTTGAGCCCAGGCGAGCGTCTCCCCGAGGGCATCGAGCCGATCGATGGGGATCTCCGGCGGCTGCTCAGGGAGCGTCGCCAGCCGCGTCCGGATCCGCTCGATGATCGGACGCTTCCGCTCCACGTCGGTCGGCACGAGCGAAGCGATCTCGTCGACCCGCTCGACCGTCGGGAGCAGGAGAAGCTGTTTCTTCCGTTCGAGAAGCTCCTCGCGGGTGTCGGCCATCGAGAGGGCATACCAGACGCTCTGGTCGCATTCGGCGAGGAGCTTCTTCTCCACCTCCACGCTCTCCAGCCCCTCCGGCTGCATGTTGAGGAGGTTGTGATCGTAGCGGAGATCATGGAGCCCCGACACGATCGCCAGCGTTGCCGCCAGGCCGGCCAGGGAGACGAAGCGGGGATGGCGCACCACCGGCTCGAGCCAGGTGTGCACCGGCACAGGCTCGGGGATGTGACGGCCGAGCGGGCCACGATCGACCAGCGCGATCACCGCGGGGAGGACGAGGAGCTCGGCCGCCGCACAGAGCATGATGCCGCCACCGGCAATCAGCCCCAACTCGGCGACGCCGACGAAGCTCGTCAGCGCCGCACAGAAGAACGCCACCGACGTCGTGATGGCGCCTGTGAGGATCCCCGGCCCGACCGCGGCGCTCGTCTCCAAGAGCGCCTCTGCACACTCGATTCCGCGGCGGCGGGCCTCGAGGTAGCGCCCCACGTAGTAGGTGCCGTAATCGATACCGACGCCGATCATCGTCACGGTGAACGTGACACTGAGGATGTTGAGGTGGCCGACGGTGGCCGTGGCCCAGGCAAAGGCCCACGCCATCCCGATGACGAGCACGCCGTTGGCCATCAACGCGTGCCGGAAACCGCCAAAGCCGGCGACGATCACGATCACCACGGCGGCCATCGAGAGCATGCTCGCCCAGACCATCGATTGCGCGCTCGCCCGCATCTCGTCGTCTTCCATCACCGGCAGCCCGGTGAGGCCGATCGACACGCCGGGATGGCGGTCTGCCACGCCGCGGATCAGCCGGCGAAGCTCGTCGGTGGCCTCCGACGCACCGGCAAAACCGGCGTTCGATTTGGCAAGGCGGAGGAGGACAAATCCCATCCGCCCCTCCTTGGCGAGGAGTTGGTCGCTGGAGAGATCGCGGAGCGTGGAGAGCGACGCAGGCATGCCGGGCCAGGGGGAGACGAAGTCCTCAGGCCCCGCGGACGCCGTCCGGGCGGCGGGCTCGAGCCCGGCCACGAGGCTCTCGGCGTAGCGCTCGAGCGTCGCCACGGGCAGTTCGCGCGGCGGCGGGGCGTTGCGCGGTGAGCCGAGCACCATCTGGCTGGCGAGCCCACCGACCATCGTGCCGACCTTGAGTTGGGCCCAGCCGCCATCGAGGATCGGGTGCGACTCCTCGAGGAAGCGATCGATCTGCTCGAGCTCGTCGGGGGTGAGGTAATGGAGCCCCTTGGAGCGGATGCGGGAGAGATCGACGGCGTGGAAGACGGAGCTGAAGAGCCGCTCATCGCGGGCCACCGCCTCCGACACCTCCTCGAGGACACGGATCGTCTCGGCCCGAGTCGGCCCCTCGACGACCACCACCGCGTCGTCATCCTCACCGAACTCGGCGACGTAATCGACCCATAGCTTGTTGTAGTCGCTGCGCGGATCGAGGAGATCGGTACGGTTGACCTTGTACCCCAGGTACCGCGCCGTCCAGACGCCGGACAGCACGGCCGTAACGACGGCAACCGCGACGATCGTCCAGCCGGCGCGGAGGCAAAGATGGGTCCAGGCAACGAGCGCCCGCCCGATCAGCCCGGGGTGGGCGGGGGCCGCCACCGCGGCGGTGGCAGGGGCCGAAGCGCGATCGATGGGATCGTCCTGGCGCATGCGGTGGTTCACCTTCCCTGGCGACGTTCCCGATGGCCGTCCTTTGGCTCCCGGGGGCGGGCGATGGTAGGGACTCTGCACAACACGGCCAACCCACGATTCACGAGGAACCTGGCAATTCGGGGAGCCTGGAGAAACTCTCCCGATTGAAAGGGGAATGACTCAGCCGCACCGGCTTCCCAGGCCGAAAACTCTCCCTGCAGGGTGGCCGGGGCGGGTCACCGGCAGGAAGTTTCCGGGGGGAAAGTTTCATGCGTGCGCGAATGTGGGGACTGTCTGCGGCCCTCGGGCTGCTGGCAGCCTGGGGGACGGTCGACACCGTCCTGGCGGTTGAACCCGTGGCTGGCGCTTCGTCGCTGGCCACGATGTTTGGTGACGGCGGCTCTTCGGGCCGCGAGGCCCGGAAGTCGGCCAGCAAGGCGATGCCTCTGGACCGGATGGCAGAGGCTGACCGACGAGCGGCGGAGAAGATCCTCCGCAACCCGACGCTCTACCGCCGCCTCCCCGTCGAGTCGTTCACCTGCGACCGTGCCCTCCTCGACTTCTCCCTGACCCATCCGGAGATCGTCGTCGACATCTGGCGGGTGCTGGGGATCAGCAAGGTCGCGCTCGATGTCACGGCGCCTGGCCAGTGGCGGATGAGTGACGGCTGGGGAACGGAGGGCACGCTCCGCCTCCTCCATCATGACCGCACCGCCGAAGGAGGCACGATGGTGCTCCTCGGTCAGGGGGGCTACACCGGGCCACTCTCGCCGCAGCCGCTGTCGGGATCGTGCCTCCTGCTGGTGCGATACCGTCCCACCGGCACCGCCGCCGACGGGACCGCCAAGCACGCGATGCAGGTTGATGCCTTTCTCGACGCCGATGGCGTGGGGCTCGAGATCGTCACCCGCACGCTCCAGCCGCTGATCGTCCGCTCGAGCGCGTCAAACCTCCACGAGATCTGTCAATTCATGGGGTCGCTCTCGAGCGCCGCCGCCGAGAATCCCGAAGGGGTGGCGCGGCTGGCGGGCCGGATGTCGAAGATCCCCCCGGCCGATCGGCAGACCTTCGCATCGCTTGCCCGGAACGCGGGGAGCGGCGGCGGCATCGCCCTCGACCCGATCGCCGCCGAGAAACTTCCGGCCAAGCTCGCCTCACGCTGGCTCCCGGCCCGGCACCTCGAAAGCGAACAGCTCCGCTGATTCCTGCCGACTCCTCCTTCCGCACTCGTCGTCGCCACGGCCGGGATACCGGGGGGCTTCCCGGCCGTGGCCGACGGGAAACGGCTGTTGTCATCGCGTCAGATCGGCACGGGGCGCTGGCGCCGTCTGGGCCACCCGCGGACGGGCCTCGGTGGCAACGAGGTATGGCCGCTTGTACTCCGGCATGTAACCGCGGGCCCCGCGCACCGAAATCTGCTGCCCCACCAAGGGCGCCAGATTGACCCCCGGTTGCGGGTTGACGAAGACGAGGACGTTGTTGTTCCCGTCGACGAGCGCCCAACGCGGTGCATCGGGACGGCGCGAGACGACCGTCGCCAGCCTCCCGGTGGTCTCGCTTGAATCGGGTGGGGTCCAGCCGGGACGGCCATCGGCCGAAGCGCCGCCGGGGAGGACTCCAGGGCGGATGGGGCGCGACCCGACCCCACCGAGACTCGACCACATGCTCCCCAAACGCAGGGGCGACGGGTCGGCCGGAGGTCCGGCGGCCAGCGATTGCTGCTTGGCGTGGATCGCCTCGAAGCGGGCGATCCGGGCGTCGATGGCATCGGCCCGGAGCCGGTCGGGATTGGCGTTCGACCTCGTGGCGGCAAGGCGGAGGCGTTCGCGGAGTTGGGGGAGATTCCAGGTGTCGGGCGGGCCCGCCACCGCGACGGAGAGGGCGAGATCGATGTCGGCCAGTTCGTCGGCCGTCGAGACGGGGGGCGCGGCCACCGCGACCGGCGGCGGCGCCTCGAAAACTCCGGTGCCGCGTGGCAGCCATCCGGCGATCATCCGCTTCGCCTGCGGCACCGCTCCGAGCGGCTGCGGCGGTGCCACGGAGCCAGCTGCCACGAAACCAGGGGCCACGCTCGGCGCGGGCGCTTCATTTGCCGCCAGCGTAATCGCCTCCCCTGTTGAACGGAGCTGGCCGATTACCTCTCCCACATCGCGGCGGCTGTCCCCGCGGCCCCCGGCCGGCGCCACGCCCGCATCGAGAGCCACCTGACGGAGCGCCGGCGAAGCAGCAAGATCGGTGAAGCGCACCCAACGAAACTCTCCCGACGGGGGCTCGATCCGTGCCCACAGGCCGGCATGCCGGCCGCGGTCGATGCGTACGCGCTCGAGCACGCGCACCCGCTCCCCCGCCTCGAGGCGCACCTGGGCGACATGGCGGAGATCGTTGAGCTGCGAGCCGACGCGGGCCACGGCACCATCGGCGACGACGACCCCCACGCCGGCTCCCGCTGCGCCGACAGCGGATCGCGCCGCAGGCTCGAGCGCCGCCTCGTCATCGATGTCGGCAGCGCGAACCCAGCTAAAACTCCCCACGACGGGACGGACCGCACACCATCCACGCTGGTCGATCGCCCACACCTCGAGCGATCGTCCCAGTGCCAGGCGCTCGGTGGGGTAGTAGTCCTCGCCGGGGCCGGCGCGCAGATAGGCCTGCCCCACCCCGACTTCGACCGCCATCGGCATGGGCTCGTCGTCAGCTGGCACCGGCTGATCCCCTGGATTAGCCTCGCGCAGCACCGACACCGCGCCGGTGTCCGTCGGGGGCTGCGCCGCGATCTCCCTCCCGGCGACGAAAAGCCCGTTGGCGAGCACCAGCGTTACGATCAGCAGCGGTGCGGCGATCAAAGACGAGGCCGGCCTTCGGGCAGGGGCATGCGGCGACCCCGCGGCACTCCGCCATGGCAGGGCGATCGGGGGCTTGGCGGGCATCGCCATGGCGTGAGCATCCATTCCCTGGAAACCCGCCGGTGGACCGTGGCATTCCCCGCAGGCGATCCATCGCCTGCCGTGCGGAAAGCCGCCGCGGATCGTGCCAAAACGCAAGCGCGTAGACGAGGCTTGGGCGACCTCGTCTACGCGCTGTGGGCAGGCCGTCGAGACGGCCCACCATAGGTCTTGTAGTCCACCGGCAAGCGCCGCTCAAGTCGCGATTCGGGATTTCACCGCGGTCGCGAAAACTCCCGGTTTCCCCTGCTGAAAACCCCACCCAACACCCCCCCCGTAAGAGCTGTTTTTGGCCCGATGGGGAGGTTCAGGAAACCTGCGCAGCCGGCGGCGTTGGCCAGGGATGACCTGCAAGCTGTGCCAGTGCCAGCACGAGGCTCTGGGTTCCCAGGCGCCCCCGACCGTGGGCGAGGAGGGCGGTGGAGAGCGACTCCACGAGCGCCAGCCCCGGCAGGGGGAGATCGAGGCGGCGGCATTCGTCGAGCGCCAGCCGCATGTCTTTGACGAAGTGCTCGACCATGAAGCCAGGCTCGAAGTCTCCGCGGACGATCCGGGGCGCGAGATTGGAGAGCGACCACGAACCGGCGGCCCCACCGGAGATGGCACGGAGCGTCGTCTCGACATCGAGCCCTGCCCGATGGGCGAAGAGAAGGGCCTCGCACATCCCCACCATGCCGCCGGCGATGGCGATCTGGTTGACGAGTTTCGTCTGCTGCCCGGCACCGGCGGCGCCACAGGCAACCACGTTGCCGGCCACGGCCTCCCAACACGCCGCCAGTGCCTCGCGCGGGGCATCCGCCCCGCCGACCATCACTGTCAGCGTCCCTTCGCGCGCGCCCTTGTCGCCCCCCGACACAGGTGCGTCGAGGCTCCAGAGCCCCCGAGCTGCAGCCGCCACATCGATCTCCCGCGCCAGGCCTGGGGCACTTGTCGTGTGATCAACGAGGATCGCCCCGGGGGCAGCCCCCGCAAGAACGCCCTCGTCGCCGAGGACCACCGCGCGGACATCGGAGGGATGTCCCACCATCACGAAGACAACGTCCGCCCCGGCGGCCACGGCCGCCGGCGACTCGGCCCATCGGCAGCCGCGCTCGAGGAGCGCCTCGGCCTTCGATCGCGAACGGGTGGTGAGGAGGATATCGAAGCCGGCATCGCGGAGGCGGCCGACCATGGACTGTCCCATCACGCCGGTGCCGATCCAGCCGAGCCGGGTGACACCGGGCCGCGCGGCAGTCGGGGGGGATCCGGCGACACCCGCGGATGTCGCCGCCGGGGCTCGTCCTTGCGTGCCGTGCATGGGGATCGTCTCCTCGTATGAAGCGGGCCTTCGGTCGGTAGCAGGAGCGTACGCGCCACTGCCCTCCCGACAAGGCTCACCGCTCACCAGCGATCGATCGGTCGGTCGAGGACTTCGCGGAGGAGGATCACCTGACGGATCGTCTTGGGATCGCTGAACATCGCCACGAGTTCGTGCGCGACCGTCGGCACCGTCTGCGGGGCGACCGCAGACTGGTCACTGCTGCCGGGCCGGATTCCGGCGTGGGCGAGATCGTGCGCGAACGCCCCCTCGACATGCCGGCCGATCTCGCCGGCATGGCCACCGAGTATCGGCGGTGGATTGTTCGCCGACGGCGTTCCCTGGCGTACCGGCGCGGCAGCGGAACGGTTCGCCGTCGGCGCGGGGGATCGACGCACGCCCCCCTCTTGGCCGCGCGGCGCCGCGGTCTTGCCGGCCACCGGTGCACGCCGTGGGGGGGCCTTGGGAATGGCCGGTGGGTTTGAGGGGGTGCGACGGGGAAGCTCGCGATCCCCCCCCTCCGCCTGCCCGCGCCGGAAGGCCTCGATCTGACGTTGGAGATCCTCCTGGGCAGCGCGGCGGTCGAGTTCGGCAGCGCGGCGGTCTAGTTCGGCAGCGCGGCGGTCAGGCTCGCCGACGGGGACGACCGGCGGCCGCACCTCCCGCACTTGATCGGGCGCCGGGCCGACCGGCCGGCCGGCATTCGGATCACCCCCCGCGACCTTTCCCCCGCCGCCGATCCGCCGCACGACGCCCACGATCTGCGACACGATCCAGATCATGAAGAACAGAAACGGGACCAGCCCCTCGAGCCAATCGTTGGCGGCCAGCGGCAGGACCGAGCACGCGACGACGGGAAACGCGAGCATCGGGGTGGGTTCCGCAGTGGGGATTGAATGGGTGGAGCGCAAGCGTGGGCTCACTGCCCGGAAGGAACGGCATGGGTCGCGGTGGCCGGCCCGTTGCCGACGCCGGCGATCGTCCGCCGCATGTCGGTGTCGGCCTGGAGGTTGCGGATCTTGTAGTAGTCGACGATCCCGAGCCCACCGCTGGCGAGCGAATCGGCGATCGCCCGCGGCACCTCGGCCTCCGATTCCACCAACTGGGCCCGGCTCTCCTCGATCCCGGCGATCATCTCCTGCTCCTTCGCAACCGCCATCGCGCGCCGCCCCTCGGCGTTGGCCCGGGCGACGCGGGTGTCGGCCTCGGCCCGGTCGGCCTGGAGGCGGGCGCCAATGTTGGCCCCGACGTCGATGTCGGCGATGTCGATCGAGACGATCTCGAAGGCGGTGTTGGAATCGAGACGGCGGGCGAGCACGGTCTTCGAGATCACGTCGGGATTCTCGAGGACGCTCGTGTAGCGTTCGGCCGAACCGATCGCCGAGACGATCCCCTCGCCGACCCGGGCGACGATCGTCTCCTCGGTGGCACCGCCGATGAGCTGATTGAGATTCGTCCGCACCGTCACGCGCGCCCGGACTTTGAGTTGGATGCCGTCCTTCGCCACCGCGTCGAGCGTCTCGCGGCCGCTGTTCCGGCCGGGGCAATCGATGACCTTCGGATAGACGCTCGTCTGCACCGCCTCGCGAACGTCACGTCCGGCAAGGTCGATCGCCGTCGCCAGCTTCCAGTTGAGCTCCTTGATCTTCGCCTTGTTGGCCGCGATCAGCGCTTGCACCACGAGCGGGACGCGGCCGCCGGCCATCGAGTGCTCCTCGAGGGCCTGCCGCGTGATCCCGGTCGAATCGCCGAGCCCGGCCTGCACCGCCATGATCTTGCTGCGAACGATGATGTTCGGGTTGACCTTCTTGAAGCTCATGGCGACAAGGTCGAACAGCCCGATGCCGGCGCTCGATGCATACGACTGCAGCCACAGCCGCAGGTAGCGGGCCAGCATGGCGGCAATGCCGAGCCCGATGACGAGGACGACCAGAAGAACGACCGGCAGGACAAACGGGGGCATCGGTGGCTCCGGACGGGGGCGCTGACCCAGGGCCGGAGCCTCGGGGCACGGCAGGGGACAGTTCCAGCCTTGTTCCGCGGACGCCGCGAGTCAAGCGTCGGGGGGCTCGAATGACTCGAAGGTGAAGTTCTCGAGGGTCGGCGAGAGCCGGGGGGCTTCCGGGGCTGCCGGTTTTTCCGGTTCGGCCATGGGCTCCACCCCACGCTTTGGCGCCGCGGCCACCGGGGCCGGGCGCACCACCACGGCCGCCCCCTGGGCCGCCACGACGATGATCTCGCTGCCGGCGTCGATCGGCCCCCCCTCACTCACCCCGTCGAGCGACTCGCTCCCCACCTCCACCGTTCCCCAGGGGAGGAGGTCGCTCGTGGTCCGCCCGCGCTGGCCGACGAGATCGCGTGCCCGCCGCCGCCCCGGCGCGTCGGGCACGACAACGGCCGGCTCGGGGGGGGCCGGAAGGACGCGGCGACCGAGGGGCGTTTCCGGAAACCAGCGGAACGCTAGGGCGAGGACCACAGGCACGACGACGACCGACAGCGCGATCATCGCCGTGCCGGCGCCGACGCCGAGCTCGAGGAAGGCGGTGGCGATCGCGGCGATGATCGCCGCCACACTGACGAAGCCGAGCACCCCGCCGGAAGGAACGAAGACCTCGAGCACGATTACGCCGATGCCGACGAGGAACAGGGCGGCAACCCAGACAACCGGGCTCATCCGTGCGTCCCCCGCACCCCGGCATCGATCGCCCGGACGAGCAACCGCCCACCGCGAACCGCCACCACCTCCACCGGCATCCCCGGCTCGATGAGCTGGCCGTCGCTGGAGACATCGTGAATCTCCTCGCCGATCCGCGCCTTGCCGGCGGGCGCGAGCCGCGACGTCGTCTCTCCCTCGATGCCGACGAGGGCCTCGAGTGGATCATCGATCAGGTCGTCCGCACTGTCGCCGGGAGGCGCGAGGAGCACGTGCCGGAAGAGCCGCGACTCGGGGAGCCAGCGCCGGGCAACGACGGCAAGGATCGTGACGCCGATGGCCGCGCCGAGGATGCCGAGGAGCGACCACTGGAGCTGCCGGAATTGATAGGCATTGGTGGGGAGCACGAACGACTGGCTGGCGAGGATCAGCGACGCCACCATGAGCAGGCCCCCGCCGAGCCCGAGGACACCGAATCCGGGGAGGACGAAGATCTCTGCTGCCAGGCAGATCAGGCCCGCGAGGAACAGCATCACCTCGAGCCATCCGCTCGTGCCATGGAGATGATTGCTCCAGAAATAGATGATGAACGCCACCATCGCGATGAAACCCCCGAAGCCGATCCCGGGGGTGTGGAGCTCGATGTACAGCCCCGCGCCCCCGATCACCAGGAGCAGCCAGGCGATACCGGGGCTGGCCAGGGCGTCGAGGAGCGTATCGGCCCAGCCGGGTGCGGCGAGGGCGACGTCCCCCTCGAGACCGTACGTCCGGGCCACCGCGTCAAACCCGTCGACAACATGGGCCGCCAGACCGAGCGACTCGGCCGCCTTGCCATTGAGCACCAACGGGCCGACGCCGACCTGGGCCCCGAGCTGCCACGCCTCGCGATCGTCGAGCCGGTCAAACTCCTCCTCGCAGAAATACCCGACGCGTCCCGTCGCGGGCCGGGTCGCCTGGCGGACGACGATCCCTGGAGCGACCAGCGCCACCGGCAGCGACCAGGACCGATCCCGTTTCTTCGCCACCCCCTCGCGCCACGCCACCGTGATCGCCTCGGCCCAGCGTCCGTCGATCGCTGCGGCCCCCTCGCCGCCGAGGACGGCCTCGGCTCCCATCACCAGCTCGTCGCACGCCGTGGCGACCAGCGCCGCATCGCCCCGCGCCTCGCGGGGCACCCAGGCCACGGTGCGGACCCGCGTGGCATCGAGGCTAGCGAGGTAGGCCGCCAAAACAAGGCTCTGCTCCGGCTCGCCCCCTGGGCTGTCGATCCGCAGGCAGACGAAGTTCCGTCCGGAGGCGATCGCCTCCTCGATCCGTGTCCGCGTGCGGGCGACAAGGTCGGCCGTGATCACGCCGGAGAGAACCACCTGCACCCCCTTCCAGCCGCCATCGAGAGTCGGATCGGCGTCGAGCGCCGTCTCGCTGAGGCCGAGACTCCGCGCCACCTCGGCGGGAGTCCTCGCCAGCGCCCGGGCCACCCCCAACTCCCGCGCCCGCCGCCCCGACAGCGCCAGGGGCACCGGTCCGATCTCCTCTTCATCGAGGATCGCGGCCCGATCGCGGAGGGCAGGCACCTCGGCAGCCGTCACGAGCTGGTCGCCGTCGTCGGTGGCCACACGCACGACCCGCGCCTGGGGATCGAGGAGGGCTTGGGCGAGCGCCGGGGGAGCGGTCTTCCGTCGGGCGGCCACCTGGGCATAGACCGCACGCATGGCGTCGTCGATGAACGGCTCGTCGGCGTTCGCCGGGCCGAAGATGGCGTCGGGGGCGAGCACGATCTCCTCGCAGGCCAGGGCCACGAGGACGGCATGCCCGCGGGCCCCTGCCGGGAGCCAAGCCACCGTCTTCACGCCGGAGAGGCGCGGGTCGGCGAGGAAGCGGGCCAGCGCCAGCGATCGACCGAAGTCGCTTGCCCCCGCTCCCGGATCGTCGGCGCCGTCGAAGCGGAACACGAGCACGCCGCGCTCACCGGGGCGGGCGAGGAGCCGATCAAGATTGCGGAGGACCGTCCCCTCGACCTGCGTGTCACGGGTGCCGGTGATCGGCAAGCGGAGTGGGACAACGGCCACCGGGACGTCGCGCGGCGCGGCCGCGCCCCCACCATCGACGACGGCTTGGGCCGGATCGGCGGGATCGGCCGGCCCCGCGACGCCAGCCCCCGTGCCCAGCGTCGACGCGACGAGGAGCGCCGCGGCAACAAGCGCCCGCCGCGCGACGGCGACAGTTGCCGGGGGACGTCCCAGACGTGCCCAACGGTCGCCGGCGTGGACGAGGGCCGGGGATGACCCCGTCCACAGGCTGTCGGGTGTCGCGGCATTGAATGGCATGACCGTCCTCAGGTGCCGGGGGGCGACAACCGACGAATTCTATGGCCATCCCCGGCGGAGTCAAAAAAACCGGGCCCATCCCCGCCGTGCCCACACCGCTTATACTCCCGGGATGGACACAACCCGCTCACAAATCGTTGCCGAACTGGTCCCCCTCATCACCGCCAAGGCCCTCCGCCGCGGGACGTTCCGTCTCGCCTCCGGACGGGAGGCAAGCTTCTACCTCGACGCCAAGCAGGTCATCCTCGACGCCCGCGGCTCGATGCTCGTCGGCCGGGCGATCCTCGAAATCCTCCGGGCCCACGGCCCCCTGCCGGCCGCCGTCGGGGGGATGTCGATCGGGGCCGATCCGGTGACCAGCGCCGTCGTCACGATGGCCGGGGTCGCCGGGCTCGACCTGCGCGGATTCATGGTCCGCAAGGAGCCGAAGGATCATGGCACGAAGCGCTACATTGAGGGTCCGGTCGTCCCTGGCGAGAAGGTGGTGATCGTCGAGGATGTGACCACCACGGGGGGATCCTCGCTGCTGGCGATCGACCGGGCGATCGAGTTCGGCCTCGTTGTCGAGCGCGTTGTCACCGTCATCGACAGGCTCGCCGGGGCCGGCGACACGCTCGCGGCCCGCGGCATTCCCCTCGATGCGATCGTGACGATCCGAGATCTGGGTATCGAGCCCGACGCCACCTGACCGGGGCCCGTCACCTCGGCGACCGTGGCTCACGGGAGGATTGCAGCGCATGCCCACCACTCCCTCCATCCCCCACGGTGCCACCATGCATCACTCCGCTAGGCGATCGGGCGTGGCCGCCGAGTGGCTCCTCGTCGCGCTGTTGCTCCCCATCGCGCCGGCGCTGGCGGGAACGACCAGCGTCCCCCCCACCGAGCCCGCGCCGGAGGCGATCGCCGCGCTCATCGCCCGGCTGGGAGACACCGACTTCCAGCGCCGGGAGGCAGCCTCGGCCGAGCTCAAGGCGATCGGCCCCGCGGCGGTCGATGCCCTCCTGGCGGCCGCCGAACTCGACCGCGATCTCGAGGTCGCGTTGCGGGCCCGATGGCTCGTCGACACGATCCCCCTCGGCATGCCGCACGATCCCCCCGAGGTGACGCGGTTGCTCGAGAGCTACAAGCAGCGCGACTTCGCCCGACGCGTCCGTGTCATGCACCGCCTCCTTCGCGTCGACGACGACGCCGGCATCGAGGCCCTGGCGCGGATCATCCGCCTGGAGCGCTCGCCGGAGGGATCGCGTGTGGCGGCGGCGCTCCTCGTGCGGGAATGGCAGGCGGACAACCGTTGGTGGCCGGCGATCGCCGCCCGCACGACCGCCGGGCTAGGGTCGAGCGCGCGGCCGGCGGCTGCCTTCACACGGGCCGTCATCGAGTTCTCCGCGGCGCCGACGCCCGTGGCTCGTGACGCGGCGCTCGCTGCGGCCGCCACGGCCCTGGCGCACCTCGAACGCACCGACGGCGACCACGGCCCCCGCCAGGAAGGAGCCGATGAGGAGGAGGACGGCGGCGATCAAGGAGGCTCTGGCGCCGACGCGACGGAGGTCGGGAGGATCTTCGCCCGCACGCGGATCGCCATGCTCCTCGCAGCCGGCCGGAAAGACGCAGCGATCGCGGCGGGCAAGGCGTTGCTCGCCGCCCAGTGGGACGGCGTCCCCGCGGCCCAGGTCCCCTCCCGGACGATCGAGACGCTGACGTGGGGCACCGATCTGGGCATCCCCGGGATCGTCGACCAGATCCACGATGCCCGTCCCGACCTGATCACGGCCAATCCCCTTGTGGCCTGCGCCGCCGCTGCCGCCGAACGGGCCCGCGGTGATCTCGGCCGGGCGACGGCCCTGGCAGACGCCGCCTTCGCCGCCATCAAGGCCCAGGGGGGCGGGCGCAACAGCCGGCTGATGATGCAGTCGGGCCTGGTCATGGCGCGCTGGGGGTGCGTTGACTGGGCGGTGCGTGCCTACACGGCCGTTCTCGACGATCCGCAGTCCCTGCCCTACGAGTACTGCTACACCGCGATCCTCGCCGCCGAATACCTCCACGAACTCGGGCGCGAGGAGGAGGCGGCGGCGTGCCTCGGGCGCCTGTTCGGACCAAACCCTCCCCGGCGCGATTTCAATGTCGAGCAGCAACTCGCCCAAATCGGCCGCGACCATCGGGCCACCCACGCCCGGGCCGACTTCTTTGCCTCGTGTGCCGCGGCGACCCGCGGCGATGCCGCCGAACGGCGCCGGCACCTCGAGACCGCCCTCCGCTCCCTCGGCAAGGATGTCGACTCCCTCATCGCTCTCTACCATCTGCCCGACAACACGCCCGACCAGCGATCCGACGCCGTCCGCCGCATCAACGAGGCGCTGCGGCAGATCGAAAACGAGATCCAGAGCGTTCCCGACGACGCCAATGGCTACAACGAATATGCCTGGCTCGTCGCCAACACCGAGGGGGATGCCGACAAGGCGACGCGTTACTCCCAGCAGTCGCTGGTGAAGTCGTTCGACAACTCGAGCTATCTCGACACCCTCGCCCATTGCCGGGCCGCGGCCGGAGACCTCGCCGGGGCCGTCCGCTGGCAGAGCCTGGCGCGACGTCATGAACCGCACAACCACACGATCGAGAAGAATCTCGATCGCTTCGAGGCGATGGCGGCGAAGGCGGCAGCGAAACCATGACCGCGCCTTCCCCCGCAGCGGCGAGCGTGGTGCCGGGAGCGCGGCTGGCGACGATTCACGATGGCCGGCGGATCGCCGTCCGCGAGGCGGGGAGCGGAGTGCCGATCGTCCTCCTCCACGGATTCCCGCTCGATCACTCGATGTGGGACGGGCAGTGGGGACTCGTGGCGCCGGGGGGATCGCTCGACGGTGCCGCCCGGCTGATCGTTCCCGACCTCGCCGGATTCGGCGGCAGCGACGGCCCGACGTCGTCATCGATCGCCGCCATGGCCGACGAGGTGGTGGCGATCCTCGACGCCCTTGGGTGCCAAGAGCCGGTTGTCGCTTGCGGCCTCTCGATGGGGGGCTACGTCGTCCAGCATCTCGCCATCCGCCACCCGGCCCGCCTCCGCGGGCTCGTGCTTGTCGACACGAAGCTCGAAGCCGACACCCCCGCAGCGCGGGCCGGCCGCGTCGATCTCTCCGAGCGTGTCGGCCGACTGGGGGCAGGAATCGCCGCCGAGGCCATGGTGCCCCGCCTCCTCGCGCGGGGCCCAGGCACCGATCGCCGCGCGATCGAGGCCCGCCTCCGCGACACGATCAAGCAGACGGCCGTGGCCACGATCCAGACGGCGCTTGAGGCGCTCGGCGATCGTCCCGACATGACCGCCGCCGCCAGCGGGTTTTCCCTGCCAACGCTCCTCGTCGTCGGCGCGGAAGACATGATCACGCCGCCGGAGTGCCTCGAGCGCGCCCAAGCGCTGATCCGTGGGGCGGAGCTCGAGACGATTCCCGGATGCGGCCACATGACGCCGATGGAAGATCCGGCTGCCTTCAACGCCAGACTCGCCTCGTTCCTCCGGGAACGGGTCGTCTAATTCCTTCGGGAACGGGTCGTCTAATTCCTTCGGGAACGGGTCGTCACGGCGTCTCCGGGGCGTCCTCAGGGGGCACCGTGACGGAGCGATCCTCCGCTGGACGCTCGCTCGCCGGCGGACGGGGCATCCCCCCGCGGCCCCGCTCCCCGCGCTGTTCCGAACCGTTGCGGTTGCCGCGCATCGATCCCGGCCGATCTCCGCCGAAACCGAAGCCCCCGGGCCAGCCCCGCCCCGGCGCCTCACCGGCGTCTCCGCGCCCTGACGGAGCCTGTGGGAATCTCGGCCGGGCATTGAAACGGGCGTAGCGATCGAGCCATTCCAGCCGATCTTGCGATTCCAGCGCCACGATCGAACGGCGATCGGCGGGATCGCGCCACGCCAGCCAGCGGTGCCACGATCGGGCCGCGCCCACGAGCGTGCCGAGTTCCCCGTCCGGATCTCCCTCTCCCAGCGCCCGGGCAAGCTCGATGACGTCATGGCGCCGGGCGAGCGGCAACCCCTGGAACGCCGCCGCCGCATCAGCCAGCCGGCGGCGTGCCTCGCCGTCGAGCTCCTCGACACGTTCGCGCCGCGCGTCGAGTTCGCTGGCCGGGGTCTCGGGGCCGAACGGCCCGTCCTGGAGGGCCTCGAGCGTGTCGTTGAGCTGTGGCCAGTCGTCATCCTCGTCCGGAGAAGCCTGAGGCGAATCGGGGCGTGCCGCGCCGTCTGCCGGACGCTCTTCGGGGGGCCGGCCGAACGGGAAGCGACGCGGGGGCGGGTAGGCTCGCTCGGCGACCGACCGGAGAAACGTCACGGAGCCTGCCTCCTGGAGGACGCCGAGGTGCTCGACCACGGGAAGGTATTCGAGGATTCGCTCGTCGGGATCGGGGGTCGTGGCCCTGCCGACGACCAAGCCGATCGTCAGGGCCCCGACGACACATCCCGCCGGCCCCCACCACGACCGGCGCAGCGTCCGGCTCGGCTTCGTCCGCGGAGCGCTGCGCGCGGTCGCCGAGACGGCCGCCATCTCGAGGGTGGTCGAGGCGAGGCTCGCGGGGGCGGCCGAGGGAGCGAGGCCGTCGAGCAGGAGGCGGATGTCGTCGAGGGGATCAGCCTCAGGACTGTTGCTCCCCTGCCGGAGTGGGGGAACGGCGTCGGCTGGCGTCGAGGCGGATCGGCTCATGGCGCCGCTCCGCCGGGCTCTCCGGCGGCCGGAGTGCGGACGCCATCGCGCTGATACGACTCGAGCGTGGCACGAAGTTGGTCGCGGGCCCGAAAGAGGAGCGACTTCACGGCGGGCACCGACAGCCCCATCGCCGTGGCGATCTCCTCGTACGAACAGTGCTCGAACTTCGCCAGCAGCACGGCCATCCGCTGGTTGTCGTTGAGCGAGGAGATCGCGTCGCGGACGACCGATTGGAGCTCCTGCCGATCGGCCTCGCGGGCGGGCCGTTCGCCGCTGGCGGCGA
>CAMARC010000055.1 GCA_945860405.1 Candidatus Kuenenia stuttgartensis | reverse complement strand
AAGCGGGGCTTCGCGGCGGTCTACATCAACCGCAACGGCTTTCCCGAACGGGCCCAGCCGATCGAGAAGGCGCTGCGGGCGATGGGGTACAGCAAGCCGCCGATCGTCAGCGCCACCGGCGACCTCGTTTGCATCCCGCTCGAGAAGCCCTGAGCTGCTCGGCCGCCACGGGGCGTTCTTTCAGGCTTCGCCGTCAGCGCGACGCTCGGTGTCGGGTGTATCGCTGCAGCGCGGTGGAAGGCGGGCGTGGGCGCCGAACTCGAGGCTCCTCCCCGAGGCGTCGCTGCAGGTAAGTGGACCGGCGGTGATCTCTTGGCCTGTCCCCCCCGCTCGGCCTCGCCCCCCGGCGACGATGGCAAGCGCCTCCGTTAGCCGGCGCGCCGTCCAGCCGGCGGAGTGGCAGGAGAGCAGAAGGGGGCCGGCAGCCGGCGCGGGGACAAGCCCGGCGAGATCGTCGAGAAGGCGAGGGAGATCACGGTCGATGGCAAAGGCCTGCCCCTTCGGCCCGTGGCCCCAGGAGGGAGGATCGAGGACGACGCCGTCGTAGCGGCTCCCGCGCCGGAGCTCCCGCTGCACGAACACCCGCGCGTCCTCGCACACGAAGCGGATCGGGGCGCTGCCAAGGCTTGACGCCTCCGCATTGCGCCGGGCGAGCCCGATCGCCTGCCGGGAGGCGTCAACATGGACGACCTCGGCGCCAGCGGCGGCCAACGCCAGCGTGGCGGCGCCGGAGTGGGCGAAGAGCGAAAGGATCCGCGCGCCGCGCGGTGTCACTCGCTCGAGCCAGCTCCACTGCGGAGCCTGCTCGAGGAACAGCCCGGTCTGGCCCGAAGCGGCGGGGCGGACCTCGAGGTGGAGCGTCGTGGCATGGAGCGGGATCGCCACCCGCCAGGGATCGGGAAGCGGTCCGAATTGTCGCCAGCCACGGGGGAGCGGGGGCACCGGTTCCCCGGCCGAGATGCGACTTTCCCCCTCCGGGCCACCGGTGTAGCTTAGAGAAGCTTCGGCCCACAGGCCGGGGAGGCGACGGGGGAGCCTCGCCTGGGGAAGGGGGCGATCGACGAGGACGCCGGCGAGGCGTTCGAGCCGGCGACCCCGTCCGAAGTCAATGAGCACGGCGTCGTCGAGATGGGGCGGTTCGGCGGGGCGGCTCATGATGCCCCAAGGATACGTCGCCCCCGGGCCGTTCCCAATTCCACCACATTCCCTTCGCTCGATCCACGCTCGCGCCGGCGCTGCGTTTCGCATCGCCCGCGAGGTTGCCCATCAGGAGACTTTTCATGCGTTGCTCGATCGATTCCTTCCGCATCGCCCTCCGTCGGGCGGTCGCGGCTGCCGGGGCTGCCGGATGTGCGGCGTTGGTGATCGCGGGAATCGCGACGTCAGCAGAGCCGGAAACGGGGGCCGTGACCGCGCGGGGGCTTGAGCGAACCGCCGACGACGCGATCGCCAAGCTCGTCGCCTTCCTCGAGCATCCTGAAGGGGGGGATGAAGGGGGAGGTCGTTCTCCTCGTCCCGCCGCGCAACTGAATCAAGGAGAGCAAGCCGGGTCCCCAGGGGGCTGGGAAGGGCCGCTCGCCCTGGGGCAGGGGGGAGCGATCGTCCTGCCGCCGAAGGTGTCGGTGTTCTCCTTTGGTGTCGAGGTCGGTGCGGACGGCAAGGTGAAGCAGGGCCCCGGTGGACCCGCAGGCTTCACCCTCGACTCGATCGAAGGTCTCGAAGGGATCATCGCCCGGCACGTCCAGTCGATGCAGGGCCCGCCCCCGCAGCAACCCCAGCCGCCGCAGCCGCCGCAGGGACAGCATCATCCCGGGCAGCCGCATCATCCGCAGCCGCATCATCCGCAGCCCAATCAATACGGGCAGCCCCAGCCCTGGTTCCAGGCGCCGCTTCCGCCGCATGCCCCAACCCCATTCCCTGCGCCGGCGATGGCTCCCGTTCCCTTTGACGCGCACGCCCACGTCACCCAGCAACTCGATCAGATTCTCGGCAAGCTCGATCGCCTCGAAGACCGTCTCGGTGGGCCCTCTCCGCACGGCCAGCCGCCGCTGGGGCCGGGTGGTCCGCGTCAGTCGGGGCCTCGGTTCCATGGTCGGATGGTGCCCCCCGGACATCAGGCCCCGCCCATGGGCGGCATGTCTGAGGATGAACTCAACCGCCGCTTCGAGGAGCACGCTCGCGATCTCCACCGCCACGTCGAAGAGATGGCCCGTGGGCTCGGTGAGAAGCTCAGGGCTCACGGCGGCATGGCGGAAGAGTTCAAAAAGCACCACGAGAAGATCGCTCACGCCCACGAGCAGATCCAGGACCGCTTCCAGGACATCCGCCGCCGCTTTGCCGAGCAGCAGGAGCGGATCGAGCGCCTCGAGCAGGAGGTGAGGCGGCTCCATGAGGCGCATGGTCACGCGGAGGCCCATGGTGAGGGGCGGCGTAGCGAGCGTGAGGAGCGAAAGCGTGAGGAGAAGGGAACAAAGCGGAGGGACGAGGAGAAGCAGGGGAACGCGTCACCGCGAAGCGCGATGCCGCAGGTGTCGTATGACGACGCAGGAAGCGGGGCGCTGTGAATCCCGCTTGCCACCTTCGAAGCCGCTCGTGGGCTTCCGTCCCATCGATCCGCGTTCGCTTCGTGGCGTGCGTCGCGGTGGGCCTTGTCGGCGTGTGGTCGCCGGTCATGGCCGCGGAAGCAGTCTCCCCGACACCCGCCGCGGCGCCGATCGACTTCAACCGCGACATCCGTCCGCTCCTCTCTGACCGCTGTTTCTCTTGCCATGGCCCAGACGCCGCGAAGCGGCAGGGGGGTTTGCGGCTCGATGAGCCGGCGGGCGCGAGTCTCCTGCTCGACAGTGGCAGCCGGGGAATCGTGCCCGGCGATGCGGCGGCAAGCGCGGTGCTTTCCCGGATCGAGTCGACCGATCCCGATCTCGTCATGCCGCCGCCGCATGTCGGCAAGCCGGTGACGGCGGCCGAGGCGGAGATGCTGGGCCGCTGGATCGCAGCCGGCGCCGCGTACCGGGGCCACTGGGCCTTCGAGAGGGTCACGCGGCCTGAGGCGCCTCGTGCCCGTGGCACGGAGTGGCTCCGGACGCCGGTTGATAACTTTATCCTCGCGCGGCTCGAGGCCGAGGGGATGAGCCCCAACGGCGAAGCGCCACGGGAAGTGCTCGCCCGCCGCGTCAGCCTCGATCTCACGGGCCTGCCGCCAACGCCAGAGGAGGTCGCCGCGTTCGTTGCCGATCCCTCTCCGGAGGCGTATGAAAAGTATGTCGATCTCAAGCTCGCCAGCCCGCACTTCGGTGAGCGGATGGCGATCGAATGGCTCGATGCGGCCCGCTATGCCGACAGCCACGGCTACCAGACCGATTCGAGCCGCTCGAACTGGCCGTGGCGCGACTGGGTGATCGCGGCCTACAACCGCAACCTCCCCTTCGATCAGTTCACGATCCACCAACTCGCCGGCGACATGCTTCCGCCCGTGCCGGGCGACGAGGCGGCCACGCGCGACGCGATCATCGCCACCGGCTTCAACCGCAACCACCGGATCAACGGCGAAGGGGGGATCATCGCCGAGGAGTGGCGGGTGGAGACGGTCATCGATCGCGTCGAGACGACCGGCCAGACCTGGCTCGGCCTCTCGGTCGGCTGTGCCCGCTGCCACGACCACAAATACGACCCGCTCACGCAGCGCGAGTTTTACGCCCTGTTCGCGATGTTCTGTAACGTCCCCGAGACCGGCACGATCATGGGGAGCGAGACGCGCAGCGGCGGCAACTCCGATCCGCTCTATCCGCTGCCGTCGGCCGAACAATCCGCCGAGATTCTGCGGCTGGAGAAGACGATCGCCGATGCCGACGAGGCGGTGCGTGCCGGCGAGAAGGATCTTGGATCCCTCGTCGCCGATTGGGAGCGGTCAATCCGCCCGGTGCTCGATCTGCCGGACGAGATCTGGCAGACGCTCGAACCGCTCGCCTTGAAGAGCTCGGGTGGGGCAACGTTTCGCCGGCTCGAGGATGGCTCGTGGCTCGTCGAAGGGGCCATGCCGCCGCGCGACAGCTACGAGATCGAGGCCCTCGTGCCTGCCGGTCCGTTTGGAGGCGTTCGCCTCGAACTGATTGCCGATCCGTCTCTCTCCGGTGGCGGCGGCTTCGGCCGTAACCACAACGGCAACGTCGTCGTGAACCGGGTGGAGGTGGAGATCGATCCGCCGGGGGATGCTCCCGCTCTCCCGGTAGCGCTTGGCCGTGCCGAGGCCGACTACGAACAGGCCGGCTGGCCGGCGGCGAGCGTGCTCGGCAGCGGGCAGGGCTGGGCAATCGACGGCCACCTCCCCGACAAGCGCCAGCCGCGCCGGCTGGCCGTGTTTCCCACCGCGGCGGTCGAGGTGCCGGAGAACGCCAGGCTGCGGATCCGCGTGCGGCAGGAAGTGATCGACGGTCATGCCTTCGGCCGCTTCCGCCTGGCGCGGTCATCGGCCCCGCCGGAGCTTGCCGGCGTCTCGGGGCTCGCTGTCCCGGCGCCGGTGCGTGACTCGCTGCGGATCGACGCTTTAGCCCGGACTCTCGAGCAGCAGCAGGTGATCACGGCATATTACCGCGACAAGGTCGGGGGGCCGGTGAAGCAGGCCGAGGCGACACGTGATGCGGCGCGGAAGGCGCTCGATGCGTTTCGCGATGCGCTCCCCAGCGCCATGGTGATGCGCGAGGGGCCGCCACGCGATGCCTTCGTGCTTACGCGCGGTGAATATGACAAGCCAGGGGAGAAGGTCGAGCCGGGGCTGCCCGCCTTCCTGCCGCCGGCCCCTCCGGGAAGAAAAGCCGATCGGCTGGTGCTCGCCGAGGGGATCGTCTCCCGCGATCATCCGCTCACGGCACGGGTGTGGGTGAACCGCCAATGGGAGCGGCTCTTTGGCACGGGCCTCGTGAAAACGAGTGAAAACCTCGGCAGTCAGGCCGAGTATCCGAGCCACTCCGAATTGCTCGACTGGCTCGCGGCCGAGTTCATGGAGGGGACGAACCTGCCGCAGGTGTCGGGCTCCCCGGCCCGTCCCTGGGACATGAAGGCCTTGCTCAAGCTCCTCCTCACGAGTTCTGTCTATCGGCAGTCGAGCCGAGTGACGGCCGACTCGCTGACCCGCGATCCGGCCAACCGCTTGCTGTCGCGGGGCCCGAGGGTGCGGCTCCCTGGGGAGATCGTCCGCGATCAGGCGCTCGCCGCGGCCGGGCTTCTCGTCCCGTCGATCGGCGGCCCGAGCGTGCGGCCGTGGATGCCTGAAGGCGTGTGGGACGAGACGAGCAAGTATGGCAATCTCCGTGGCTATGTGCCTGACACCGGCCCGGGGCGATTCCGGCGCAGCATGTACACGGTCTGGAAACGGACGGCCGGGCCGCCGACGATGCTCCTCTTCGACGCCCCCAACCGCGAGACCTGCACCGTCAAGCGCTCGCGGACAAACACGCCGCTGCAGGCGCTGGCGCTGCTCAACGAGACGACCTTCCTCGAAGCAGCCCAGGGGCTCGCCCGACGGATGGTGGCCGAAGGCGGGGCCGATCCCGCGGCCCGGATCGCCCGCGGCTATGCCCTCGCGCTCGGGCGCGCACCCGACGGGGCCGAACTCGAGACGCTCCTGACAGGCTTTGCCGCCGATCAAGGGGCTTTCACAGCCGACGAGCCATCGGCCGAGGCCTTCATCGTTGCCGGGGCTGCCGGCAGGCCGGTGGCGGAAGCGACGGCGGGCCTTGCGGCCGACGAGTTTGCCGCCTGGTGCCTCGTGGCCAACGTGATTTTGAACCTCGACGAATTCGTGATGCGGGAGTGAAGCGATGGATCGTCTCATGAAGGGCTTCCACCTCCAGGACGCGCTCAATCGCCGCGTCTTCCTCGGCGGTGCCGCTGGCACGCTGGCCGCAGCCGTCGCCGGGCTCACTCCGCAGGCGTCAGCCGTGGCGGCGTTGCCGGGAATCCCCCATCACGCGCCGAAGGCGAAGCGGATCATCTATCTCTTCCAGTCGGGCGCGCCATCGCAGATGGATCTCTTCGATCCCAAGCCGGCGCTGGCCGCGCGGCGCGGGGAGGAGCTGCCCGAATCGATCCGGCAGGGGCAGCGGCTGACGACGATGACGAGCGGCCAATCGAGCTTCCCGGTGGCGCCGTCGATCTTTCCCTTCGCCCAACATGGCAAGAGCGGGATGTGGTTCAGCGATCTCATCCCGGAGATCGCCTCGAAGGCGGATCAGTGGTGCATGATCCGTTCGATGCACACCGAAGCAATCAACCACGATCCGGCGATCACCTTCTTTCAGACCGGGAGTCAGTTGGCAGGCCGGCCGAGCATCGGCTCCTGGGCGAGCTACGGGCTGGGGAGCGAGAACGCCGATCTCCCCGCCTATCTCGTCCTCACGAGCTTCGGCAGCGGCCGCCCCGACGATCAGCCCCTCTACGACCGGCTGTGGGGAGCGGGGTTTTTGCCGGCGGAGCATCAGGGGGTGCGGTTCCGCAACAGCGGTGCCCCGGTTCTCTATCTGTCCGATCCGCCGGGGATCACCCGGCAGACGCGCCGAGCGACGCTCGACCGGATCGCGGCGCTCAACGGCCGCCGCGCCGAGTTCCTCGGCGATCCCGACATCTCCGCCCGGACGAGCCAGTATGAGATGGCCTTCCGGATGCAGACGAGCGTGCCCGATCTCGTGCGGATCAGCGACGAGCCGAAGCACGTGCTCGAGGCCTACGGGCCCGACGTCGAGCGCCCCGGGAGCTATGCCTACAACTGCCTCCTCGCCCGGCGCCTCTCGGAGCGTGGCGTGCGCTTCGTGCAGCTGTTCCACATGGGGTGGGATCATCATGGCGGCCTCCCCGACGCGATCCGCGGGCAGTGCCGCGACACCGACCGGGCGACCGCGGCGCTGATCGACGACCTCGCCGCCCGCGGCCTCCTCGACGAGACGCTCATCGTCTGGGGGGGAGAGTTCGGCCGGACGATCTATTCGCAGGGGGGAATCAGCGATACGAGCTACGGCCGCGATCATCACCCGCGCTGCTTCACGACGCTGCTCACCGGCGCCGGCATCAAGGGGGGGCTGACCTGGGGAGCGACCGACGACTACTGCTACAACGTGACGACGCCCGACGAGCATGTCCACGTCCATGATCTCAACGCCACGATCCTGCATCTCATGGGGATCGACCACCTCCGCCTCACGTATCCCTACCAGGGGCGTGACTTCCGCCTCACCGACATCCACGGCGAGGTCGTGAAGGGGATTCTGGCGTGAGGTGTTCCCCATCCGCCCCGCGTCCGGCATGAGCGCCGCAGGCTGACGGGGATTGGGGAGCGTGGCGAAGGGCATCGCACGGATGCGGAGGAGGCTCGCCCTCCGGAATCAGGCGAGGGGATTCTGCCACTCAAGCCCGGGAAAGCGGGCGAAGTCGCCGTCGGTCGAGCAGAGCACACAGCCATGCTCGATGGCGAGCGCCGCCAGATGGGCATCCGGCACAAGATTGCCCGTGGCCTGACCGGTCGCGAGCAGCTGGCCGAAAACCTCGAGATGGCGCCCGGTGGCGTGAACGATGCGCACACACGGCTGCTCGAGCCAGCTCTCGATGCGCTCCACCGCCTCCTCGACCGAAAGTGGCCGCGCGTAGACGCGGGGATTGGTGCCGATGCGGACGAAGGCCGTCAGCACGGTCCAGCACAGGCAGACGGGATCATCGCCCGAAAGCTGCGCATCCCACCAGTCGCGGGCCCCGGCGTGCCGGGCAGCCTGGGAGTCTTCCGCGTAGAGAAGCAGGTTTGCATCGACCAGGATCATCATCGGCTCCGCGGATCATGATCAGCTCCGCCCTTCGCTGTCGAGCAGTGACAGCAGCTCCTGCACGTTGTCGATCTGTATTCCCGATCGGAGCGTGAGCGGCCGTGGCTCTGTGACGTAGGGCTTCCGCGGCTCTGGCACCGCCAAGGCCTTCAGGCCCCTTCGCAGCGCCTCATTGACGATCGCGCGGAACGGTTTTTGCGCACGCGTGGCCAGAGCCCTCGCCTCGTCGAGGACGTCATCGTCGATGGAGAGAGTCGTTCTCATAGAGATCATCGTAGCACCGGTTGCGGTGATGTCAAAGCATCAAGACCTCAGTCGTTTCCCCTCCGGGCTTCCCCACTCACCTCGGCGCGACGGCGAGCTCCGGACAGCGTTCCAAGATCTTTCGATCCCACGTGTGGAGTTTCAGGTGGCGGTCCTCGGCGAGCGCTACGAACTGGCTGTCGTAGGCGGTGCAGCCTGTCCGTCGGGCGATCGCCAGCACCCGTTCCGGAGGCACTTCATACGTGCCATCCTGCATCAGATCGACCGCGTCGCGGAGGATGGCGGCGGCCTGATCGGCATCGAGAAAGGCTTGGCGCTCGGAGGTGGCCAGCACATTGAGGAGTTCATCGAGCCAGAGACGGGGGGCGATCCATTCCGGATCGGCCCGGTAGAGCCGGTCAGCGGCCGCCGTGCGTTCGCCTGGCATGAGGAGGTAACAGATCACGTTCGTGTCGACGACGATCACGCCCGCCCCTCCTCGATTGCCTCCTCGAGGCTGGCGTCGTCCACGAGGTGGTGGAGCGTCGAACGCCGTGCCCGAATGCGGTCGAGGAGCACGAGTCGGTCGGACTTGTGCGGCCCTACCGCCGTTTCCAGCAGCGTGAGGATCATCTTGTTCAGGCTGCGGCCGGTCTCCACGGCGGCGGCCCGCAGACGCTGATGGAGATCGTCAGGCACGTCTTTGAGCGTGATGTTTGCCATGGCACCATTCTGGCACCGTTTTGGAACCTGTCCAGAGAGAGCCGCCAACAGCTCCCTTGAGTTTTGAGGTGATCCCCCGGTGCCGGCCGATTCTCGCCCGGTGTCTGCCGTGTCAGGGGTGACGGGTAAGGGGCAACCTTCCGCCGCTAGACTGGTTACCCCAGAGCCCGAGGAGACGTTGATGAATCATGGCACCAGTCCCGCCCCCCCGCACGCCCATGGGGCTGGCCGGGGCGGCATCTTGAGCCTTGCGTTCCTGGCGCTCGGGGTGGTCTTTGGCGACATTGGCACAAGCCCCCTCTACACGCTCAAAGAATGCCTCCATGTCGCCGCCGCCCACGGCGACGCGGTCGACCGCACCGATCTGTTCGGCATCCTCTCGCTCATGTTCTGGGCGCTGATCCTTGTCGTCACGGTGAAGTACGTCATCTTCGTGATGCGGGCCGATCATGGCGGGGAAGGGGGGATTCTGGCGCTTCTGGCCCTCGTGCCCGATCGCTACCGCCACTCCGCCCGCGGGATCGGCGGTGTCTCCGGGATGACGCTCCTGGCCGTCGTCGGCGCGTCGCTCCTCTATGGCGACGGCGTGATCACGCCGGCGATCTCCGTGCTTTCGGCCGTCGAGGGGCTCGCCGTCGCCAGCCCAGCGCTCAAGAGCTTCGTCGTTCCGATCACCTGCCTGATCCTCGTCGGATTGTTCGCGATCCAGTCGCGCGGCACCGGCGACGTCGGGAAGCTGTTCGGCCCGGTGATGCTCGTCTGGTTCACGACGCTCGCGCTTCTGGGGCTGCGGCAGATCCTCGAGGAGCCGGAGGTCATCGGGGCGCTCTCTCCCTGGTGGGGCATGGAGTTCTTTCTGCGGCACGGCTTCCGCGGGATCCACATCCTCGGGTCGGTCGTCCTTGTCGTCACCGGTGGCGAGGCTCTCTACGCCGACATGGGCCACTTCGGACTGAAGCCGATCCGGTTGGCCTGGAGCGTGCTTGTCCTCCCGGCGCTCGTCCTTGCCTACCTGGGACAGGGAGCCCTCATCCTCCGCGATCCCTCGGCCGCCGCCGAACCCTTCTTCCGCATGGTGCCTCCCGGAGCGGCCACGTGGGCGCTGGTCATCCTCTCGAGCCTCGCTACGGTGATCGCCTCGCAGGCCCTCATCTCCGGCGCGTTTTCGCTCACCCGGCAGGCGATGCTCCAGGGCTTCCTCCCCCGGATGACGATTCGCCACACCGCCCGCGACAACGAAGGGCAGATCTACATTCCCGAGGTCAATGCGCTCCTGGCCATCGGCTGCTTGGCGCTCGTGCTCACCTTCCGCGAGAGCGTCCGGCTTGCCGCGGCCTACGGGATCGCCGTCACTGGCACGATGGCCGTGACCTCGGTCCTCTATTACCTCGTCGTCCGTTACAGCTGGGGCTGGTCGAAGTGGCCGAGCCTTGGGCTGCTCGCCTTTTTCCTCGCCCTCGACATCCCCTTCCTGGCCGCGAACCTGTTCAAGTTTTTCGACGGTGGCTACGTACCGATGCTCATCGGCGCGGCGCTGATTGCCGGCATGCTCATCTGGAGCCATGGGCGGACGGCGGTCATCGATCGCTATTCCCGGCAATTTGGCCCCTGGGAGGAGGAATGGCCGGAGCTCAAAAGCCATGTGGCTTCGCGCGTGCCGGGAGGGGCGGTGTTCCTGGCGCCGAGCGTCGAGCACGTTCCCCCTGTCCTCGTCCACCATGTGGAGCTCACCCGGGCGCTCCAGGAGACGGTGGTGCTTCTCACCGTCATCGACATGCCGGTGCCCGAGGTCAAGGATGAAGAGCGATCGAAGGTCGAGCCCCTCAACGATGGCTTCTGGAGGATCACCGTCCGGTTCGGGTACATGGAGCAGCCCCTGCTGATCCCCCTCCTCCGCCGACTCGCCGCGGAGCACCGAATCCCGTTCGACGTCGACACCGCGACGTTCTTCATCGGCCACTCGACGATCATCGCCGACGAAGGGGGACGCCTGTCGCACATCCCGGAGGCGATCTTCGCCTACCTCAAGCGGAATGCCGTCCAGGAGGAGCGCCGCTACCAGGTACCGGCCGATCAGGTGATGGAGATCGGCGAGCAAATCTCGCTGTGACGCACGCTCGTGTCCCGCATGGCTCCGCGGGGCGTGGCGACGTAAACTTGCGGCGGGAGTCTTCCTATGCCAATTCCATCAGAGCCATCGGTCCGTCGCACCCGCATGGCGGGGGCCGCGGTGGCGATGATCGCGCTCGTTGCGGCGGTCGGAGCGGTGCGCGGCGATGAGGCCATCTCGGCTGAGGCACGTGCCGCCGATGAGGCGTTCTTCGAGTCGCGCATCCGCCCGCTCCTCCACGACCATTGCCTGGAGTGCCATGCCGCCGGGGCCGAGGGGGGGCTGCGGCTCGACTCGCTTGGGGCGCTCCTCGCCGGAGGGGATTCGGGTCCTGCGGCAGTCCCTGGCGAGCCGGACGGGAGCCTGCTGCTGAAGGCGGTCCATTACGACGACCCCGCCCTGCAGATGCCCCCCGCTGGCCGGCTCGCGCCGGCGCAGATCGAGTTGCTCGAGGCGTGGGTGCGGCGTGGGCTCCCCTGGCCCGGCGCGGAGGGAGAGCCTGTGGCCGCCGTCCGTCGGGCCGGGTTCACGATCAGCGCCGACGACCGGGCACGCTGGGCTTATGAGCCGGTCGTCAGGCCCGCCGTGCCGATGGCTGAAGAGGGCGCCGATGAGGGGTCGGGAGCCATCGACGCGATCTTGAGGGTGCGGATGGCCAAGGCCGGCATCGGCCCCAATCCCCCCGCGACGCCGCGCGAGCAGGTGCGGCGGCTGTGGTTCGACGCTGTTGGGCTGCCGCCGCCACTGGAGGTGGTCGAGGCGTTCGAGCGTGATCCTTCCGACGCCGCCTGGGGAGCGCTTGTCGACAAGCTCCTGGCGATGCCTGCCTACGGTGAGCGACAGGCGCGGCACTGGCTCGATGTCGTCCGTTATGCCCAGACCAACGGCTACGAGCGCGACGACGAGAAGCCCTACGCCTGGCGCTACCGCGATTGGGTGATCGGCGCGATCAACGACGACATGCCCTTCGACCGTTTCATCCGCGAGCAGATCGCCGGCGATCTCCTCGAGCCGCGCACCGACTCCGCCGTCATCGCCTCCGGGTTCTGGCATCTGGGGACGTGGGATGACGAGCCGGACGACATCCGCCTCGCCCGATACGACGAGCTCGACGACGCCCTCTCCACGATCGGTCAGGCGTTCCTCGGCACGACGTTCGGCTGTGCCCGCTGCCACGACCACAAGTTCGACCCGTTCTCGCAGGCTGACTACTACAGCCTCATCGGCATGATCCGTGGCGTGAAGCGCTACGAGCGGGCGCTGCTCCCTCCGAAGCCGGACGCGGCGATGTTCCTGCCAATCGCCGCAGGGGAGGAATGGGCACTGTCAGCGCGTGAGGCCGAAGGCCCTATGGAGCCCAGCCACATTCTCATCCGCGGCAACCCCGGCACACCCGGTGCGGTCGTCACTCCGGGCCTTCCCGAACTGTTCCGAAGCGGGGCCGCGGCTCCCTCCGGCCTCGAAGGGCGGCGGGCGCTTGCCGAGTGGATCGCGAGCCCTGCCAATCCGCTCACGGCCCGCGTCGCCGCCAATCGGCTCTGGCAGCACAGCTTCGGTCGCGGGCTCGTCGCCACGCCGAATGATTTCGGCGCCGCCGGCCTCGCCGCCAGCCATCCGGAATTGCTCGATTGGCTCGCGGCGGAGCTCGTCGACGCGGGCTGGAGCCTCAAAGCTCTCCACCGCACGATCCTCCGGTCGCGGGCCTATCGGATGTCGTCGCGGGCCGATCGGCCGGAGTGTCTTGCCGCGGATGAGCCGAACACGCTCTTCTGGCGGCAGAATCGGCGCCGGCTCGAAGCGGAGATCATCCGTGATGCCTTCCTGGCCGCGTCGGAGTCGATCAATCCAGCGGTCGGCGGACGGGGCTTCTTCATGCAGGTCGGGCCCGATTCGCTCTCCGGTCAGTCGCGGCCCGGTCTCGGCTGGGAAATCTCGCACCCGCGCGAGCAGGATCGCCGCAGCATCTACGGCTTCGTCAAGCGCACGCTCCTCGTGCCGGAGCTCGAGGCGCTTGATTACACCAATACCACGAGCCCCGTCGGCGAGCGCGCCGTGACCATCGTCGCGCCGCAGGCGCTCCTCATGGTCAACGGCGACTTCGCCCGCAACCGCGCCCTGGCCCTCGCCGAGCGCGTCTCGACGGAGATCGGGCCGATCGCACCCGAAGGAAATGACGAGGCGTTCATCCGTCGTCTCTTCGAGCGGGCGCTGTCGCGCGGGCCGTCCTCGGAGGAGGCTGCGGTTGCCCATGCCTACCTCGACCGGCAGATTTCGACCTGGGCTTCCCATACTGACGCGATTCAGCTCCGCCCCCTCGTCCCCCGGGCCCTCCAGGAGGGCTACCGAAAGATTCTCCGCCCGGAGCAGATTCTCGAGGTCAGCCCGGCGACCGGGTGGAGCGTGGGCGGGGGAGTCTGGGGAGGGAGCTACGAGGGGATCGTCAACGCGGACCCGGCCGCCGGTCCGTTCGCGCTGTTTGGAGGCGAGCTGTCGGCCGTGCCGCCGGCCGGATTCTCGCCGGGGATGACCTGTCGCGACGGCGTCATCGAGGCCGAGCTGTTCGTGCGCGACGCGGCTGACATCATCGCGCTGGTGTTCGCCGGCGTCCCTACTGGCGACCTGGCCTCCCAGCGCGTCACCGGCTACGAGCTGGTCGTCGTGCCAGAGGATGGCGTCGTCGAACTGCGACGGGTAAATCCCGATGGCGTGACGGTGCTGGCGTCGGTGAAGCATCCGCTCCAAACCGATGCTTGGAGCCGGCTGCGGCTCGAGCGGCGCGGGGGGCAGTTGACGGCGTGGCTGGCAGACGGCGAGTCCCCCTTTCCGACCGTGCCGCTGCTCGAGGCGGTCGATCAAGAGCCACTCGACCGTCCGGGGCAGGCCGGCTTGAGAACGCTCGGCGCCGTCACGATCGCCCGCCGGTTCGTCGTGCATCCCGCCGGTGGCGAGCCGTTCCGCGTCGATCCAGCCGTGCCGCCGAGCCTCGATGAAGCCCGGCGCCGCGCTCGTCGCGATCTCGCCCTTCTCGTCCTCAATCTCAACGAGTTTGTCACCGTCGACTGAAGCGGAGCCTCAAGCCGATGGACGATCGCACAGCCCCTTCAGGCCTCACCGGGCCCCGCCGCCGGTTGCTCCTCGACGCCGGCGCCGGCTTCTCAGGCCTTGCCCTCACAGGCCTCCTCGAGAAGGACGGTTTTTTCGCGTCGGCTGCCGGCCCGGCCGACCGCCGGCCGCTCGCGCCGAAGCCGGCCCACCGCAAGGGGGCGAAGGCCTGCATTTTTCTCTACATGTATGGCGGTCCGTCGCAGATGGACCTGTTCGACTACAAGCCCGAACTCCAGAAGCGCGACGGGCAGGAGATCGAGCTCGAGATCCGCCGTCGCTCGCTCCAGAAGCAGACGCTCCTCGGCTCGAAGCGGACCTTCCGCCAGCATGGCCAGTCGGGCCTGTGGATCTCCGACGCCTTGCCGAAGCTTGCCGGGCATGCCGATGAGTTGGCCGTCGTGAAGAGCCTGTGGGCCGATTCCTTCGCCCACGGGTCAGCGAATCTGCAGATGAACACCGGGAGGATTCTCCAGGGCCATCCGACGCTGGGGAGCTGGCTTTCCTACGGCCTGGGGAGCGAAAACGACAATCTCCCCGGCTTCGTCGTCATGCTCGATCCGCGCGGCGGGCCGATCCCCGGCGCCGCCAACTGGGCGGCCGGGTACATGCCCTCTGCCTACCAGGGAACGGTGTTCCGCTCGGCCGGCGAGGCGATCCCGGCCCTCGATCCGCCCGCCGGGGTGACACGGGGGATGCAACGCGACGGCGTCGACACCCTCGCCGCCCTGAACCGGATCCACGCCGATGCCCGCACCGCGACCGGCGATCTCGAAGCCCGCGTGGCCGCCTACGAACTCGGCTTCCAACTCCAGGCGAGCGGCCCGGAGCTGTTGGATCTCTCCGACGAGAGCCCGGCGACGCTTGCCGCTTACGGGCTCTTCGAGAAGAAAGGAGCTCATCCACTCTCGCTCGGCCCCGCCCCGTTCGGGCGCCAGTGCCTCGTCGCCCGCAGGCTCGTCGAGCGCGGCGTCCGCTTCGTGCAGATCTACTCTGGCGGCGGGCACCAGCAGCAGAACTGGGACGCCCACAACGGCGTCGAGGAGAATCTTGCCATCCACGCCCCTGAGATCGATCAGCCGATCGCGGCGCTGCTTGCCGACCTCAAGGCCCGCGGCCTCCTTGACGACACGCTCATCGTCTGGGGAGGAGAGTTTGGCCGCCAGCCGGTGGGGCAGGGGGCCAACGGTGGCCGCGACCACAACCCGAAGGGTTTTTCCTACTTTCTGGCAGGCGGTGGCGTGAAGGGGGGAACGAGCTACGGCGAGACCGACGACCTCGGCCATGAAGCCGTCGTCGATCGCCACCACGTCCGTGATCTCCACGCTACGATCCTCCATCTGATGGGGCTCGACCCCGAGCGGCTCACGTACTTCTACGGCGGGCTCGATCAGAAGCTCACCGGCGTCCAACCAGCCCGACCGATCCAGGGAATCCTCGCATGACTCCGCTGCCATCTCCGCCTCCGCTCCGCCGTCTCCGCGTCGGCTGCGGGGAGTGGGGCTTCCGCGCGCTGCCGATGGCCGATCACTTCCGGATTGCCGAGGAGTTTGGATTCCGTGAACTCGAGTTCGGGATCGGCGGAGGCCAGCCGGGCCGCCTGCCCGAAACGCCCTCTGCGGCCGACATCGCTGCGTTCAGGGGGCTGGTCGCATCCAGCGGCATCGCGACCCCTGGCTGCTGCATCGAGAACGACTTTTCCGCCGGCGGTCCCGAAGAGGTGGCTTCGGCGGTCGTGACGGCGATCCGCCAGTCGCGGGCAGCGGCCGAGTGTGGCGCCAGGCAGGTCCGCTACTTCGCCGGCTTCACCCCGTGGGCTGCCATGGACGACGCCCGCTATGCCCGGATGATCGATGCCTTGGTGGCCTGCGACAGGGAGCTCGAGCGCCTCGGGCTTGCGATGGCGATCGAGACCCACGGCGCGATCGACCACCGCCCCGACGGCTCCGCCCTCCACATTCACACTGTCACGACCCACCCCGCCGGCCTCCGCCGGCTCCTCGCCGATCTCCCGGCGAGGATCGGCTTCAACTTCGACCCCGGCAATCTCCGCGCGGCCGATCCGGCCGACCCGTCCTGTGCCGTTGATCTCCTCCGTGGCCGGATCACGTACTGCCATCTGAAGGACTGGGCCCGGGACGGCGAGGGCTGGCGGGCCGCCGCCGTCGGCGACGTCGCCGAGGGCATCGACTGGGCCGATCTTCTTCCCCGCACCGGCTACGATGGCACTTTCCTTATCGAATACGAACCGCTCCACGACACCCGCGATGGCATCCGCCGCAGTCTGGCGGCGCTCCAAGCGGCGGGGTTTGAGTTGGAGTATTGATCCGCTCCCTGTCAGGGGAAGACGTCGAGGTGACTTCCTTCTTTGCCGAGGCGCCACGGATGAATCCGCTGCGGACACTGATCACGGGAACGGTCTGTGGGATCCGCGTCGAGGAGATCGAAGAGCCGACGACGCGGGAGATCCGCTATCTCGACAAGC
>CAMARC010000054.1 GCA_945860405.1 Candidatus Kuenenia stuttgartensis | reverse complement strand
CCCCCTCAGGGGTGAAGACAGCGGAAGTGGCGGTGGAGCGGAGGATCGGCGGTGTAAGATAGGGGCCCGATGAACGCCGACTCCACCACCACTCCGCCTCCTGTCTCGTCCGCCCCCGCCGCCCGACCGCGGCGCAGGGGCTGGCTGGCGTGGGGCTTCTGGTTGCTCCTCGGTGGCGGCCTCGCCGGCGCCGTTTGGCACGACCCGACGCTCCTCGAGAAAGCGCGGGCGCTGGTCGAGCCGAAGGTCCCTGTTCCCAAGGCGCTTCCGCCGCGGGTCGTGCCGGTGACGGCCGTCGAGGCCCGCCAGGGAGACATGGAGCTGTTTCTCAACGGGCTGGGAACGGTGGCGGCGTTCAACACCGTCACGGTCCGCAGCCGGGTCGACGGTGAATTGGTGCGGGTCGCCTTCACCGAAGGGCAGGTGATCGCGGCCGGAGATCTGTTGGCCGAAGTCGACCAACGGTTCTACGAGGTGCAACTGCGGCAGGCCGAGGCGCAGCTCGCTCGCGATGAGGCCGCCCACCGCGCTGTGGAGCTCGATCTCGAACGATCCGAGTCGCTCGCCGACCTCCGCCAGGTGACCGAGCAGCAGATCGACTCGCAGCGGGCTCTCGTCCGCCAGGCCGAGGCAGCGATGCAGATCGACCGGGCGCTGATCGACAACGTCAAGCTCCAGCTCGACTACTGCCGGATCGAGGCGCCGATCGACGGCCGGATCGGCCTGCGGCTGGTCGATGCCGGCAACCTCGTGCGGGCGAACGACCCGGCCGGCATCGCCGTGATCGCGCAGATCCACCCCATTGCCGTGACGTTCACGATCCCCCAGGACGAAATCATCCGCGTCCAGCGGGCGCTCGCCGTGAAGGGGGGGCTTCCAGTCGAGGCTTTCAACCGCGACTTCCAGACGCGTCTCGCTGCCGGGGCGCTCTCGGCGATCGACAATCAAGTCGATCCGTCGACCGGGACAGTCAAGCTCAAGGCGGTCTTCCCCAACGAAGACGACACCCTCTTCCCCAACCAATTCGTCAACGCCCGGCTCCTCGTCGAAACGCTTCGGGATGCCACGATCGTGCCGCTGGCGGCGCTGCAGCGCGGGCCGGAATCGACGTTCGTGTGGGTCGTCCAGCCAGACTCGACCGTCGGTGTCCGCCCCGTTCAGGCGGGGCCCTCCCAGGGGGATCAGGTGGCCATCACCAGTGGCCTCGAGCCGGGGGAGCTCGTCGTCACCGACGGGATCGACAAGCTCAGCCCGAAGGCGAAGGTTGCCGTCCGCGGCATGGCTCCGCCGGCGGAGCCTGGGAGCGTCTCCGAGCGGCGGCCCCCCGGGTCGGGTGGAAGCTAAACGATGAACCTCTCCCGGCCCTTTATCCTCCGGCCGGTGGCGACGAGCCTCCTCATGGTGGCGCTCGTCCTCGTCGGCGTTGTCGCTTACCGCCAACTGCCGGTGTCGGCGCTCCCGCAGGTCGACTATCCCACGATCCAGGTGCTTACCTTCTATCCCGGTGCGAGCCCGGAAGTGATGGCCTCGAGCGTCACCTCGCCGCTGGAGCGGCAGTTCGGCCAGGTGCCGGGGCTGACGCAGATGACGTCGAGCAGCTCCGAGGGATGCTCATGTGTCATCCTCCGCTTCGATCTCGATTTAGACATCGACATCGCCACGCAACAGGTTCAGGCGGCGATCAATTCGGCCGCCGCGGTACTCCCGCGCGACCTCCCCAACCCGCCGGTCTACACGAAGACCAACCCCGCCGACGCCCCCGTCCTCACCCTCGCCCTGACCAGCGACACGCTCCCGCTGACGAAGGTTCAGGATCTCGCCGATACGAGGCTCGCGCAGAAGATCTCGCAGCTCTCGGGCGTGGGGATGGTGAGCATTTCCGGGGGACAAAAGCCGGCGATCCGCATCGAGGTCAATCCCACGGTCCTCTCCAGCCTGGGAATGAATCTCGAGGATCTCCGCGGGGCGCTCGTCCAGGCGAGCGTCAACCAGGCGAAGGGGAGCTTCGACGGCCGGCGGCAGGCGTTCACGATCGCCGCCAACGATCAGCTCCTCACCAGCGACGAGTTTCGCGAGCTCATCATTGGCTATCGCAGCGGCTCCGCCATCCGGCTCGTCGACGTCGCCGAGGTGGTGGATGGCGCGGAGAACGTCCGGCAGGCGGCCTGGATGAACGACATCCCGGCGGTGATCGTCAACATCCAGCGGCAGCCGGGGGCGAACATCATCGAGGTTGTCGACTCCGTGAAGGCGCTCCTCCCGCAGCTCGAGGCCTCGCTCCCGGCGGCGGTGCAGGTCCATGTCCTCACCGACCGCACGCTCACGATCCGCGCGAGTATCGAGGGGGTGCAGCACGAGCTGCTTCTCACGATTGCCCTGGTCGTGTTCATCATCTTTTTGTTTCTCAAGGATCTTACCGCCACGATCATCCCCAGCGTCGCGGTGCCCCTGTCGCTCGTTGGCACGTTTGCCGTGATGCTTGTCCTCGGGTACAGCCTCAACAACCTCACCCTCATGGCGCTGACGATCTCGACGGGATTTGTCGTCGACGACGCGATCGTGATGATCGAGAACATCGTCCGCTACGTGGAGGAGGGGGACACGCCCCTCGAGGCAGCGCTGAAGGGCTCGGCCGAGATCGGCTTCACGATCGTCAGCCTTTCGGTGTCGCTGATCGCCGTCCTCATCCCGCTTCTCTTCATGGGCGATATCGTCGGCCGGCTGTTCCGCGAGTTCGCCGTAACGCTGTCGGTGACGATCCTCGTGTCGGCGGTGGTGTCTCTGACGCTGACCCCGATGATGTGTGCCGTGCTTCTCTCGCAGCGTCCTTCCGGCTCCGGTCACGGTCGCGGGGGGCACGACGCGGGGGAGCCGGGATTTGTCACCCGGCTCTATGCCGCGACGCTCAGGTTCGTGTTCGCCCACCAAGTCGCGACGATGGCGACGTTCCTGGCGACGCTCGTGGCCACCTGGTACCTCGCGCAGATCGTCCCGAAGGGGTTCTTTCCGGTCCAGGACACCGGCGTCATCCTCGGCATCTCCGAAGCACCGCAGAGCATCTCGTTCGAGGCGATGCGCGACCGGCAACTGGCGCTCAACCGGGTGATCCTCGCCGACCCGGCAGTGGAGAGCCTGTCGAGCTTCATCGGCATCGACGGCACGAACGTCACCCTCAACAGTGGCCGGATCCAGATCAACCTCAAGCCCCTCGAGGACCGCGGCCTCAGCGCCGTCGAGGTGATCCGCCGTCTCCAGGGGGAGCTGGCCGCGGTGGAGGGGATCGGCCTGTTCATGCAGCCGGTCCAGGATCTCTCCGTCGAGACCCGTGTCAGCCGGACGCAGTATCAGGTGAGCCTCGAGTCGCCCGATGCGGCGGAGTTGGCAGCGTGGGCGCCCCGGTTCGTCGCCCGTCTCCAGGAGCTCCCGGAGCTGGCCGATGTCGCCAGCGATCAGCAGACCGACGGCCGTCAAGCTCGGCTCGTGATCGACCGCGACAGCGCCTCGCGGCTGGGGATAACGCCGCAGATGATCGACGACGCGCTCTACGATGCCTTCGGGCAGCGGCAGATCTCGATGCTCTTCACGCAACTCAACCAATACCGCGTCATCCTCGAGGTGGCCCCTCGCTTCCGCGACGCGCCGCAGGACATGGCCCAGATGTACGTGCGGGCCGGCCCCGGGGAGGGGCGGCCTGGGGAGACGCGGGTGCCACTCGGAGCGGTGACCAGGCTCGAAGAGACGAGCGCGGCGCTCGCGGTGAATCACCAGGGGCAGTTTCCGGTGGTGACGGTGTCGTTCAATCTGGCGCCTGGGGTGGCCCTCGGTGGAGCCGTCGGCGTGATTGATGCGGCCCGTCGCGACCTGGGAATGCCGGCCGGGATCCAGACCGCCTTCCAGGGGACGGCGGCGGCCTTCCGGGCGTCGCTGGCCAACCAAGGGTGGCTGATCCTCGCCGCAATCGTCACCGTCTACATCGTCCTGGGAGTCCTCTACGAGAGCATCGTCCACCCGATCACGATCCTTTCCACGCTTCCCAGCGCCGGGGTGGGAGCGCTTGTCGCCCTGCTCGTCTGTCGGACGGACCTCAGCGTCATCGCGCTGATCGGGATCATTCTGCTGATCGGGATCGTCAAGAAGAATGCGATCATGATGATCGACTTCGCCATGGATGCGGAAAGGCGCGGGATCGGTGGACGCCGGGTGACGCCCCGCGAGGCGATTGAGCAGGCCTGTCTCCTCCGCTTCCGGCCGATCATGATGACAACGCTGGCCGCGCTGCTCGGGGCGGTGCCGCTGGCGATGGGCAGCGGTGTCGGTTCGGAATTGCGGCGCCCTTTGGGGATCACGATCATTGGCGGCCTTCTCGTCAGCCAGCTCCTCACGCTCTATACGACGCCGGTGATCTATCTGTGGTTCGACGCCGTGGGGCGGTGGGTGCGCGGCCCGGTCGGCCAAGACGGTGAGGAGCGGGCGGAGGAGTCGACAGCTATGCTCGAGCGTGTGCCATGAACTTCTCGGCATGGTTCATTCGCCGGCCAGTAGGGACGACGCTGTTGGCGGTGGCGATCACGCTCGTGGGGGCGATCTGCTACTTTCTTCTCCCGGTCTCGCCGTTGCCGCAGGTCGAGTATCCGACGATCAACGTCGGAGCGGGGCTCCCGGGGGCAAGCTCGGAGACGATGGCCTCGGCGGTCGCCACGCCGCTGGAGCGTCAATTCGGCCTCATTGCCGGCGTCACGGAGATGACGTCGCAGAGCACCCTCGGGCAGACCTCGATCACGCTTCAGTTCGACCTCGATCGAAATATTGACGCCGCCACGCGCGACGTTCAGGCGGCGATCAATGCCGCCCGCGGCCGTCTCCCCGCAAACCTCCCCCGCAATCCCGACCTCCGCAAGGTCAACCCTGCCGACGCTCCGATTCTCATTCTGGCGATGACGTCCGATCTCCACGACAAGCCCCGGCTCCAGGACGTGGCCAGCACGCTCCTTCAGCAGAAGCTCTCGCAGGTTCAGGGCGTGGGGCAGGTGGTCGTCAGTGGTGGCTCGCCGCCGGCCGTCCGCGTTGCCGTAAATCCATTGGTTGTCGAGCGCTACGACCTCGGGCTCGATGACATTCGCACCTGCCTGCAGCAGGCGAACACCAACCGCCCCAAGGGCTCCTTTGATGATGGAGTCACGACATGGTCGATCGCGACCACCGACCAGTTGTTCACCGCGGCGGAATACCGGCAGCTGATCGTCGCCTGGCGGAACGGCGCGCCGATCCGGCTCGGCGACGTGGCGACGATCACGGATTCGGTCGAGGATGTCCGCGTCGCCGGGGTCTACAACGGGCAGCCGACGATCATGCTGATCGTTTACCGGCAGCCCAATGCCAACATCATCCGCACCGTCGACAACGTTCTCTCCATCCTCCCGCAGCTGAAGGCTCAGATCCCGGCCGGGATTCGTCTCGACCTCGCCATGGACCGAACGGCGACGATCCGAGCGAGCATCGTCGATGTCCAGCACACGCTCATCCTCTCGGTGGTGCTCGTCGTCGGGGTGGTGTTCGTGTTTCTCCGTGACTGGCGGGCGACGCTCATTCCGAGTGTCGTCGTGCCGGTGTCGTTGGTGAGCACGTTCTCGGCGATGTATGCCCTCGGCTACAGCCTCGACAACCTTTCCCTGATGGCCCTCACGATCGCAACCGGTTTCGTCGTCGACGACGCGATCGTCGTCCTCGAGAACATCGCCCGGCACCGTGAGGAGGGGATGAGCCCGATGGCGGCGGCGTTCCTCGGGGCGCGGGAGATCGGCTTCACGGTGTTGTCGATCAGCATCTCGCTCGTCGCGGTGTTCATCCCCATCCTCCTCATGGGCGGGATCGTGGGGAGGTTGTTTCGCGAGTTCGCCGTCACCCTCTCGGTGGCGATCCTGGTGTCGATGGTCGTGTCGCTCACCCTCACGCCGATGATGTGCGCCTGGCTGCTACGTCCCGCAGGGCATGCCCGGCAGGGGCTCCTCAGCCGGCTGACGGAGCGTGGTCTCGACGGCATCACCCGGGCGTATGGAAGGCTCCTCGCCGTCGTCATGCGCCATCCGCGGATCACGATGGCGGTCAACCTGGCGACGATGGCGCTGACGGTGTGGATGTATGTCGCTGTGCCGAAGGGGTTTTTTCCGCAGCAGGACACCGGTCGGATCACCGGCACCCTCGACGCCGATCAGGACACTTCCTTTCAGACGATGAGTGCGCTGTTGACGAAGTTTTCGCTGGCCGTGAAGGAGGATCCGGCCGTTGCCGGGATCACCGGGTCGACCGGCGGAGCCGCGGGGGGGAGCCCGAACGCAGCGCGGATGTTCATCAGCCTCGTGCCCAAAGAGGATCGTGACGGAATGGGGGCCGATTTGGTGATCGGTCGGCTGCGGGGGAAGCTCGCGCAGCTCACCGGCGCGACCATGATCATGCAGCCGGTGCAGGACCTGCGGATCGGTGGGCGGCCGAGCAGCTCCCAATATCAGTTCACCCTCCGCGGCGACAACCTCGGCGATCTCAATGACTGGGGGCCGAAGCTCGTGCGGGCGATGCGCGCGATGCCGGAGCTGACCGACATCCGCTCCGACCAGCAGAACCGTGGGCTTCAGGCCGGGCTGACGATCGACCGGGACGCCGCCGCCCGATTCGGCATTTCGCCCCGGCAGATCGACGACGCCCTCTACGACGCCTTCGGCCAGCGGCAGGTGTCGGTGATGTACCGGCCGCTCGGCCAATATCGCGTGGTGATGGGGCTCGAGTCGGGCTTTCTCCAGGGGCCGGACGCCCTGCGGAGCCTTCACGTCACCGGTTCCAACGGCCTCCAGGTGCCGCTCGAGTCGTTGGCGACACACACCACCCTTAACGCGCCGCTGATGGTCAATCACACCGCGCAGTTTCCCTCCGCGACGGTGTCGTTCAATCTCGCCCGCGGCGTCTCGCTCGGGGCGGCGGTCGCGGCGGTCGAGTCGAAGGCCGCGGAGTTGGGGATGCCGGCCACCGTTCGCGGCAGTTTCTCAGGCACGGCGCAGGTGTTCCGCGAGGCGCTTGCCAACCAGCCGCTCCTCATCCTCGCTGCCGTGGTCACCGTCTATCTCGTCCTCGGCATGCTCTACGAGAGCATCATCCACCCGCTGACGATCATCTCGACGCTCCCCAGCGCCGGGCTGGGAGCGCTTTTGGCCCTCCAATTGACCGGGAGCCAGCTCGACGTGATGGCGATGATCGGCATCATCCTCCTCATCGGGATCGTCAAGAAGAACGCGATCATGATGATCGACTTCGCCCTCGAGGCCGAGCGGACGAGGGGCCTTGCGCCGCGCGAGGCGATCTTCGAGGCTTGCGTGCTCCGCTTCCGGCCGATCACGATGACGACGCTCGCGGCGCTCCTGGGAGGCTTGCCGCTGGCACTGGGCACGGGCCCCGGGGCCGAGCTCCGCTGGCCGCTGGGGATCGCCATCGTTGGCGGCCTGATCGTCAGCCAGATGCTGACGCTGTTCACGACGCCGGTCGTCTATCTTTACCTCGATGGCCTCGTCCGCCGGACGGCGCCCGGCACCGCGGAGGCCCCGCGCGGGACGTCCCCCGTCGCCGTCGCCGCCACGAGGTGATCAGCCGGCGGATCAGCCGTCGAACGGCTTCTCAAGGAGGAGGAGCGACCGGGGGGGGATCGTGAACCGGCTCGCCGGGGGCGCCGCGTCCCCCTCGCCGAGCCACGCCGACGCGGTGGTGATCTCCGCGGTTGTCCGGCCGTAGTTGGCGAGGGCCAGCCGGAAACGCCGGTTGGCGAAAGCCGAGGCGACGACCTCCGCGGGGAGTGGCGCCGCGAAGAGGTCGCTCGAGTGGATCCCGAGCCAGGCACGCGTCCCCTCCTCGACGAGCGGCCGGTAGCGGGCGAGCCACTCCCCCCACCTCTCGCGTGTCCGGGGGCTCCCCGGCACCTCGTCCCAGGCCGAGTAGGTGTGGAGCGAGGCGGGATCGGATGCCCACCGCGCCCGGGCATCGCGGCAGCGCTTCAGCCAGAAGTCGTCGTTGTAGGCGACGCCGGGGACGAATCCCCGCTCGCCGGTGAAGATTCTCCCTCCGAAGGTCACCGGGAATTGGAGGTAGGGAATCGACTGGAGGTAGGGTTCGTCGATCGATTCCAGGCTCGTGAAACCCATGTCGAGGCAGGGGACGACATACGGTGGATGGTTCTTCACGGTCTCCCGCAGGGCATCGGCATTGGCCACCCCCTCGCCGACCCAGAGATAGTCGTAGGTCACCAGATCGGTGAGTGGCTTGTCGGCGCCGTCAACATGGAGCTTGACGATCCCTCCTCGTCGCTTGACGTCGGCATGGATGAGCGCGAGGAGATCGGCGAAAGCGCCATCCTCCTCCGGCGTCTCGTTGAAGGCGACGATCTCGTCGGCCGCCGGCGGCATCTGACGTTTGCGCTCATGGCGGTTCATCAGGTAGCCACCGTCGATGTAGATGCCATCCGTCCCCCATTCGTCGATGACGCGGGCGATTTTCTTCAGGACGAAAGCCCGCCAGCCGGGGCTCGCCGGCGAGCATCGGGCCATGTTCCAGTAGCCGACGACGAGGACGTCTCCAGGACGTCGCCAGGCTGGGTCGAAGTCTGGATCGGTGGTCTGGATGAAGCAGGTGGAGACGTAGGTCAGAACCCGAAAGCCACGCGCCCGCGCCATGGCGAGGAACCGCCGGTATCCCTCGGCGTTGACCGGCGAATACTTGTCGCCGCCAAACAGCCGCAGTGAATCGTTCCAGTCGTCGAAGACCTGGATCACCTGGACGCCGAGCGTGGCGAGCCGGTCGAGTTCCGCCTCGTCCTCCTCGCCCGGGTCCCACGGCCGGGTGGCTGGATACTCGCCGAGGTTGTAGCACGCCTGGGCGGGAAGATAGTTCGTGACGAGGTGGCGACGCAGGCAGTCCCGGATCGTGGCGGTGCCGAAGGCGATGGCCCGGAGGCGGTCGCGGTGGTCGGCCGCCGTGTAATCGGCGACGAGGCGCACTTGCCGGGGCACTGACACGACCGGAGTGGATGCCGCGGGGACGGCCACCGTCTCGGCGTCGGGCGTCTCACTGGCGGTGATGGTGCCGGCGGTGACGCCGGCTGCGGTCGTGGCAAGAAAGTCGCGGCGGCGCATGGGATGGGCTCCGGAGGAGCCGTCATCCTATCCCGCCTGGGGGCGCGGAACCTCATCGCGTGGCCACGACGGCGAGGAGGGCGAGGCGTTCCGGGGGGAAGAAGATCGGGGTCGGTGAGGAGATCGAGCGTCGTGCCGCCGAGCGAGTGACGGACGCGGCCGATCGTCCTGCCGTCGGCGCACTGGGCGTCCCGGTCATTGTGCGGGTAGCTGAAAGTTCACCTGCACGATCCGCACCCCGCCTCGGGGCAGCGGCGTTCGCGGGGCCCATCAGCGTAGCGCTCAGGGCCGGACGCTGAGGCTCGTCTTCGGCTTGGTCGGGTCGAAGGAGACTGCCGCGGCCAGAAGCGTCGGGCTGACCGCCGCCTTGGGCTGCGGGAAGGAGCCCCAGTTGCCCGCCACCGGCGTGGCGGTGATGCTCACCGGCAGAGAGTAGACGACGAGGTTCGTGATCGAGCCGTCGATCCGGTTGTTGAGATAGACCGTCCGGGTGGCCGGATCGTAGAGGCCGACGGTGTCCTTCTTGTCGCCGTTCCAATCGCCGGCGAGCGGCACCCACGTGGCGGGGATCTTCGGCGTCTTGAAGATCGTGAGGGCCGAGATCGATCCGTCGATCTTGTCGTTGAGGTAGAAGGTGTGACCGAGGGGATCGTAGAGGCCGACGGTGTCTTTGCCGTCGCCATTCCAGTCGCCGGCCAGCGGCCGCCAGTTGGCGGGGAGTGCGGGGGTGACGAATGGGGCCGAGGCCTGCGTTCCCTGGAGGGTGTAGAAGCGGAAGGTGTGGCTGACGGGGTCGTAGAGGCCCAGGTCGTCCCCGCCGACGCCGTCCCAGTTGCCGGCGATCGGCTGCCACCACGCCTTCGCCCCGGTGATTGGCACGACCGAATCGGCGACACCATCGTTGTTGAAATCGAGGCGGAACGATCCGGCAACGCCGTCGTAGACGCCGGTCGAGGTGACGCCGTCCCCGTCGAAATCACCCGCCAGCGGCAGGGCCGCGGCCGTCAGTGAAACCTGCGGGGCGATCCCTGGCTTGACCTGCGTGACGGCCGTCGATGTGCCGTCGGCATGGTGGTTGAGGCTCCACACGCGGCTCGAAGGATCATAGAAGCCGACGGTGCTGAAAAAGGTCGGATACTTCTCGACGAGTTTGCCGGGGGTGAGCGTCCGGCCGGCGAAGGCCGGGGAGGAGGCGGTGTACTTCAGGGCCCGGAAGGTGAGATTCGTGAACACCCCCGGCGTGCCACTGACATTCAGCGGCGGAGCGGACGCGCCTTGGGTGAGCGTGCCGCCGACGATGTCGGGGGAAACGTAGCGCCACACGGTCTTGCCGGCCGGCGTGACCTCGAAGACGTTCCCCTTCACCCCTTCGCAGATCAGGGTGTTGCCGTTGGGCTGCCGCTGGGCGCCGGAAATGATCGGCGAGAAGAATCCAGCCTTCGGGCTGCCGTAGCTCCACACCGTTGTCGCCTTCCCGTAGGTCGTCGGCTTGATCTCCATGACCGACGACCAACTGCTCCCGTCGGGCCGCCCCCAGCCGTTGTTGAAGAGGAGGAGATTCCCGGCCCCAGGAAGGCCGTCGGCGATCCACTGGATGTTGTGCTGCCATTGCAATTGCTGATTGGCCGCGGTGCCGGCGTTCCACGTCTGCAGATTGCCGTACCGCCAGACGAGATCCCCCCCCTTGCCCGACTTGCCGCCGGTGCTCCCCGCAGCCTGGGCCGTGGTGGTGCTGTGATCGATCATCCACACTTCGCTGAACTCGCGCGTGGAAACGAGGATCTGATCGGTCTTGGCGTTGTAGGCGATGGCGTTGAAGTGGGCCCAGTCGGCGATGTGGGTGTCGGCGCCCAGGCCGGTGGGGACGAAATTGACGTTCACGCGGTGCGGATACTTGGCCAGATCCTGCGGCCTCACGTAGTTGGGTTTGCCAGCGTCGAACGATTGGACGAGATGATCGGTGAGGTGCCATTCCCACACGATCGTTCCCCCGGTGCCTTTCTCCAGGTCGGGCTTGATCTCGAGAATCGCCTCCCCCCACAACTCGTTGTTGGTGGCCGGATTGAGCCTGGCGGGATTGCGCCCCATCGCGATGGCCTCGGCCCTCGAGAAACGCTCCCAGGCGATCGCCAGCACATTGCCGTTGGGGAGTCGGATCGCGTCGTGATGGAGCTGGTATCTGGAGTCGGCGAGCGTGTAGCTCCAGACCGGTTTGTTGTTCCAGTCGATGATCTCGATCTTCCCGGTCGAGCCGTTGCTGCCGAAGACACGCTGCGCGGGGGGAATCATCGTGTTGCGGAGGATCGAGCCGTCCTCCTGGAGATAGACCGCCGTCGTTCCCCCCGTGCTCGTCCAGGCGTGGACTTCCTGTCCGTTGGTGTCGATGAGGTGTGTCTTCGGGCTCAGCGTGGCATTGAAGAGGGTGTAGCCTTCCTGGGCCCCCGGCGCGTTGACGAACAGCCCCACCGTCTGCGCCAGCGCCAGCCGCGACTCGAGCAACTCGACGCCCGCAAGCGCGGGCCGCACGCGGCGCGACGGCTTCCTCGTGGACTTCATGCGGGAACATGCGGCGCGGGTAGGCGTGGCCATCGTGGATCCCTGGCAAACAGTGGAGCGTGAATGAAAACGACCGGCTGGAGACTCTGCCGGTCCGGAGGGCAGGGTAGCCCAGGGATTCTGGGCAATCCATGTTTGGGTGCCTGCGGGACCTCGAATTGGCCCCAAAGGGTGGTTGAGACCGGCTTCCGCCTGGCCAAGACCACGGAGGAATCCCTCGCGAGAGGGGTTTCAGGCGAGAAGGTCGCGGACGACCGTGCCGGAGACGTCGGTGAGGCGGTGATCGCGGCCGGCGTGGCGGAAGGTGAGCCGTTCGTGGTCGAGGCCGAGGAGGTAAAGGATCGTGGCATGGAAGTCGGGCATCGTCACCTTCCCCTCCGCCACGTAATAGCCGAAGTCGTCGGTCTGTCCGTGGGCAACGCCCCCCTTCACGCCGCCACCGGCCATCCACACGCTGAAGGCGTGGGGGTGATGATCGCGGCCATCGGAGCCTTGGGCGGCCGGCGTCCGGCCAAACTCGGTGCCGAAGATCACGAGGGTGTCGTCGAACAGCCCGCGCGCCTTGAGATCGGCGAGGAGAGCGGCGATCGGCTGGTCGACCTTCTTTGCGTTGGTGGTGTGGTTGTTGCGAAGATCGCCGTGGGCGTCCCAGTAGTTGCGCGGGTAACTGAAGTTGACCTGCACGAACCGCACCCCCGCCTCGAGGCAGCGTCTGGCGAGCACGCACTGCCGGGCATATTCATCGGTCGGCTCGACGCCGACGCCGTAGCGCGCGAGCGTCCCGGCCGTCTCCCGCTCGATCTCGAACACCCCCGGCGCCTCCGTCTGCATCCGCCAGGCCATCTCGAACGACTCGATCCGGGCCTCGAGCCGCGGGTCGCCCCCCGCCAATCCCGCGTGGCGACGGTTGCGGGCGGCGAGGAGATCGAGCTGGAGCCGCTCGAGGGCCGGATCCTCCGCCGAGACGAGGTTCGAGAGCCGCGTCGACTTGAAGTCGGTGCTGCCGTCGCCGATCCGCGTCCCCTGGAAGCTCGCCGGGAGGAACGCCGAGCCGTAGTTCTGCGTGCCGCCGTGGTAGAGCGAGGGGGAGAGGCTGATGAACCCGGGGAGATTGTCGTTCTCTGATCCGAGGCCATAGAGCGTCCAGGCGCCGAGGCTCGGCCGGGCGAAGACGCCGGAGCCGGTGTTCATGGCGAGCAGGGCCGGCCCGTGTGAAACCTGGTCGCCGCCATGCATCGAACGGATCACGCACAGGTCGTCGGCATGGCTGCCGATGAGGGGAAAGAGATCGCTGACCTCGAGCCCCGACTGCCCGTAGCGGCGAAACTCCCACGGCGAGGCGAGGAGATTACCGGTGGGGGCGAACTCGAACTTCGGCTTCGGCAGCGGCAGCGGCTGGCCGTTGAGCGCCGCGAGCTTCGGCTTGGGGTCGAAGGAATCGACATGCGAGATCCCGCCATGCATGAACAGGAACACGACGCGCTTCGCCCGCGCCGGGAAGTGGGGGGGCTTGGCCGCGAGCGGAGAGCCGGTTGGCCCGGCTGCACGGGCCACTCCGGGCACCTGCGCGCTAGCAAGGAGGCCGAGGAGCGCCGTGTGACCGAAGCCACAGGCGCTTTGCCGGAGCCAGTCGCGACGCGGAACGTTGGGCATGACGGGGCTCCGGTCAGTCGAGGTAGGCAAACTCATTGGAGCACAGCAGCGCCTGACACCAGCTCTGCCAGGCCTCCTCGCGGCGCGTCTCGGCCGGCCGGGCCTGCCCGGCGGTCGATTCCGTCCAGGCGGCAACGTAGGCAAGCGCCTCGGCAATCTCCTCTGGGCTCGCGTGGCGGCCGAGCGCCCGGGCATGGGCTCGATCGATTCGGCCGCGGTCGTCGAGGCTCGTATCGGCGAGGAGAGAACGGGCGAAAACGAGGGCCTGACCGCGGACCAACGGACTGTTGACAAGGAACAAGGCCTGCGACGGGACGGTCGTCTCGTTGCGGAGGGCAGTCACACCATTGGGATCGGCGGCGTCAAACAGCGCGAGGACGTCGGGGAGCATGTTTCGCACTGCCGGAAGATAGAGGCTCCGCTTCGTGAACGTCGTGTAGATGGAATCGTCGACGGCGAGCCGATTCGGCTTGATCATCGCCCCGATGTCCTCGGCTTTCTCAAGGAGCACCTTCGCGCTCTCGTCACTCCCCGGCGCCCGGTCGAGGCCGCCACTCGCCGCGAGGACCGCGTCGCGGAGTTGCTCGGCGGTGAGCCGCCGGCGAGTCATCGCGGCGACCGTCCGCCCGTCGGGATCGGCCTCACGGAGGGCCGCAGGGGCTGCAGCCCGGCGGTAGGCGGCAGCGTTGAGGATGAGGCGGTGGAGGGCTTTGACACTCCATCCCGATTCGATGAACCGGCAAGCGAGCCAATCGAGGAGCTCGGGGTGCGTGGCGGCTTCGCCGCGGGTGCCAAAGTTGTCGCTCGTCGCCACGAGCCCACGGCCAAAATGCTGCTGCCAGATCCGGTTGACCATGACGCGCGCCGTGAGCGGGTTTTGTTCACTGGCGATCCAGCGGGCGAGTTCGATCCGGCCGCTGCCGCCGGAGGTGACGAACGGTTGTTGGCTTTCCAACGCGCTCCCGCCCGCCGCACCGACGGCGGGCGCACTGAATAGGCCGGGGATGTTTCGCGGGGCGATCGCCCCGAGCTGAAAACGATTCCCGCGGAGGTGGACGCGGAGATTACGGGGGAGGGATTCTTTTGGGGCCATGACCATGATCGGGTCGCGGCCGTCGCCGGCCGGCACCAAATACTCCCACCACATTGAGGCGTTGCGGACCTCGTTTTGGAACGGCTCGGTGCTGCGGAAGATCCCCGCCAGGGCGTAGTAGTCGGCCGTGCGAATGCCATCGAACTTGTGATCGTGGCAGCGGGCACAGGCGAGCGTGAGGCCGAGGAAGGCCCGGCCGGTGACATCGATCTGATCATCGACGATGTCGAGCCGCGACTGCTCCTTGTCGGTCTCGGCGAGCGCCTTCGGTCCGATCATCAAAAAGCCTGTGGCAATCGTCCGTGCGGCATCGGTGGCGGCGTCGCCGCTGGAGGGGAGGAGATCGCCGGCGAGCTGTTCGACGAGGAAGCGGTCGTAGGGGAGATCGCGGTTGCAGGCGTCGACGACCCAGTTGCGGTAGCGCCAGGCCTGCGTCATGACGGCGTTGGCATCGTTGGCCGTGGTCTCGGCGAAGCGAACGACGTCAAGCCAGTGGCGGGCCTGCTGCTCGCCGTAATGGGGCGAGGCGAGGAGCCGATTGACGACCTCGCTCCAAGCATCGGGCCCGGTGTCGGCGAGGAAGGCGGCGGTCTCCTCCGGCGTTGGCGGGAGCCCGGTGAGGTCGAAGGTCACCCGCCGCAGGAGCGTGGCCCGATCGGCCTCGGGCACCGGTGGCATTCCCAGGGCCTCGATCTGCGGCGCGAGGAAACGATCGATCGCCGTCGGGGCGGTCTGACTGTGGGGAAAAGGGGGGGGAGGATCGACGAGCCGTTGGTAAGCCCAGTGGGCCCGTTCGGCGGCGGTGTAGGTGGAGCGTGGAGCGCGGTGGGGGCCGTCGAGATCGAGGGCGTATTTCTCACCGAGCCAGGCTTCGAGGCCGACGCGGCTGGCATCGTCGAGGGCGGAAGAAAATACAAGCGCCTCGCCGACATCCCCGTCGATCGATCCGCACCACGACACGGCTCTTCCGAGGAAGGCGCCGATGTCGGTGCGGTGGCGGAGGTCGGGGATCGTGTCGCGTCCCTCGACGACGGCGACCGGCAAGCCATTGATGAAGACACGCGCGGTCGAGCGCATCGGCCCGGGCTCCTTGACGGCCACCAGGAGGGTCGGCTTGCCGTAGCAGGCGAGGAACGAACCGGCGCCGAGGGAGGCGTCGTGGTTCCATCCGCCGGCGATGTGGAGGGCGTGGTTCTCGGCCCGGTTGATCTGGAGGATCGTGGCCAGCGGAAGCCCCGGATCGGCGCCGGGGTTGGCCGGATCGCCGATGCCGAGGATTCCGTCGTGCGGGTTGCCCACGTCATGGAGCTCGAGATTGACGACCGCGACGAGGGTGTGGGGGGCGTCCCCTTTGATCGGCACCGGCAGGCTCGGCGAGGAAGCGTAGCCGGTGGCGTTGGTGAACCGGACAGCCGCGCGACGTCCGAGCGTGCTTTCACGCACGAACGTCCCCGGGAGCCCCTGGCCGTCGGGGCGGATTCCCTTGGTGGCGGTTGCATCGCGGCCGTGGCCGCTCGAATCGGGCCAGACCGGCACCGGGGCGCCATCGTCGAGGGTGAGACCATCGGCGCGGAGCCAAAGCTGCAGAACGCCGGCGAGGGACGGGTGATCGGGGGCGATTGGTTCAACGGCGGGCTGGCGCGGGGCCTGCGGCGAGGCCGGGCTGTCGGGGCTTTCGGGGCTGTCTGGCCATGGGGCACCGGCGCTCACCCAGGCGATGAGGGCCTCGATCTGCGGCTGTGGGAGCCGGCCGTCGGGAGGCATCTCGAGGCCATCGGTGTGGTTCACCGCCCGGATGAGGAGGCTTTCGAGGGGGGGCTGCCCCGGATCGATCGCTGGGCCGGAGTCGCCCCCGCGGACCAAGCCAGCGCGCGAGTCGAGCCGCAATCCTCCCTTCGCCTCGGCGCCCGCATGGCAGGCATGGCAGCGCTCGACGAGGAGCGGGCGAACGACAGCCTCGAAGTGATCGTCGGCAGAGTCGGCCGCGTGCACCGGCGCGGCGAGGATCACGGCTGCCATCAACGAGAATCCGATGGCCACCCGCGGGCCGGTGACGCGGATCATCGCCTCGCCGCCGTTGATCGTGCCACCGCTTCGATTGGAGCT
>CAMARC010000053.1 GCA_945860405.1 Candidatus Kuenenia stuttgartensis | reverse complement strand
CCTCCCCGACGATCTCTGGCCGCTGCCGACCTACCGGGAAATGCTGTTCATCAAGTGAGCAGCACAAACTCAGGCACGCCCGACGGGGGGCCATCCCCCGTCGGGCCCCTCGATCCCTCGGCGCTTCCCCTGGCCATCAGGGCGGAGTGCGAGCGCCTTTCGCTCCCGCTCCCCACGGGGGTCGAGGAGGCCCTGGCCGCTTACGCGACCCGCCTCTGGGACTGGAACGAACGGCTCAACCTCACCCGCCACACCGATGTCGAGCGGTTTGTGTCGCGCGATGTCGCTGATGCGGTCGCCGTTGCAGGCCATCTCGCCGCCGGTGAGCGGGTCCTCGATGTCGGCACCGGCGGCGGCGTGCCGGGCGTGCTCCTGGCGATCCTCCGCCCCGATCTCCGCGTCGAGCTCTCCGACAGCGTGGCGAAGAAGGCCAAGGCGGTGCGGGCGATCGTGGCCGAGGCGGGGCTGTCGATCCCCGTCCACGAAGGGGCCGCGCAGGAGCTCGTGAGCCGGCGGGGAGAGAAGGATCGCTTCGACGCCCTCGTCATCCGCGCGGTAGCGCCGCTGATCAAGCTGCTCACCTGGTTTGAGCCGCTGGCCGACCACTACGGGCGGATGCTGATCATCAAAGGACCGCGCTGGGAGGAGGAAAAGGGGGAGGCAAGGCACCGCGGCTGGGTCAAGAAAGTGACCGTGCGCCGCGTGGCGGCCTGGCCGATCCGCGGCAGCGACAACGAGAGCGTCCTCCTCGAGGTCCGCCGCAGGGAAACCCGCGAACCATCTCCCGCCCCCATCTCATCTCATCCCCCCATCTCTCCTCCCCCCCCTGCCCCGCCATCCCCGCGGAAGCGTTGATGGGGCCCGTTCGGCCCTGAAGAGCCGGGAATGGTTGCGGGCGGAAGTCGGCAGGGCTCGCGGCTCCCCGAAAGGCTCGCGGCTCCCCGAAAGGGTAGAATAGAGACATGCCTAGCTCTCTCGCCCCCTTCCTTTTTGCCATCGTGGCGATGGTCGCGTCGGCAGCGATCCGTCCGGCCGTGGCCGAGGATCACCCCGGCGCGGCGATCTACCGCGAGCACTGTCTCCGCTGCCATGGCGACCATGGTGTCGGCACGCCGTCGGCTCCGGCCCCGCTCGTCGGCGACCGCTCGGTCGGGCAGTTGGCCCGGTATGTCGCCGACACCATGCCGGAGGACGATCCGTCCGCCGTCACCGGCGAGGCGGCAGCAGCGGTGGCAGAGTGGATCCACGGCCGCTTCTATTCGTCGCTGGCCCGTGACCGCCATCGACCGGCCCGGGTCGAGCTCGCCCGGCTCACCGTCGGCCAGCACCACAACGCCATCGCCGATCTCGTGGGCGGATTTCTCGGGCCGCAGCCCCCCGTGAGCCCGGAGCGAGGGCTCCGCGGCGAGTATTTCCAGGGGCGAAACTTCGACCCCGCCCGCCGGGTCTTCGAGCGGCTTGATCCCACCATCGGCTTCGATTTCGGCGTCGAGGGGCCCGATCCGGAGCGCTTCGAGCCGGGGCGGTTTGCGATCCGTTGGCAGGGCTCGATCGTGCCGGTGGAGTCGGGGGTGCATGAGTTCATCGTCCGCACCGAACAGGCCGTCCGGCTCCTCGTCAATCATCCCGACTGGGATGGCCCGCCGCTCATCGATGCCTGGGTGAAATCGGGCCACGACACGGAATACCGCGGCACGATCCATCTCCTTGCCGGTCGGCCCTACCCACTGCGGCTGGAGTTCTCGAAGGCCAGTCAGGGGGTCGACAACCCGGTGCACGAGAAGCCGAGGCGCGCCTCGATCGAGCTCCTCTGGCGGCAGCCGCACGGGGTGGTCGAGCGGGTCCCTTCGCGAAATCTCATCCCCAAGCACTCGCCGGCGACGTTGGTCGTCACGACGCCCTTCCCTCCGGACGATCGCAGCATCGGCTACGAGCGCGGCAGCACCGTCTCGAAGGAATGGCTGGAGGCGGTCGAGGCCGCGGCCGTCGAGAGCGCCGCGGCGATCCGGGAGCGAGCCGGGCAACTGGCGGGCGTGAAGCCCGATGCCCCGGACCGGGCCGAACGGCTTCAGGCCTTCGCCGCCACCTTCGCCGAGCGGGCCTTCTGTCGGCCCCTCGACGCCCAGGTCCAAACGCTCGTCGCGCATCCCTTCGTCGCAGCGCCCGACGTCGACGCGGCGCTCGAGCGATCACTCCTCCTCATCCTCTCCTCACCCCGCTTCCTGTTCCGTGAGCCGCCACTCCCGGCCGATCCCAGTCGCGCTTCGTGGGACACCGCCGCCCGGCTCTCCTTCGGCATCTGGGACTCGATCCCCGACGAGGCCCTCCGCGCCGCGGCGGCCCGAGGCGCGCTCGAGACGCCCGAGCAGGTCGAGGCCGAGGTGCGGCGGATGTCAGCCGATCGGCGGGCGATCGCCAAGCTCCAGGCCTTCCTCCTCACCTGGCTCCGCGTCGACCGCCCCGCGGAGATTGCCAAAGATCCGTCCCGACATCCGGGATTCGATGCCGCCACGGTCAGCGACCTGCGGACGAGCCTCCGGCTTCTCCTCGACGACGTCGTGCGCCCCGCCGCCGGGCCGGCCGACTACCGGCGACTGTTCACCGCCGACGAGGTGCCGATCAACGGGCGGCTCGCTCCCTTGTATGGCGTGGAGCTCCCGCCCCGGGCCGAGTTCATCCCCGTCCGTCTCGACGAAGGCAAGCGCGCCGGCGTTCTCACCCATCCCTACCTCCTCAGCGTCCTCGCCTATCCCGGCGAAAGTTCCCCGATCCACCGGGGGGTGTTCCTGACGCGGGGGATCCTCGGCAACGTCCTCAAGCCCCCGGCCGAGGCGGTGGCCCCCCTCGCCCCCGACCTCCACCCCGGGCTCTCCGCCCGACAGCGAGTCACCCTCCAGACAAGCCCCGCGGCCTGCCAGGGCTGCCACGCCGTCATCAATCCGCTCGGCTTCGCCCTCGAGGGCTTCGACGCCGTCGGTCGCTGGCGGGGAGACGGGAGCGAGACCGACGGGAGCTATCTGCCCCGGGAAGGGCCTGAAGTGCACTTCGAGGGGGCGGACGGATTGGCGGCCTATCTCGTCGCGAGCGCCGACGCCGAGGAGGCCTTCCTCCAGTCGCTGTTCCATGCGCTGGTCAAGCAGCCAATCCGGGCCTGGGGGCCGGAAGCGCTCCCCCGGCTGCGCCGGTCGTTTGCCGCCAAGGGCTTCGATATCCGTGAAGCCGTGGTCGATATCATGAAGGTGGCGGCCTTCCCGCCCGTTCCCTCTCCATCCTCCCCGGAGCCGACCGATGATCACTCGCCGTGAACTGCTGCGGAAACTCGGGGTCGGTGCGGCCGTGGCGCCGTTCCTCGGCAATCTGCCCAGCTTTGCAAACGCCCCGGCGGCGCGGCAGCGGCTCGTCATCGTCTTCAGTCCGGACGGCACGGTGCGGGAGAACTTCTGGCCGGCCTCTGCCGGCTCGTTCACCGCGCCGGCCGGCGACGGCCAGGAGGCTGTGGAACTGCGGCCGATCCTCGCCCCCCTGGCCCCCTTCAAGGATCGCCTCCTCACCCTCAAAGGCGTTGGTAACAAGATCCGCGGCGACGGCGACGGCCACATGCGCGGCATCGGCTGCCTGCTCACCGGCGTCGAACTCTTCCCCGGCAACATCCAGGGGGGAAGCGACACGCCGGCGGGCTGGTCGAGCGGGCTGTCGATCGATCAGGAGATCGCCGGCTTCCTCCAGGCGCGTCCGGAGACCGCCACCCGGTTTGGCTCCCTCGAGTTCGGCGTCCTCGTCCCAGACCGGGCCGATACGTGGACGCGGATGGTGTACGCCGGCCCCAACAAGCCGGTGGCGCCGATCGACGATCCGTATCAGATGTTCTCCCGGCTCTACGGGAGCGTGAAGCACCGTGAGAGCCTGCGGAGCGTGCTCGACGAGCTTCACGAAGATCTTGCCCGCGTGACGGCCACGCTGCCGGCCGCGGATCGGAGGCTCCTCGAGGAGCATGCCGACCTCGTCCGCGGCTTCGAACGGGACTTGGCGGCGCAGCGCGAGGTTGCCAAGCACGACGTTCCGGTGCTCGAGCCTGGCATTCTCGAGGCGAACGACCGGATGCCGACGATCAGCCGGATGCAGATCGATCTGCTCGTGGCGGCGCTCGCGGCCGATTTCACCCGCGTCGTCACGCTCCAATACACCAACTCCGTCGGCCAGCCCCACATGAAGTGGTTGGGGGTCGACGAGGGGCAGCACGATCTCTCCCACGAGCCCAACAGCAACGTCGACGCGCAGGAGAAGCTCACCCGGATCAACACGTGGTATGCCGGCGAAGTGGCCCACCTCGCCGCCCGTCTCGCGGCGACACCCGAGCCGGGGGGGGATGGATCGATGCTCGACCACACCACGATCCTGTGGACGAACGAACTCGGCGAGGGCAATTCCCACACGCGTGAGGACATCCCCTGGGTGATGATCGGCGGGGGCCTGGGCTTCCGCACCGGTCGGGCGGTCGAGTTCCCGGCGGTGCCCCACAACCGTCTCCTCCTCAGCCTGGCCCACGCCTTCGGCCACACCGGCCTCGACCGCTTCGGCAACCCCGACTTCTGCGGTGACGGACCGCTCGGCCTGGGCTGAGCGGTGGCGGAGCCGCGGGGCTTCAGCCAAGCCGCGGAAACATCTGCTCCGCCTCGTGGAGGACGACGAGGCTGTCGGCCCGGTGGGCGAGCCGTTCGACCGCTTCCGGGGTCGCGGCATGGCCGAACTCGAGCTCCTCGACGAGGCCCTGATCGAGATCGGAGAGGAGCACGAGGCGGCGATCGCCGAGGGCCTGCGCGAAGAACCTCGTCGCCAGCGCATCGGCGATCAGGGTCTGGTCACCCGAGGCGAGGGCCTCCTCGACCAGCGGCTTGAGCGCCACCCCCTGACGCCAGCGATGGAACACTGGGCCGGGGGGAGTGGCCAATCGACTCGCGATGCAGATCGTCCCCTCAGGATGGGTCGTTCGGGCCGCGGCCGCGACGGCACGGACGAGCGCCGGCATCCCCGACTCGGGCGCCGCAAGCGAGGCGATGGTCAGCCGTGGCGACCCGGGCAGCCGCGGCCGCCAGAGTTGGGCGTGACGCCGGGCCGCCCGGTCGGTGGCCAGCGGCGTGCCGAACTCGATGGCGTGGGCCGTGCCCCCGCGTCCGGGAACGACCCGGAGCGTGGCGATCGTGCCGAGTTGCCAACCGATCTCCCGGGAGCGCTCGCGGAGCGGTTGCGCTGCCTTCCGGCCGCTCCGCGCCAGGTGGCGGAGAACGTCGGCCCGGGCCGCGCCCGGCGCGAAGGCTGGCCAGAGATCGCCGTCGAACGCATGCCCGCCGAGGGCCGCATCCCAGGCGTAGACGCCGACGGTGACGACGACGTCGGCGTCGACGAGGGTCCGGGCGACGTTGAGCGGGATGCCCTCCGCATCGGGGCCGAGATAGGCCGACCCTGACTCCTGGGTTGGATCGAAGACGAGCTCCCCCGCCGGCAGCGATGTCGCGGCGGAGGAGGGCTGTGTCGAGATCAGGGGCGGGGCATGGAGGATGGCGAGGTCGGCGGCGGCAATCCCCGCCGATTCCAGCCGGCTGCGGATCGTGGCGACGATCGGGCCGGCCGCGGGGATCGGGCCGGCGAGGGCGAGGGCGACGCGGTCCCCCGGCACGACATGGGCCACGAGCGGGGGGCCGTTGCTCGGGGTGTCGATGGCCGTCGCCGCCAGGGCAGCCGCTGCGTCCCCCCTGACCCCTGCGGGGCCACGGGCATCGAAGGCGACGTCGGCGTCGGACGGCTCGAGGACCAGGGGATCGGTGCTGCCGTAGTCGAGGAGGATCGGTTTCACGGTGCGGAGCGCTGCGGAGGCGGAGGGGCCATGCCCGGAGGGGCGGAGAACGTTGATTGTCGCCCACGCCCGGGCCGGCGAACAGCAGCAGGGCTGCCGCTGCGGGAAACCCGACCGTCAGGGATTCCCCCGCCGGCATTCCTTCCCGCACCGGCACGTGCATACCTGGGAGGTGCCACGCTCATCCCCGGTATTCGCGGACGACGATGCACAACCATCATCACACCACCTCCGGGGCCCCCCGGACCTGTCGCAGGAGACCAACTGCCATGCCGTCCCATCCCGTCAAACCGGTTCATCGCTCCCTCGTGGCGCTGTTCGTGGCCGCCGCGGTCGGCGCCACGGCCGGGGCCCAGGAGGAGTCCTACGTCGGCGGGGGGCGTGGCGTGCCGGTGATCGGCGCCCCGGCCGGCTCTGACTGCGAGAGCTGCCGCTCCCAGATGCGCCCGCCGTGGCACGGCAGCGCTGTGGCTGGTTACGGACAGCGTCTTCCGACGGGCCACTGCATGAGCGGCGCCTGCGGGCCGAGCCAGGCGGCGCCGTGCCGGTCGTGTGGCCCGGCGGCCTGCGGCCCGAAGCCCTGCGGCCCCTACGCCCCGGGGATCTGCGGCGTGACCGGATTCTGCCATGCCCCGGGCGGGGCCTTTGGGGCCCACTATCCGCTCCCCCCCTGCCTGCCGCGGCTCCACGCCTTCCTCCGCGACGGGACGGTGCTTTCGCCGCAGCCGTTGGTCGTGCCGAAGTGCCACGAGTGCGGAGCGGTGATTTCCATGGGCTTCTGATCGGAGTCCCTCAGGACGGCCATAGCCTTCCGACGGCAAGCATCACCACCGTGATCACCACCACGCCAGCAACATCGAGGATGGCCCCGCTGCGGATCATGTCGCGGAGGCGGATCCGACCGGTGCCGTAGACGATGGCATTGCAGGGCGTGCTCACCGGCATCATGAAGCCGAGGCTCGCCGCGAACGTGGCAGCCAGGGCTGCGGTGAGCGGATCGCCGCCGCCGGCCGCTGCCAGGGCCATCGCCACCGGCACGACCATGTTGGCGCTGGCCGTGTTGCTCGTGAACTCGCTGGTGATCACCGCCACGAGCGTCGCGGCCGCAACGAGGGCCAAACTCGCCCCCGGTCCGGTCGGCAGCCACCCGGTCAGGCTCCTCCCCAGCGCCTCGGCCAGCCCGGTGGAGAAGGCGAGCTCGCCGAGGGCCATGCCGCCGCCGTAGAGGAGGATGATTCCCCAGTCGATCCGCACCGCTTCCTCCCACTGAAGCGCTCTCCGCCCCGGGCCGCCGGGGAGAATGAAGAGCAGCACGGCGCCGAGGAGCGCCGCGACCCCTTCGGGAACATGGGCCGCACACCAGGCCGGCAGCGGGTGCTTTGCGCCGAGGAGCAGGCCGAGGACGCCCGGCACGATCCACAGGCTGATGGTGGTGCCGAAGGCGATCGCCGTGCTCACCTGGCCGCGCGACCAGGCTCCCTGGCCGGTCCGCTCCCGGGCGACGAGATCCGCCACCCCGGGAAGCCGATCGACCCCGGCCGGGAACATCCAGCCGAGGAGGAGCACCGCGAAGATCGTCAGGATCGCCGCCACCGGCACGCCGATCGCGCACCAGGCAAGAAACGACACCTCGACGCCGAGCTCGTTGCGGATGAAGGCCAGGCCGATGAGGTTTGGCGGCGTGCCAATCGGCGTCGCCAGGCCGCCGATGCTCGAGGCGAAGGCCACGGCGAGCATCAGTCCGGTGGCGAAACGCGGATCGAGCTTCGGCCCGGTCGGGGACGTATCCCGGGAGGCGGCATGCTCGATGGCCGCGAGGATCCCGGCGGCGATCGCCACCATCATCGCCGTCGTGGCGGTGTTGGAGATAAAGGCGCTGATCGTCGCCGAGACCAGTGCCACCGCGGCGAGGATCCGCCCCGGCCGCTCGCCTACAGCCGGCAGCCCGAGGACGGCAAACGCCAGCCGCCGGTCGAGGCCGTGGACGCGGATCGCCTCGGCGAGCATGAACGAGCCGAGGAAAAGAAAGACGAGCGGCTCCGAGAACGGCCGGAAGACCTCCTTCGCAGGCGCCACGCCCGCCACGACGCAGGCCACTGCCCCGAGCAGCGCCGTCACCGGGAGCGGCAGGGCCTCGGTCACCCACAGCACCACGACCCCCACGAGGATCACGGCCAGACTCTGGGCTTCGGGCGTGAGTGGCATGGGGAGGTGAGAAAAAATCCCCCAGGGGAGCACTGGCTCCCCCGGGGGACGTTGTGGTTTCCGCGGAAATCGACCGGTGTCACCAGGTCTTGCCGAGGGCGGCCTGGGCCGCCGCCAGCCGGGCGACCGGCAGGCGGAACGGCGAGCAGCTCACGTAATCGAGGCCGAGGTGGTGGCAGAAGAGCACCGAGTGGGGATCGCCACCATGCTCGCCGCAGATGCCGAGCTTGATGTCGGGCCTCGTCTTCCGCCCCTTCTCGACGGCGGTCTGCATGAGCGAGCCGACGCCGGTGGTGTCGATCGAGGCGAACGGGTTCGCCTTGAAGATCCCGAGGTCGGTGTACTTCTGCAGGAAGGAGCCCATGTCGTCGCGGCTCATGCCGAGGCAGGTCTGGGTGAGGTCGTTGGTGCCGAAGCTGAAGAACTCGGCGCTCTCGGCGATCTCGTCGGCCGTGAGGGCGCCGCGCGGGATCTCGATCATCGTGCCGACGAGATACTTCACCTTGACGCCCGTCTCCTTCGCCACCTGAGCCGCCGTGGCGTGAACGATCTCGAGTTGGTTGTCGAGCTCCTTCTTGAAGCCCACCAGCGGGATCATGATCTCCGGCTTCACCTTGATGCCGGCCTTCTGCACCTTCGCTGCCGCCTCGAACACGGCCCGGGCCTGCATCTCCGAGATCTCGGGGTAGCTGACGCCGAGGCGGCAGCCGCGGTGGCCGAGCATCGGGTTGAACTCGTGGAGCGCCTCGACGCGGCGGTGGACGACCTCGACGGAGAGCTTGAGCTTCTTCGCGAGGTCAGCCTGGGCCTTCTCGTCGTGCGGCACGAATTCATGGAGCGGCGGATCGAGGAAGCGGATCGTCGCCGGGCGGCCGTCGAGGGCCCGGAAGATCCCCTCGAAATCGTCGCGCTGGTAGGGAAGGAGCTTCGCGAGGGCCGCCCGACGGGCGTCGAGCGTCTCGGCGAGGATCATCTCCCGCATCGCGTCGATCCGGTTGCCCTCGAAGAACATGTGCTCCGTCCGCGTCAGGCCGATCCCCTCGGCGCCGAAGGCGATCGCGTGCCGGACCTGCTCCGGGGTGTCGGCATTGGTGCGGATGCCGAGCTTCCGGTACTTGTCGGCGAGCTTCATGATGAAGGCGTAGTACTGGTAGACGTCGGAGTCTTCCGGCTTCATCGTGTTGGTGACGAGCACCTGCTTGAGCTCGCTGTCGGCGGTCTTGATCGCTCCGGAAAACACCTCGCCGGTGCTGCCGTTGATGGAGATGTCATCTCCCTCCTTGAGCGTCGTCGAGCCACAGACGAGCGTCCCCTTGTGGTAGTCGATGGAGATCGCGCCGGCACCGGCCACGCACACCTTGCCCATCTGCCGGGCGACGAGGGCTGCGTGGCTCGAGACACCACCGCGGCTGGTGAGGATGCCCTCGGCCGCGATCATGCCACGGAGATCCTCTGGGCTCGTCTCGACACGGGCGAGAACGACCTTCTTCCCCTTCTCGGCGAGCTCCTCGGCCTTGGCGGCCGAGAAGACGAGCTGTCCGGTGGCGGCACCGGGGCCGGCGGCAAGGCCGGTCGTCAGCACCCGGCCCGCCTTCTTCGCCTTCTCGTAGTCGGCCCGGTCGAAGATCGGGGCGAGGAGTTGCGAGAGGGCATCCGGATCGGCGCTCTGGATGGCGTGCTCCGGGGTCATGAGCTTCTGCTTGACCATGTCGTGGGCGATCTTCACGTACGCCAGCGCCGTCCGCTTTCCGTGGCGGGTCTGGAGCATGTAGAGCTTCTTCTTCTCCACCGTGAACTCGAAGTCCTGGACGTCGCCGAACTTCTTCTCGAGCTTCTCGCGGACCTTCTCGAGCTGCTTGTAGGTGGCGGCAAACTCGGTGTCGTGGGCCATCTCGACGACCGGCTTCGGCGTGCGGACGCCGGCCACGACGTCTTCGCCCTGGGCGTTGACGAGGTATTCGCCGTAGAAGACGTCCTCGCCAGTGGCCGGGTCGCGGGTGAAGGCCACGCCGGTGGCGCAGTCATCGCCCATGTTGCCGAACACCATGCTCTGAACGTTGACGGCCGTGCCCCACTCGTCGGGGATCTTGTACTTGCGACGGTAGATGATCGCCCGTTCGTTCATCCAGCTGCCGAAGACGGCGGTGATGGCGCCGATGAGCTGCTCGAAGGGATCCTGCGGGAAGGTCTTCCCGGTGCGCTCCTTGATGAGCTTCTGGAAGCGGCTGATGAGATCCTTGAGGTGATCCTCGGTGAGCGCGGTGTCTTCCTCGACGTGGGCCTGGTGCTTGACCTTCTCCATCACCTCTTCGAACGGGTCGTGCTCGTTCTCGTGGCGCTTCTGCACCCCCATGACGACGTCGCCGTACATCTGGATGAAGCGGCGGTAGGAGTCGAAGGCAAAGCGGCCATTGCCAGTGGCCTTTTTAAGCCCCTCGACGGTCTTGTCGTTGAGGCCGAGGTTGAGGATCGTGTCCATCATGCCCGGCATGCTGTCGCGGGCACCGGAGCGGACGCTCACCAAGAGGGCGTTGGCCGGGTCACCGAACTTCTTCCCGGTCTCCTTCTCGAGGAGCTTGACGTAGTGGGCGATCTCGTCCTCGAGCCCCTTGGGGAACTTCTTCCCCGAGGTGTAGTAGTCGATGCACATCTGCGTCGTGATCGTGAACCCCGGGGGAACCGGAAGCCCGATCTTCGTCATCTGCGCGAGGTTGGCCCCCTTGCCACCGATGATCGCCTTCATGGTGCCGTCGCCGTCGCACCGGTCGGCGCCGAAGTAATAGATCATCCGCCCTGGCTTGGACGCGGCGGGCTTCTTGGCGGCGGACTTCTTCGCGGACGATTTGGCCATAGGGGCGACGTGACCTTTCGAGGAGGGAAAAACCTGCGGGAAAACGGGTCTAAGCCGCGTCGAATCTACGTTCACGTTTCCTGGGCGTCAACGCGGCGCCCCGGCGGGATGGCGGCCGGCGGGCGGGAGGGCTTGTGCCGCGGCAAACGGCTCGTTTTCCGGGAGTCGCGGTGGACCCGCGCGAGGGGGGATGGCGGCTCTCCGGGCGGGCGGCCTGCCGAGGTCGTGGCGATTTCCCCGCCGGCGGAGAACCGTCAGCCCCCCTGCCCCGCCGCGTCGGCCCGGCGGATCGCCTCCTCCACCATCCCGGCCGTCACCGGGAACGGCTCGTTGTGCGTCACCTCGCCCGGCTGCACCGCGCGCTCCGCGATCCGGCTGAGCATTGCCCCGTCGATGTCACCGAGGCCGATTTGACCGAGCGTCACCGGCAAGCCGACCGATCGGCAGAAGGCAAGGACCTCGTCGATCTCTCCGGCCGGCGCATCTTCGAGGCACAGCTGGGCGAGCGTTCCGAAGGCGACTTTCTCTCCATGGAGCACGGCATGGCAACCGGGGGCGACTGTCAAACCGTTGTGAATCCCGTGGGCCGCCGCCAGCCCCGCCGACTCGAAGCCGAGCCCCGAAAGGAGTGTGTTGGCCTCCACGATCCGCTCAAAGGCTCCCCGAGCCCTGGCGTCGAGCGCGCCGGCGCCATCGAGGTGCCCTGCCCGGTGGGCAGCGAGCGCCAAGGCTCCATCCGCCCGCAGCGTCGTCCAGCAGAGCTCGGCAAGGGCGAGCGCGGCGCGGGTCGTCGTTCCGCCACGGCTGTGGGTCGCGCCCGAGCGGGCGCAGGCCCGGGCCTCGAACCAGGTCGACAGCGCATCCCCCATCCCCGCCACGAGGTAGCGGTCGGGCGCGGCAAGGATGACGTCGGTGTCGACGAGGACGAGGGCGGGGTTTTGCGGATGGAGCCTCACCTCCTCGACGACGCCTGAGTCGCTGTAGACGACGGAGATCGCGCTGGTCGGCGCGTCGGTCGAAGCGATTGTCGGGCAGGAGACGATGTCGAGATCGAGCTCTGCGGCCACCGCGCGGGCCGTGTCGATCGCCTTCCCGCCCCCCGCCCCGACGATCGTCCGCGCTAAGAGGCGCCTTGCCACATCGGCCACGGCGGCGATCTCGCGCCGGGAACATTCGCCGCCGAAGGGATGGATGGCAGGGGCGAAGCCGGCGCGCTCGAGCGACTGCTCCCAGATCGCACCGAGCTTCCGGATCGCCGAGGCACCGGCGAGGACGAGCACCGGCCCTCCGAGCCCGAGCCGCGTCATCTCGTCCCCGAGCGTGGCCGCCACCCCCGGCCCCTGCACGTATCGCGCCGGCCCTGCAAACACCTCAGCCATGGTCAGGCTCCTGAAGGATCGGTCTGTGTCACTCGCCGCCAGCGGCCAAGTTCGCGCTTCAATGTGCCGGGGCGTTTCCCGTGTTGCCCGACATCATTCCGACGTGCCGAGCCAGCGATCGATGATCGTGTTGATGGCGCCATCCTCCTTCATCGTCAGGATCACCGCGTTAAACCGCTCGCGGAGCGGGCTCCCCGCCGGCACGACGATCCCGAAGTCGAACGACTCAAACACCGGCCCCACCAGCCGATAGTTCGATCTTCCAGGCCGCGAGATCGCATGACGCAGGGTGTGGTTTTCGGCGACGACAGCCTCCACCTCGCCTTCATCTGCCGCCTTGAAAACCTCGTCGAGCGTGCGGTATTCCATCACGATGCCACTCCGCGCGCGGATCGCCGGCCCCGACACGCCGGTGGCCTGCGTTCCGATCACCCGGCCGGCCATGTCGCGCGGCCCGTGGATCGCTCCCCCGATCCGTTCGGCGGTGAGCGTCGCCGCAATGCTTCCGGTGAATAGCGCGATGAGCACCGTTCCGACGAGCATCCACGCCGTCGCCAGGATCCGCCCTGGCACCGTGTCGACATGCTTGTCGTCGCAGCCGCTGGCGATGAGCGTGCTGATCCCCCACCACGTCCCCTCCCACACGCCCCGCCGCCAGTCGCGTGGAAAACTCTTCTCGTTGACGCCGCGCTCGCACCACCAGAGCACATGCCCCACGAGCACCGTGAGGAGGATGAGCCCAGCAAGCAGCCGCCATGCCTCGCGCGTGAACAGGATCAAGAGCGGAGCGAGATAGGGATCGTCGTCGGTCTTCGGCACCGCGATTCTCAAGCCCGAATGGAACACCGAGTGGGTGAAGTCGAACTCAGCCTCCCGCTCGCGCGTCATCGCCACCGGCCCGAGGAACAGATCGGCCTCCCCCCGTCGTAAGGCCTCGAGCCCCTCGGCGAGCGAGTCCTTGATGATGTACTCGGTGGTCACGCCGAGCCGGAGCGTCATGTCGTCCCACATGTCGACCGATGGCCCTGCCGGTTTGCCATCGACGATCTGGAGCGTCACCCCCACCGGCGCGACGCCGACGCGGAGCGTTTCAGCAGCGGACAGCGAGTCGCTTTCACCACCGGCCAGACACGCCGCAATCAGGAGTGTGGTCACGGCGGCACCGCGCCGCCCCCAGGTCGCCGCAGCCACAAGCATTCCTCCGAGAGCAAGCAATCCAAGCGCCGCCGGCAGCACGCCGGCCGGGAGTGTCGTCGAGGCCCCGGTGGCGAGCGCCTCCATGCCCCCCTCAGCTACGCCCCCGCCGGCAAGCGCCAGGAGGAGCAGCGGCATCGTGTTGTGGACGGAGTGGAGCACGATCGCCGGGAGGATGCTTCCCGTGGCGACACGGAGCACGCCCGCCACGATCCCGAGGGAAAAGGTCGCCGGCATCCGCTCCGGGAGGAGATGCGCCGCGGCGAACAAGGCCGCCTGGACGACGACCGCCGCCGCGAGCCGCCGCCGCGTCGGCCGTTCGCCTGAGAGCGCCGAGAGGAGCCAGCCGCGGAAGAGCAGCTCCTCGGCCACCGGCGGCAGAAGTGCCATGAGCGTCCAGGAGACCCACCAGGGATGCTGCTGGATGAGGCCGATGAGCCGCTCGGAAAGGCTGCGGATCGCCGGCGAGACCTCCGTCCCCTGCAGCGCGAGCATCACCCCGGCCGAGACGATGAACAAGCCCGCCCCGAGGCTCGCCGCCCCGAGGGCCGCCGCCACGGCCCGGCCCGCCGAGCGGGGAAGGCCAAGGCCGAGCGTCCGCACGACATCAACCCGCTGCCAGGCGAGCATCGCCAGCAGCGGCAGGACCACGGCGATCCCCTGATGGATCGGGATTCCCAAGAGGAGATTTTCCGGTGTGAAAGCCTGCACGTACCACAGCGCCGCCAGCCCCACCACGACCGGAATGATCCCCTGGGGGATGGTCGGGACGATGCGCGGGGCCGGCCGGGCAAGGACCCCGGCAGCGGCATCGGGCCCGCGGAAGAGGATCTCCTCGTCGGTGAGCAAGTGCGCGGTGCCGCGGAGCAGCAGCGCCGTCAGGATGGCCGAGGAGAGGAGCGTGAGGAGGAGAGGGAGGAGTGCCGGAATGATCCCTCCCCCACCGGAATCGGGCGGCGCCGTGAGGATGTCGCGGGCCACGCACACCTGCCCCGTGAACGGCACCAGCGCCAGGGGGCCGTCGCTGCGGAGCCCCGGCACGAGCGCCGTGCCAGCCAACGCCGCCACGAGAAGGATCACCGGCGTGAGAGTGTTCTGCGCTTCCTTGCCACTCTTCGACGCCGTCGTCACCGCCAGGCAGGTCGCTGCGGCGAGCGCCGCCAAGCCGACGAACGCGATCACCGTCACCACCGCCCCGACGCCGAGGGCCGGGAGACGCGACGCCGCGCCGGGGGGGAGGAAGCGGAGGCCGACGGCACTGGTCAGCGCGATCGACACGCAGTTGGCCGCGAGGGTCGCGAGGGTCACGGCGTAGACGGCGAGGAACTTCCCGAACACGATGCTGCCGGTGCTGCACGGGGCCATGAGGAGCGTCTCGATCGTACCCCGCTCTTTCTCGCCGGCGATCGCGTCGATGGCCGGATAGAAGGCGCCGGTCATCGTCAGGACTGCGAGGAGGACGAGGATCGACGCGGTCAGGGCGGGGAGGATCTGTTCGGTGGCCACCGTCGTGCCCCCGGCCGTCTCCCCGAGGATGCGGATGCGGATCGGCTGGAGAAGGCTCTCCGGCAATCCGGCCCGGCTCACCCGGCCGGTGCGGATCGCCTCGGCGACGCCGCGGATCACCCCCTCGAACTGCTCGCGCGAACGCCCGATCGGGCGCCGCGAGGGGAAGCGGACGTCGAGATCGACCGTCCCTTGGGCATCGAGGGCCACGACGATCCCTTCCGGGGCATCGACCCACACGTCGGCCGCGCCATCCTCCACCGCGGTGATCGCGGTCTGCGGATCGCCATGGAGAAACGAGGTGCTCGAAGGCCAAGGGGCGTCTCCGACGCCTGCCGGCTTTCCCCCCTTCACCACTCGATCGATCCGGGCGGCCAGTGCCCCGGCATCTTCGCCACTCATCGCCACGGTGAGCGGTGTTGGCGCGGCACGGGCTTCGAGATCGGTGACCGCGGTGCGAACCCCGAGAGCACTGGACAGCGCGACCAGCGGGTAGGTGACCATCGGGAGGAGGAGCGTGACAAACAGCGTCCTCCGGTCGCGGACAAACTCCAGTAGGTCGCGCCGGGCGATCGCCACGGCCGCGCCGAGGGGCGTGTTCACGGCAGCATCGGGGATGGCGGATGGGGCGGTCATTCGGGGCGTGCCTCCCCAATGGCCGCGAAGAACGCCTCCTCGAGGCCGCCGGACTGTCCCACGAAAGCGTCGCGCGTTCCCGCGGCGACGACCCGGCCGCCGTGGATGAGGACGAACCGGTCGCAGCGGTTTTCGATCTCGTGGAGCCGGTGGCTGGAGAGGAGGATCGCCCGGCCGTCGCCGCGGAGATCGGCGAGGAAGGCCAGCAGGTCGCGGGCCCCGAGGACATCGAGGGCGTTGGTCGGTTCGTCGAGGACCAGCGCCGGCGGATTGTGGACGAGGGCCCGGCCGACGCTGACGCGCTGCCGCTGCCCCGACGAGAGCCGGCCGGCGGGACGATCGGCGCATCGCGCCAGATCGAGGACATCGATGAGCCGGGCGACCCGGGCCTCGAGGGCGTCGCCACGGAGGCCGTGGAGCGCACCGAAGGAATGGAGGATCTCACGGGCCGAGAGCCGATCGGGGACACCGGTGGTGGCCGAGACGTAGCCGAGCCGGCGGCGGGCCCCGACAGGGTCGGTGGCAACGTCACAGCCCCCGACCCGGGCCGTGCCGGAGGTCGGGGTGAGGAGCGTGGCGAGCATTCGCAGGGTCGTCGTCTTGCCGGCGCCGTTGGCGCCGAGGAGCCCGACCATCTCACCGGGATTGACGGCGAACGACACCCCGTCGACGGCGCGCACGATCTCCCCCGAGGAGGAACGGTAGTGTTTGACCAGATTCACGACCTCGATCATGTCAGCTCTCCTCGCTCGGGGGGAACTGCCGCCATTCGAGGATCGCCACCGCGATGGCGAGGTAGACCACCGCGAGGAGGAGCACCGCGGCCACCTGGGCCGACGGGGGACGGTCGTCGATGAGGAGCTGGAGCTCGGGGGCAAGCGTGCGCCGCCAGTCCATGAAGCGAACCAGGAGCGTATGGAGGCGGAGTGAGACGGTGAGCTGGTTGACCACCGCCGGGATCAGGCCGGCGAGGTATTCCACCACCAGCGC
>CAMARC010000052.1 GCA_945860405.1 Candidatus Kuenenia stuttgartensis | reverse complement strand
GGCCGCGACGTCGTCACCGAGGGGCGAGACCAGGGGTCGGAGGTCTTTCCGCAGGCCGAGCTGAAGGTGTTCCTCACGGCGTCCCCTGAGGAACGGGCCCGCCGCCGACTCGCGGAGGAGCTGGCCAAGGGGCGGCAGGTGACCCTCGAGGAGATTCTCGCCTCCCAGCAGGATCGCGACCACGGCGACACGCACCGCGAAGTGGGGGCGATGCGTCAGGCCGACGGCGCGGAGCTCCTCGACACCGACGGCATGGATCGCGAGGCCGTCCTCGCCGTCCTCCTGGCGTGGGTCGATTCGCGTCGCCCGGCCGCGCCGACCGCCGCCGCGTCAAGGCCCCCGCAATCATGACCCGCGCGGCCGAGCCCGATCACGCCGACATCGCACCGGGCCACACCCTCTTCGGCCGGATGTTCTACGACACCCTCTGGGTGCTCTGTCGCAATCTCGGCGTGGCGGTGTTCGGGATCCGCTACCGTTTCGCCGAGCCGTTACCGCGCGAGGGTGGCCTGCTCGTCCTCTCCTCCCATCAGAGCAATCTCGACCCGCTCCTCCTCGGCCTCGTCTGCGAGCGGCGGCTGTCGAGCCTGGCGCGGAGTTCGCTTTTCCGATGGGGGCCGTTTGGCGCGATCATCGCCTCCCTCGATGCGATTCCGATCGACCGTGAGACCTCGTCGGTGGCGGCGATGAAGACGATCATCCGCAAGCTCCGCGGGGGCGGGGCCGTGACGATCTTCCCGGAGGGAACACGGACCCGGGATGGCCGGCTCGGCGACGTGCAAAGCGGCTTCGCCCTGGTGGCGAAACGGGCCGGCGTGCCGATCCTCCCGGTGGCGATCGTCGGGGCCTGGGAATGCTGGCCGCGGACTCGCCTGCTGCCGCTCCCGGGGAGGATCCGCCTCGAGTTCGGCCCGATCATCCCGGCCGCGGAGGTGGCAGCGATGGATGGCTCGACGCTTGTCGCCCTTGTCACCGCGCAGCTCACCGAGCTCGACGCCGCGGCGCGCCGGTTGCGCGACGGCGGGGCCGCAGAGCCGTCTCCTCGGCGGGCGGCGTTCACGGCGGCAAAGTCGGCTGGACGTCGCCGGGCAACGGACTCGTCTGGGGAGGAAACGGTGGCGTCTGGGCCGGCAACAACGCCTCCGCCGCCGGCGCAGCCGCTTGCATCGGCGGAGCCGCCTGCAATCCCGGCCCCCCTCCCAGTGCCGGTTGCGTCGATTGAGGGACGGTCGCCGCCACCCCCGCCCGCTTGAATGGATCGATTCGTCCCCCACCTGGACCGGGAGGGGGAGCGTTGGTCGGGCCGCTGAAGGGGAGCTTTGGCCACTCGAGGTTCATCCCTGGCCAGGCCGCCGGGGTGCTGGTAGCCGGGGTGCTGGTAGCCGGGGGCGCGGCTGTGACGGCCGAGACCGCCGGAGGCGCCGCAGCCTCGGCGGCAGGGAGGCCTGGCGGGGAGAGCACCTCACCGGGGGTGGGGAAGCTCCTGGCGCCCTCCTCCCGGCCCGGTCCATTGGACACGATCATCGCCGGCACGCCGGCGCCGCGGTCGAGGACGCGAACGCTGACGTCGTCGATCCGCGCCTCACCGAGACCCGTGAGCGCGAAGGTGACGGTGAAGGCCTCCCCGTCGAGGTCGGCCGGCACGATCCGGTAGAGCACCAGCCGCCGCCACTGCGCCGAAGGCCCGACCCGCTCCGCGAGCGCCGGCCCGCCGAGGGAATCGAAGACGAGGAGACCGTCGACGCTCCCCTTCACCGGCTTCGGCACCCAGACGCGGGCCTCGATCTGGAGGAGCTTGCCGCTGGGTGCCGACAGCGGCGGCGTCGTGATCCACACCGGCGGCGTCTCCACGACCGCCGGCGCGGCGGCCGGATCGACCGCCTCGGCACGCATCACCAGACAGCCGCGGCCAGACGCAGGCTGCGTCCGAGAGATCTCGACGCCGGTGCGGAGAATGGCCTGTTTGAGGGCGAAATGCCGCCAACCAGAGCCGGAGAGCTCCTCGATCCGCTCCATGCCGCCACCGACGAGGAGCTCCTCGCGCGGCGACGTGGTGGAGAGGGCCTCGACGAACCGCCAGTGTTCGACGAGCGTGGCATCGGAGGTCGAGAGCGGCCCGGCGACCATCGAGCCGGTGGCGACCACCCCCTTCTCCCAGACGAGTCGCTCCACTTGGCCGGCGATCGCCGCCGCCCGTTCGTAGCGGGCGATCGCCGTCGCCGGATCGGAGGTCGCCAGGCTGTCCGCCGCGAGGCTCTCTTGCTGCGCCGCGGCGACCATCGCCGGCCCGGGCAGTCTGCCGAGGGCCAGCGGGGGAATGCGGGTGAGGAGGTCGACGGCATCGGCGATCAGCAGCGCCGACCGTTCCCGCGAGGCGGCGAGGGTGGCGGCCGCCTGCTCGCGGAGGCGCTCCTGGACATGGGCGGCGACGGCCGGATCTCCGGTGACGAGGACGAGCGCCGAGGAGCGGAACGGATCGAGAACCACCGACACGCCGCCGGTCACGCGCCGGTGCCGCAGCGGCCGCAGGCCCCCCGGTGTCACCTCCCAGGCCTGATGGGCCTCCGGGATGCCGTTCATGAGGAGCGTCACGGGGGCCGTCTCGGCGGGCATGTCGCCGCGATAGTGACTGGCGACGATCTGCCCCCCCTGGACGTTCCGCCACGCCACCACCATCCGCGCCCGCGCTGCTTCGAGCACCACGCCGCGCACCTCGGGATCGCTCGCCGTGGCGGTCGTGGAAAACCTCCCTGCGGCCCCCCACGGCTCGAGGACGCGGAGGCGGAGGTTCATCGAGCGGACGGCCGCGGACCGGATCCGCGACTCGTGGTCGTCGCCGTCGATCCTGCGCGTCGAGGTGAAGAGGATGCCGCGGGCGCCGGCTGCCAGCGTCGCCAAGCTCGCCAGCGCGAGGCTCTCCGGATCGACCGCCAGCCCACGGCCGCCGATCCCGGCCAGATGGGCAGCCTGCCGCGCGGTGCGCGGGTCGAGTTCGGTGGACAGGGTGGCGAGGAACGGCGTGCCGGGGCGGGCGAGCCGGGGACGCTCGCGGAGCCAAGTGAAGTAGTCCCCTAGTTCCACGCTCGTGCCCAGCACCGTGCGGCGGGCGACGAGCATGTCGACATGCCGGGAAAGGCTGCGGAGGCCGGAGTCGGGCGTGGCGACGAGCGGCCGGCCGGCATGCTGGTCGCAGGTGCGCACCCGCCTGGCATGCTCGGCGAGGGTGTCGACATCGGCCTCCGACAGGCCGCTCCCCATGTCCCAGACGAGGACACGGTCCCAATTGGCAGAGAACATCGGCAGCGCTTCGGGGCGCCGCACGTCGACGTCAGGAAGGTGCGGCGGCGGACAGATGATCCACAAGCCCGTCCGCCGGGCTTCGTCGATCTGATCGCTCGACGCCGGGGCCGCGAGACGGACGGCATTGAAGCCGAGGGCGGCAATCACCGCGAACGGCTCGCCGTTGTGGTCGAGGGCGCGGGGAAAGAATGGCTGTCCCGCCACTTCGAGCACGCCTCGGTTGAGCCCCGACACCGGGTCGAGCCTTCCGGCCGGGCCGGCCGGCGGCGGCGGGGATGGCACGCCCCCCGGGGAAGTCCAGGCCAGGGGAGCGTTTGGCGCTGCCAGTGGGCCCGCGGCGGCGGCCGGGCGGGGCGGAGCCGGCGGAAGACCTTCTCCAGGGAGGGGAAGCTCGGCGGCGGCCTGCACCACCTCTCCTAACTGTGCGGGGGAGGCTTCGTAGGCCGCCGGGAGGACGGGGCCGCCGGGATCGACGGCCTGCGGAGCCACCCCGGCCACCGCACCGGCCGGCACGATTCCCTCGATTTCCAGGTCGTCGATCGAGACGTCGTAATGCCCGGGGCGGGAGTAGAGATCGAGGACAAGATGGGTGATGACGGCGCCGGTGAGATCCCCGGCCGGGCCATGTTCGGCCCGCAGCGCCGGCAGGCTCTTGCGCAGCGCCGTGGCGACGTCGGCGACGCCGAGGGGCTCCCAGCGATCGGCACCGCGCGACACATCTCCCGGCACGAGGACGGCCACTGCCGCGCCGGTCCGGGACGAACGGAACGCCGGCAGGACGATCCGCGCGGAGAGCCGGATGTCGGGGCGGTCGGCCCGCACCCACAGCGCGGCCCGCCATTCATCGATGACCCGCGCCGGCTCGAGTGGCAGCTCCCAGCGAAGGGTCGTCCCGCTGGCGGCGTCGATCACGATCCGCTCGCACCCCTTGCCGCGGTGCGGTCCCTCCGTCGATCGGGCATGGCTGACGACCCGATGCGTGACATCGGAATCGCCGATCGTCCAGGAGGTGGTGGGCGTCTCGAACGGCTCCCTGACCCCGCCCGCCGTGGCCGTGGCGCAAACCACCACCGCCGCCAGCAGAAAGCCGGCGCGGAGAACGGGCGACAGGGGAGGATTCGAGAGGGTCATGGGGAGGGTCGGCTCGGCGGGATCCCCGGGGCGCCACGGGGGCTTGTAGCAGGTGCGCCAAGCGCGGCTCCAGACCAGCTATGCCCCCGAAACCACCCGCTCCGCCCCCGCTTCGGGGGTCGTCCCTCCCCGCGCCAACGCTCCCAATCCCACCAACCGGCCTCAGCCCCCGCTTCCCCCCCGGGAGCTTCGCCGGCAACTCACCCGACCTGGCGCGCAGGCGGAGGGTAAACTCGTTCGATCGGAGCCGCCTGACGATGCAACCCACCACCGCCGAGGAACTTGCCAACTTCGCGCAGAAATTGGAGCTGGTCAGCGAGCGCGACCTCGATGCCGCCTGGACGGAGCTCGGCGGGCGCAACATCCCCGTTGAAGATCTCGCCAACTTCCTCCTCCGCCGCGAGGTGATCACCGGGTACCAGCGCGACCGCCTCCTCCGTGGCGACCAGCGAGGCTATTTCTTCGGCTCGGCCAAGATCCTCTATCAGGTGGGGGCTGGGTCGTTTGCCCGTGTCTACCGGGCCGTCAACGTCAACGACGGCACGCAACTCGCCGTCAAGGTGCTCCGCAGCCGCTACACGCAGGATGCCGAGAAGTGCCGCTGGTTCCGGCGCGAGGGGGAGATGGGAAGGCTCGTGCGCCATCCCCACATCTGCGCCATCGAGGATGTCGGTCAGGAGAACAACTCGATCTACATCACGATGGAGTTCGTCGAGGGGCAGACCCTCCGCGAGCTGGTGAAGATCCGCGGGGCCCTCGATCACGGTCGGGCGATCAATCTCCTCGACCAGATGTGCGCGGGGCTCGAATACGCCCATCGCCGCGGCATGACCCACGGCGACATCAAGGCCTCCAACATCCTCATCTCGTCGCTCGGCCAGGTGAAGCTCGTCGACTTCGGCCTGGCGCGGATCGACGCCGACACCGCCGACAAGGCCCTTGGCAACGCAAAGACCGACAAGGGGGACAACCTCCGCACGCTCGACTACGCGACGCTCGAGAAGCTCGCCGGGATGAAGGACGACGGGATCCGCAGCGACGTCTACTTCCTCGGGACAATGGGCTACATCGCCCTGTCGGGGGCCTCGGCCCTCGTCGAATCCCGCGACCGGGCCGTCCGCGCCGATCCGCGCCGCTACACGTCGGTCGTACCGCTCCACACCCGGGCTCCGGGGGTGCCGCGCGACATCATCGACGTCGTCAACCGGATGATGATGCTCGATCCGATGGAGCGGTATCAGACGGTCTCGGATGCGCGCCGCGCCCTCGAGCCGCTCCTCGAGAAGTATCCGATCGGCAGCGGCATCACCGCGCCCGACCGGGGTGTTCCAACGGTGCCGGCGGGGGAGAAGGGAGCCGTGGCGGCTGACGGGCTGCCGGTGGTCGAATCCCCGCCGAAGAAGGCGCGAGCGATCATGCTCGTCGAGACCTCCGGACGGGCCCAGCAGCAACTCAAGGAGTTCTTCGGGAAGCTCGGATTCCGGGTGCTGCTCACCGAAAACCCGCAGCGGGCCCTGGCCCGGTTCTCGACGACGCCGCTCCCGGCCGACTGCCTCGTGATCAGCATGCAGTCGTTGGGCGAGGAGGCGATCGCCGCCTTCAACAAGCTTTCGACCGATCCTTTCTACTCGCAGGTGCCGGCGATACTGCTCGTCGGCCAAAAGCAGCGGGAACTCGCCGCGCAGGCCGTGGTCGATGAACGCCGCCGCGTCCTCGTCACCCCGTTCCACACCCGCGACCTGACGGCGCTCCTCGAAGCGGTCATGGGCGATCACGCGTAGCGGGCTGTGGAGAAAGTGCCGGCGGGGGCATGGCGAGAAAACCGCTGCCGTGACAGGGTTCCTTCGCGGAGCCCGGTGCGGTAGAGTGTGAACGTCCCGGGACGGTGCAGGCGGCTCGGTCCGGGATCTCTGCCCGTGTTCTCTCCCGACGATCCCCTCCCTGCCGCCCCGTAGCCTTTCCACGGGCTGTCCGGTGCGGTCCCGGTGTCTTCCCGACACCTCCTCCGCCATGGACCTTCGGTCGTACGCCACCGACGGATTCTGGGACGAACTCTTCGACGAATCGCTCCTGCCCCGACCGGGCGCCGAGCAACTCGTCCGTCGTCTCGCCGCCTTTTCCCATGGCGAACTCGCCGCCCGGCAGCGGGCCGCCGACAAGTCGCTGCTCACGATGGGGATCACCTTCAACGTCTACGGCCACGAGGCCGGGACGGAGAAGATCTGGCCTTTCGACATCGTGCCGCGGGTGATCGACGCCCACGAATGGACGACGATCGAGCGCGGGCTCAAGCAGCGGATCCACGCCCTCAACCTGTTCATCGACGACGTCTACAACCAGCGCCGGATCGTCAAAGACGGCGTCGTTCCCGACTGGCTCGTCGATTCGGGGAAGTGTTTCCGCGGCCCCTGCGCCGGCCTCACCCCGCCGCGGGGCGTGTGGTGCCACATCACCGGCACCGACCTCGTTCGCGGTGGCGACGGCTGCATGTACGTCCTCGAGGACAACCTGCGGACGCCGTCGGGCGTGTCGTACGTCCTCGAGAACCGCGAGGTGATGAAGCGCACCTTCCCGCAGCTCTTCGAGGGCCTCCGTGTCAGCCCGGTGGAGAATTATCCCGAGAAGCTCTTGGCGATGCTCGAGTACGTGGCGCCGCCGCAGTCGCGCGATCCGACCGTCGTCGTCCTCACGCCGGGCATCTACAACTCCGCCTACTTCGAGCACAGCTTCCTCGCCCGGCAGATGGGGGTGGAGCTCGTCCAGGGCTCCGATCTGGTCGTCGTCGACCGGAAGGTGTTCATGCGGACAACGCGGGGGCTGGAGCGGGTCGACGTCATTTACCGGCGGATCGACGACGATTTCCTCGATCCGCAGGTGTTCCGCGCTGACTCGGTTGTCGGGGTGCCCGGGCTCATGGATGCCTACCGGGCCGGCAACGTGGCGCTGGTCAACGCGCCGGGCACCGGGATCGCCGACGACAAGGCCGTCTATGCCTACGTTCCCCAGATCATCCGCTACTACCTCGGCGAGGATGCGATCCTCCCCAACGTGCCGACGTTCGTCTGCGGCGAGCCCGACCAGTGTCAGCATGTCCTCTCGAAGCTCGACCAACTCGTCATCAAGCCGGCCAATGAATCGGGGGGCTACGGGATCGTCCTCGGGCCGCGGGCCACGCGCCAGCAACTCGACGACTGCCGCGACCGCATCAAGGCCAACCCGCGCAACTTCGTCGCCCAGCCGATGCTCGCTCTCTCGCGCGTGCCGACGGTCGTCGGCGATTCGCTCGAGGGGCGGCATGTCGATCTCCGCCCCTTCATTCTGTACGGCGAGGAGATCTTCGTTCTCCCTGGCGGGCTGACGCGCGTCGCGCTCGTGAAGGGGTCACTCGTCGTCAATTCGTCGCAGGGGGGCGGTAGCAAGGACACCTGGGTCGTTCAGCGCCCCACGGGCGACAGCCCGACCGTTCCCACCCCCTCGCGCTGATTCCCTCCGCGGTCCACCATCCCCGTCCCCCCCACCTTCGGGAACGTCGCATGCTCTCCCGCGTCGCCGACAGCGTCTTCTGGATGAACCGCCAGATCGAGCGGGCCGAGAACGTCGCCCGGGCGATCGAGACGACGCTCGGCCTGGCGCTCGAAGGAACAATCGAGCCGGGGCGGCTGTGGAACGCGCTGGTGTGTGCCTTCGGCGATCAATCCGACTTCTGGGCCCGCCACGGCCTGGCCGATCAGGCGCGCGTCTTCGACTTCCTCGCCTTTGATCCCGCCAACCCCAACTCGATCTACTGCTGTCTTCAGGCGGCCCGGGAGAACGCCCGCACGGTGCGCGACATGATCAGCTCCCCGATGTGGGAGGAGATCAACAAGTGCTATCTCTCCGTCCGCGGCGCCTCGGCGGCCCGGGCCGACTTCGCCGATCCGCGTGAGTTCATCGACGAGATCCAGCGGGCCAGCCAACTCATCATCGGTGCCACCGACGGCACGATGTCGCACGGCGAGGCATGGCACTTCGCCCGCATGGGCCGGCTCGTCGAGCGGGCCGACAAGACGAGCCGGTTCCTCGACGTCGAGCACTTCTTCGGCGGCGAGGAGGGGGCGGGGCGCGATCCGGTGCGTTGGTCGTCGGTGCTCGAAAGCGCCAGCGCTCTCGAGATGTACCGCAAGCAGTACGGGGCTGTGTCGCGCAAGGACACCGTCCGCTTCCTCGTCCTCGACCGGGCCTTTCCGCGGGCGATGCACTTTTGCCTGGTGAAGGCGGAGGAATCGCTCCTGGTGATCACCGGCGGCACGAAGGGGACGCACTCGACCCCGGCCGAACGGCACCTCGGCCGGCTCCGGGCCACGCTCGACTACGCCGACATCGACGAGATCGTCGGCGACGCCCAGGCCGGCGTGCCGCGTGGCCTCCACGGCTGGATCGATGCCTTTCAAACGCGGCTCAATGCCGCCAACGACGCGATTCATACGACGTTCTTCGCCCTCCGTCCGGTGGGGACCGTCGCGGAAGCGGGCTGAGTCGACGGTCCCGGGAGCCAGTGCCCTTGTCGATCCGCATCGCCCTCCATCACCGCACGGACTATGCCTTTGACCGGCCGGTGCGGCTCTTGCCGCACGTCGTCCGGCTCCGTCCGGCCCCGCATTGCCGCACTCGGATCGAGAGCTATTCGCTCATCGTCGAGCCGCGCGACCATTTCCTCAATTGGCAACAGGATCCGCAGGGCAATCAGCTGGCGCGGATCGTGTTCCCGAAGCCGACACGGCAATTCACCCTGACCGTCGATCTCGTCGCCGATCTCGTGGCGGTGAACGCCTTCGACTTCTTCCTCGATGCCGAGGCGGAGACGTTCCCCTTCCCCTACGATCCCGTTCTCGTCGCAGAGCTCGCGCCGTACCTCGCGCCGACGATCGGAGGCGACCTGTTCTCCGGGCTGGTCAAGGAGGCGCGGCGGGCGAATCTCGTCGCGCCACCGCCGCGGACGATCGACGTCCTCGTGGCGCTCAATCGGCTCGTGTTCGAACGGATCAGCTACCGAATCCGAATGGAAGCGGGGGTGCAGACCCCTGAGGAGACGCTCGCCAGCGGCACCGGCAGCTGCCGCGACTCGGCTTGGCTGCTCGTCGCGCTCCTCCGCGCGATGGGGATCGCGGCCAGGTTCTGCTCGGGCTATCTCATCCAACTCGCCCCTGATCAGCCGCCGCTCGACGGCCCACCGGGGCCGACGAGCGACTTCACCGATCTCCATGCCTGGGCCGAGGCCTATCTCCCCGGCGCCGGCTGGATCGGCCTCGATCCGACCAGTGGCCTGCTCGCCGCGGAGGGGCACCTTCCCCTCGCGGCCACGCCCGATCCGGCCAGTGCATCGCCGGTATCAGGGCTCACCGAGCCCTGCACGAGCACGATGAACGTGACGATGCGTGTCGATCGGGTGGCGGAGGGTCCGCGGACGACGCTTCCCTTTTCAGAACACGCCTGGGAGCGGATCGACCGGCTCGGTCGCACTGTCGATGGCGTCCTCACTGCCGGAGACGTGCGGCTCACCAGTGGCGGCGAGCCGACCTACGTCTCGATCGACGATTACGACGGCAATGAATGGAACATGGCGGCGCTCGGGGCCGACAAGCGCCGCCGGGCCGGCATCCTCGCCCGCCGATTGCTTGCCGATCTCGCGCCGGGGGGCGTGCTCCTGGAATCGCAGGGGAAGTGGTATCCCGGAGAGCCGCTCCCCCGCTGGGCGCTCGAGCTCATCTGGCGCGCCGACGGCGTGCCTCTCTGGCAACACGGCGACCTGCTTTCCGACGACACAACCGCCGCTGATCCCACAGCCCCCGCCACGGCCGATCCGGGAACGATGCTCGCCGACCTCGCCGCGCGGCTCGGGGTCGATCCGACCTTTGTCCTTCCGGCCCACGAGCAGCCGCTCATCGATCCGGCCGCCCCCGATGCGGCCCCAGTGGTGGGGCCGGCGGTGGCGTGGGTGCTACCGCTCCTCCGGCAACGGGGCCGCGGTCCGGCCGCCTGGCGGTCGAGTGCGTGGCCGGTGCCGCTGGGAAAGGTGTTTCTCATCCCTGGCGATTCGCCGGCGGGGCTGCGGCTGCCGATGGGGCTTCTGCCGTGGGCTCACGAGGCGGAGATCCGGGCGGGGACGTCGATCGTGCGGACGAGCTTGGTGGCTGAGGTCCGTTCCGGCAGGCTCCATCTTTTCCTGCCGCCGCTCGAAGATACGGGGCTGTCGACTCTGGGTGAAGCGGTCGATGACTGGCTCGAGCTCCTCACCGGCATCGAGGGGATAGCCGCGGCGCACGGCCGAGCGGTGGTGCTCGAGGGCTATGCGCCGCCGTGGGACGATCGGCTCTCGCGGCTCCAAGTGACGCCCGATCCGGGGGTGATCGAGGTCAACGTGCCGCCGGCACGGAGCTGGGAGGAGCTCGTCCGGATCCGGGAGGCAGTCGACCGGGCCGCGCGCGTCAGCCGACTCGGAGCGGAGAAGTTCGAACTCGATGGCCGGCACACCGGCACTGGCGGCGGCGATCATCTCGTCCTCGGCGGGCGAACGGTGGCCGACAGCCCTTTCCTGCGGCGTCCCGATCTCCTCGCCAGTCTCGTCGCCTACTGGAACAATCATCCCTCCCTCTCCTATCTCTTCGCTGGTGGCTTCATCGGCCCGACGAGCCAGGCGCCGCGGGTCGACGAGGCCCGCCACGAGAGCCTCCACGAGCTCGAGATCGCGTTCCAGGAATTGCGCCGCTCCGGGCAGCATCCGGCACCGTGGCTCGTCGACCGGCTGTTCCGCAATCTCCTCGTCGACCTCACCGGCAACACCCACCGGGCCGAGTTCTGCATCGACAAGCTCTTCTCACCCGACAGCGCCTCGGGCCGGCGGGGCTTGGTGGAGATGCGGGCCTTCGAGATGGCGCCGCATGTGCGGATGGGGTTGCTTGCGCAACTTGTTGTCCGCGGGCTGGTCGCCCGCTTCTGGCAGAAGCCCTGGGACGGGGAGCTCGTCCGCTGGGGGACGGCGCTCCACGACCGCTTCCTCCTGCCCCACTTTCTCCTTGCCGACTTCCGCGATGTCCTCGCCGATCTGCGGCGGAATGGCTTCGATTTCGAGTCGTCGTGGTTCGACTGCTGGCGGGAGTTTCGCTTTCCGAAAATCGGCGAGGTGGTCCACGACGGGGTGCGGCTGGAGTTGCGCGGGGCCCTCGAGCCGTGGCATGTCCTCGGCGAGCAGCCGATCGGCGGAGCGACCTCCAGGCTCGTCGACAGCTCGCTCGAGCGCGTCCAGGTGGCGGTGAGCGGGATCGTCGAGGGGCGGCATTTGATCGCCTGCAATGGCCGGCGTGTGCCGCTGACGCCCACCGGTCGCGCGGGGGAGGCGGTGGCGGGGGTGCGGTTCCGGGCGTGGCAGCCGCCGCAGTGTCTCCATCCGACGATCCGCGTCCATGCGCCGCTGGTGTTCGACATCGTCGATGTCTGGAGTGGCCGCAGTCTGGGTGGCTGCACCTGGCACGTGGCCCATCCCGGTGGCCGGTCGTATGAGACTCGCCCGGTGAATGCCCTGGAGAGCGAGAGCCGCCGGGCGAGCCGGTTCTTCGCGACCGGCCACACCCCGGGCCCGTTCACGCCGCCGCCAGAGGAGATCAATCCCGACTATCCCCTCACCCTCGATCTCCGCCGCCTCCCGCGGCGTTGACGCGCCCTTCGGAGGGGTTTGCGCTAGACGCCTCGTGTGGCAGCGAGCATCCCGGTGCCGTGGCCGATGGTTCCCGCCCCGGGAGGAGATCTCTCCGGCAGCCGCAAAACCACGATGTGGCTCTCGACTCGTTCCAGTCAGGGCTCCCGTACATCGGAATCCTTCCCCCCACGAGGAACCGGTGTGCCAAGGGCCCGCTGGTAAAACCCTCCGTCGGTCCTGACGAGAACCGCGAGCACGGCCCGTGCGTCGTGGCCGACGTCCGCGATCTCCCGATAGTCGTGCTCAATGCCTACCTGCTCCAGGCGCTGGTGAAAGGCGAGATTCAACTCGCGCGTGTCGTCCTGCGTGCCGACCACGTGGCGGATCACCGTCGCGTGCTCGCGGAGCGCCGGCGCCGCCTGCTCGGCGAGCGTCCAGGGGCTGATCGCGCGGAAGTGATCGATGTCGCCGCCGCAGATCTCCCGGAGGATGAACTCGCGAAGCCGGGGGTTGCGACGGGCCCGAGGGCCGTCGAGATCGAGGTCGAGCGGCCCTCCCGCGAAAATCGAGATCCCGGCGAAGAGGTCCGGGTGAGAGAATCCGAGCCGGGCCGCGCCATAGCCACCCATGCTGAAGCCCTCCAGGACGCGGCCGGCTCGCGTGGCCACGGTGCGAAACGATCGGTCGATCTCCGGGATCAACTCCGTGATGAACACCGTCTCCACCGGGGCCGCACCGGTCTTCGAGTCAGCCCACAGTCGGCGGGGCAGGCCGTTCACGAACACCACGAGCATCGGCGGCATCCGCCCCGAGCGCATCTCTTCGGCAAAGTGGGCCGTGAGGGGCCCGATTCCCTCGAGGCCGCCGAGCGTCCCGTGGAGCCAATAGAGCACAGGCAAGCGCACGCTCGGGACGTCGTACTCCAGCGGAGTGAAGACGTGGTAACTCACCGGTCCCGCCGCGGCCATGCTGTCGAAGGTACGGAAAACCACGCCGGGGACGCCGGCATTTTCGGTCACCCATGGCAGGCTGCGATCGACCGGCCCGGCGGCGCGGGGCGGATCGTCGCCACGGCCGAGCCCGGCGTGGATGACAGCGAAGAGGGACGCGAGAACGACGATCACTCTCCGGTCGAACCGACGCATGGTCCTTCTCCTGGGGTCGTTTCAACGGCTCACGACTCCGCCGACTCCTGCCTCATCAAAAGCCGCAGGAACTCCGTGAGGAGGCTGCGGTGGCCGGCGCCGCAGGGAACGATGCGCGAGGCTGCGTCGCGAACGGCCGATCGGCGCATCGCTAAGGGGCTGGCCCCCGGGGGAGGTTGACGGGCGTCGAGTCGGGCAGTGTCAGTCTTGCTGCGGTGGACGGCGAAAGCCCTGCTCGGGGCCGCGGTCGCCGCCGGGGCGGCGTGGGCCGCCAAGGCCCGCGCCCCCCTGCTGCATGAGTTCCCGAAGCCGCTTCATTCCGGCGGCGAACTCCTCCTTCGAGAGCTTGCCGTCGCCGTCGGCGTCCATGCGATCGAAGCCCTGCTCGGCCATCGCGCCCGCCCCCGGCCGCTGCGGCCGATCGCCCCCGGGCCGCTGCGGCCGATCCGCATCGGGACGGCGGAAACCACCGAGTCCGGCCGGGCCCATGGCCCGCGCCTGTGCCGCGCCAGCCTCGACCTCCTTCTCGTCGAGCTTGCCGTCGCCGTCGGTGTCCATCCGGGTGAAGGCCTGCTCGAGCGCGATCGTGCGGGCCTTGATGAACTCGTCCCGGCTCACCTTGCCGTCTCCGTCGGCATCGGCCCGCTTCACCATCTCGGCAGGGGAGGACTCCATCGGCGGCTGGGCGACCGCCACGGCCGCGGGCACGCAACCGAGGACGACGACGAGCGACAGGCGGACGAGGCACTTCATGACAGGTCTCCGGGAAGCGTTCGTGGCAGACGGGAAAAAAGACAGGGATGGTCGGATCGGGGCAGGGCCGGTCAGGTGATGATCTCGCGGGCCACGGTGCCGTGGACGTCGGTGAGGCGGAAGTCGCGGCCAGCGTAGCGGTAGGTGAGCCGTTCGTGATCGAGTCCCAAGAGGTGCAGCAGGGTGGCGTGCCAGTCGTGGATGTGCATCCGCTTGTCGACGGCCTCGTAGCCATAGTCGTCGGTCGCGCCGTGAGCCATGCCCCCCTTCACGCCGCCGCCGGCCATCCAGAGCGTGAAGCCTTTGTTGTTGTGGTCGCGGCCGTCGGCCCCCTGCCCGTGCGGCGTGCGACCGAACTCGCCCCCCCAGATGACGAGCGTATCGTCGAGCAGGCCGCGGTCGGAAAGGTCGGAGAGCAGGCCGGCGATGGGGCGGTCCACCTGGCGGGCGGTGTTCTCGAGCGCCGTGCCGAGGTTGAAGTGATGATCCCAGTTTCCGTGCGTCACCTGGACGAACCGCACCCCCGCTTCCACGAGTCGCCGTGCCATGAGGCACTGCCTGCCGAAGGCGTCGGTGCCGTCGCCGCCCACGCCATAGCGATCGAGCGTCTCGGCCGTCTCATCGCCGATGTCCATCACCTTCGGCACCTCGTCCTGCATCCGGAAGGCCAGTTCGTACGATTCGATCACGCCCTCCGTATCGGGGCTCGTGCCGCCGTCGAGCCCCAGGCGCGACGCGTTGAGCCGCTGCACGAGATCGAGCTGGGTGCGCTGCGCGGCGCGGTCGAGGAGCGGGCTCTCAATGTTCGCCATTGTCGGAGGGGCGCCGCCGCCGCGGCGGCCGGCGAGGCCCGGGAGGAGCGCTCCTCCGATCCGCGTCGCCTGGTAGACAGCCGGGAGGAACGCGCTGCCGAACGTCCGCGCGGCGGCCACTGGCGGGTTGATGACGATGTAGCCGGGGAGATTCTGGTTCTCCGTGCCGAGGCCGTAGAGCGTCCAGGCGCCGAGCGACGGACGGATGAACTGCGCGGTGCCGGTGTGGAGCTGCGCGAAGGCCTGTGGATGGGCCGGCAGGTCGGTGGCCATCGAGTTGACCACGCACAGCTTGTCGGCGTGTCGGGCGACCTCGTCGAAGAGGCTCGACACCCACAGGCCGCTCTGGCCACGCTGGCTGAACTTCCACTGCGGCGCGACAAGCGTTGCCCGTCCCCCGCGCCGGTTTCCCGGCGGCGCGTCCTTCCCGGCGTCGGCGACGAGCCTCGGCTTGTGGTCGAAGGTGTCGACGTGCGACGGCCCCCCCTGCATGCAGAGGAAGATCACGCGCTTCGCCCGCGCGGCGAAGTGCGGGGGCCTGGGGGCGAGCGGCCCGGCAGCCGCCACGGGCTGCGAATGTTCCGCGACCAGCGCAGGCTGCGAGTGTTCCGCGACCAACGCGGGCTGCGACTGTTCCGCGACCAGCGCGGGCTGAGACGCCTCCGCGACAAGCGCAGGCTGCGATTGTTCCGCGACCAGCGCGGAAAAGGCCAGAAATCCGAAGCCATTGGCGGCGTTGGTGAGGAACGCCCGCCTCGGCCCGGGGATGCCCGTTCGATCGACGCTCGTCATCGGAGTCTCCCTCAATGGACGTGGCGGAATTCCGCCGTCGCAAACAACGCCTGACAGTAGGCGACGAGACCAGGCTCCTCGGCCTCCGGCCCTCCGGCAGGTCGGTCGAGCCCCTCGCCACGCGCGTCGGCCCGGAAAGCCTCGATCGCGGCGACGTCGTCGGGCCCTGGTCGGCGGCCGAGCGCCATCTCGAAGGCCCGGCCGAAGCGCTCCTCGGAGTCTCCCGTCAGGGTCACCACCCGCTCGGCGAACGAGCGGGCGAGCGACACGACCTCGGGGCTGTTGAGGAGCAACAGCCCCTGCGCCGGCACGTTCGTGGCGTCGCGGCGACCGCTGACGAGTGAGGCGTCGGGGAAGTCGAAAGTGGCGAGGAACTCGGGCAACTGGTCGCGCACGATCGGGAGATAGATCGACCGGCAGAAGTCCGGCTCGCGGCGGAGCGAGGCGACGAGCCGGGCCATCCCCTGCCGATCCTCTCGAATGCGGGCGACCGGCGATCCGGGCACGGGGGAGAGGTCGAGCCTTCCGGCTACGGCGAGCATCGCGTCGCGGATCGCCTCCGCGTCGAGCCGCCGCTGGTCCATCCGCCAGCGGAGCCGGTTGTCGGGATCGACGGCGAAGTTCGATTCGTCGTGCACAGCGGCGAGTCGGTAGGCCCGGCTCATCACGATCCGGCGCACGAGTTTCTTCACCGACCACCCATCCTCCATGAACACGACGGCGAGGTGGTCGAGGAGTTCCGGATGGCTCGGCGCCATCCCCATGATGCCGAAGTTGTCGGGTGTTGAGACGATCCCTTCGCCCATCAGCTTGAGCCACACGCGGTTGGCCATCACCCGGGCGGTGAGCGGGTTGTCGCGGGAGGCGATCCAGAAAGCGAGGTCGAGCCGCCCGCTCCCTGCAGCGATTTTTGTCGGCTCGTCGGGCGCACAGAGCACTTCCACGAGGCCGCGCGGCACCGTCTCGCCCGGTTGATCCACTTCGCCGCGCGCCAGGAGCGGGCTGTCGACCGGCTGCGGGCGGTCGACGACCCCCATGACGAGCGACCGCGGGCTGCCGTCCTCGCGAAACTGATCGCGGTCAGAGCGGGCCGCCGCCAGTTGGGCGCGGGCGCCTTGCACACGGAGGAACGTCGCTGCCCCGTTCTGCTCCTTCCCATCGCGGCGGGCGGCCGCCGCCTCCCGCGTCGCCGCTTCAGCCCCCGCGGTGAAGTCCTGCACCTGCCGCCTGAGCCGGGCAAGATCGTCGGCCGGGAGCGGCGCGACGGCCGCGGGCAGCCCGGCCTCAGGAGG
>CAMARC010000051.1 GCA_945860405.1 Candidatus Kuenenia stuttgartensis | reverse complement strand
AGCCCGAAGGAATCGGCGTCGAGGATCGTCATCAAGGTTGCATTGGGAACGTCGATCCCCACCTCGATGACACTCGTTGCCACGAGGGCGTCGATCTCCCCGGCGCGAAACTTCTCCATCACTTCTTGTTTTTTCTTCGTCGGCATCCGGCCATGGACGAGCCCCAATCGAAAGGCCTCGAGCGGCCCGTTGGAGAGATGCTCATGGGCGCTCGAGATGCTCTCGAGGCCGCGTTTCGATTCCTCGACGGCCGGAACGACGACATACCCCTGCCGCCCCTCGCGGAGCTTACGGCGGAAGAAATCCCACCAGGAGTCGGCCTGCTCCGGGCCGACCCGGTAGGTGGCCACCGGCTGCCGCCCCGGCGGCTGCTCGTCGAGCGTGGAGACGTCGAGATCGCCGTAGACGGCATGCGCAACGGTCCGCGGGATCGGCGTCGCCGTCATCAGGAGGGTGTGCGGATCGGTGTGCCCCTGCTGGAGGAGGCCGCGCTGGACGACGCCGAAGCGGTGCTGCTCGTCGATGACCACGAGCGCCAGATTGCGGAAGCGGGCCTCGCCACACACAAGCGCCTGTGTGCCGACGACGATTTGGGCCTCCCCCGACGCGATCCGCTCGAGGGCCGCCGCGCGCCGCTTCGTCGTCTGGCCGCCGAGGAGGAGCTCGACGCGGACGCCGCTGGCACGCACTCGTCCATCCTGATCGCCGAGGAGCCGCTCGAGCGTGGCAAGGTGCTGGCGGGCCAAGAGCTCCGTCGGGGCCATGAGCGCCGCCTGATAGCCGGTCGCCCGGCCATCGGGCCCCGCCGGCGCACCGGGGATCCGCGCGGCGACGGCGGCGAGGATCAGATAGAGGGCAACGGCCGTCTTGCCGCTGCCGACATCCCCCTGGAGGAGCCGGTTCATCGGCTCCGGGCGGGCCATGTCGGCGGCAATCTCGGCGCAGACACGCGACTGGGCCGCGGTGAAGTCGTAGGGAAAACGGGCCCGGATCCGGCCGTCGATGCGGGCGTCGACGGGGATCGACGGGGCGGCGCGGCGCTGCTGCTGCCGGCCACGGTGGATCCGCAGGGCGAGTTGGAGCATGAACAGCTCCTCGTAGACAAAGCGCCGCCGGGCGGTGTCGATCATCGCCTGGCTCGACGGGCAATGGATCTCGCGGAGGGCCGTGCCGATCGACAGCAGCCCCTTGGCGGCGAGGAGATCGGCGGGCAGGGCTTCCGGCGGGAGATCGGCAGCATGGTCGAGCGCCGCGAGGACCGCCACGCGGACATGCGACTGGAGCACCCCTTCGGCGAGCGGATAGACGGCGAGCCATTCCGAGGCGTCGGCACGCTCCCCCGCCTGAAGCCAGCGGACCTCCGGATGGGGAAACTCCCACTGCCCGGACGCCCGCTTTGGCGCTCCAGCGATCACGACCCTCTGACCGACGGAAAAGCGTTTCGCCATGAACGGCATGTTGAACCAGACCGCGCGGACGACGCCGTCGGGGCAGGCCAAGCGGATGACGAGCATCTGCCGGCCGGAGCCGGTTGTCCGCGACGTCGCCTCGACGACCTCGCCCACGAGCGAGGCATGCTCGCCGGCGACGAGGGTCTTGACGGCATGGGCCCCGGAGAAGTCGCGGTAGTCGCGCGGGAAGTGCATGAGCGCGTCGGCCGCCGTGACCAGGCCGAGCTTCCGCAGCTTGTCGGCCCGCAGCGTGCCCACACCCGGAAGCCGTTCGAGCGGCGTCGCGAGGCTCCGCGGCCTCCCTTCAGCCGGCGACGGGCGCGCCGTGCCAGCCGTTGTCGATGGCAGCGGGGCGGCGGGCGGAGGGGTGGCGGCGGGGTTGTCGGGGGTGGGCATGTGGGGAGTTTATCGGCTCCCCTGCCGGGAGCCTCGTTACCGGCCCGGGGCCGATCTGTCAGCCCTTTTTCAGCAACGGCTGATAGGCCGCCACGGCCATCTTGTCGCAGGCCTCGTTCTCCGCATGGCCAGCGTGGCCGGCGACGTGGGTGAAGCGGACGGAGTGCTCAGTGACGAGCCGGTCGAGCTCGCGCCACAGGTCTTCATTCTTGATCGGCACGAGTTTGCCGCCATCCTTCCGCTTCCAGCCCTGCTGCTTCCACTTCGGGAGCCAGTCGGAGATCCCGGTGCCGACGTAGACGCTGTCGGTAACGAGCTCGACGCGCGTCGGCCGCTTGAGCCGGGAGAGGCCGCGGACGGCGGCGGTCAGCTCCATGCGGTTGTTGGTCGAAACCGGCTCGTTGCCGGAGTCGCGCGACTCCTGCCCGCTCCCCGGGTGGCGGAGGATGTAGGCCCAGCCACCCGGGCCGGGATTGCCGCTGCAGGCGCCGTCCGTGAACAACACCACCTCGGCCGCTTCGTCTGCCATCGCCGCCTCCTCGAGCCCGATCGATCTGTCGGACAGTCTAGCGGCGATTCGTGGGCTGTCAGTCGGCCAGCGCCAACGTCGTGCCGGGCGTTGGACGTGCCGGCTGGAGCCGCGCCGGGAGGCGGATCGTGAACCGGCTCCCCCGGCCGAGCTGGCTTTCGAGCGTGACGTCGCCGCCGAGGAGCCGGCAGAGCTCGCGGACGATCGACAGGCCCAGGCCGGTGCCGGAGATCTCGCGCGTCATCGCGTCGTCCCCCTTCTGGAACACCTTCCCCTGACGGAATTTCTCGAAGATCGCCTGCTGCTCCTCGGCGGCGATTCCGACGCCTGAGTCGGACACGTCCATGACGATCTCCGGCCGGGACGGATCGGTGGTGTCGTCGAGGCGGGCGTTGACCTCGACCCGGCCCCCGCCGGGGGTGAACTTCACGGCGTTGGAGAGGAGATTGGCGAGGATCTGCTGGACCTTGGCCTGATCCTGCTCGACAGCCTCGAGGCCCGGGCCGATCTCGAACGTGACGTCGATCGCCTTCTTCTCGGCCATCGGCCGGGCCATGTCGCACTGCGCCGAGACGACCGACTCGACATCGAACGTCACCGGCCGGATCTCCGTCTTCCCCGCCTCGATCTTCGCCAAGTCGAGGATGTCGTTGATCATGTCGAGGAGCATCCGCCCCGAGTTGCGGATGTTCTGCACGTAGCGGCGCTGTTTGTCGTCGAGCGACTGGATCGAGCCGAGGACGTCTGAGAAACCGATGATGCTGTTGAGCGGCGTGCGCAGCTCGTGGCTCATCGTTGCCAGGAAGTCGCTCTTCATCCGGTTCATCTCGTAGAGATGGAGATTGGCCCGGGCGAGTTCGTCGACTTTGCCGTCAAGGCTGCTGTTGACCTTCTGGAGCTCCTCCTGGGTGTCGACGAGGCCACGGAGCATGCGATTGAAGGCAACGCCGAGTTCCTCGAACTCGTCCGCGGTGTGGATCTCGGCCCGGGCCTGGACATTGCCGCGGCGGACCTCGTCGCTGACATCACGGAGATGCTCCAGCGGCTTGACGATCACGTAGCGGACGATGAGATAGGCGGCGAGCATGGCGAGGAACACCGTCATGATCGCCGTCGCCAGGAGGATCGCGCGGTTCCAGTTGATGGCCTTCTTCGTCAGCCCGTCGGGCATGACGACGCGCACGACCGCCATCAGGTCACCGACGGCCACGCCGACCGGCGGCACTCCCTCCGTCGGCACGCCGGGGGCGGGACGAACGTCGTGGCAGCGGAGGCATGATTCCTTCGCCCGCACCGTCTGGTAGTAGAAGTACTTCCCCTGCTCGGGAAGGCGGAACTCCCGATATTCACTGGCAGCGGAGGCGTTGCCAGCAGCGGAGGCGTTGCCGGCAGCGGAGGTGTCGCCGGCAGCGGAGGCGTCGCTGGCAGCAGAGGCGTCGTTGGCAGCGGGGGCGTCGCTGGCAGCGGGGGGATGGTCGCCGAAGTAGTCGAGCACCGCCTCGTCGAGCCGCGAGTAGCCTTCTGCGTGGCGCTCCTCGGGGCCCGCCCGTGGATCGAGGACCTGCCAATCGTAGGGCTCACTTTGGAACTCGCGCCCCACCGATTGGATCATCCCGGAAAACTGGGGATTGGTCTCCCAGGTGTTCCAGTGCGACTGCACCATGATCGCGTCAACAAGATGCCGCCCGGTGCTCCGGGTCGTCGCGTACACGAGTTGCTCGGTGAGGCTGCCGTACCACCAGAAGCTTCCGGTGATGAGGACGAGGAGGCAGAGGCCGAAGAGAAAACGGCACTTCCGCTCGAGGCTCGTCTCGCCGAGGATATCAGTGAAGGAACGATAGGGCATGACAGGCGAGGTCTCCACCAGAATCGTACCCCGCCGGCCGGCCGTGGATAAAGCTCCCGCCGCCGGATGCGGCGGATGTCTCGAGTGGAAAAAGGTCAGGGATGACTTTTTCCACGGGCTATCAGCGAGGAAGCGACGTTGCTGGCAGCTACAGCATCTCCACCGGATCGACATCGATGATCCAGGCGACGTCGTCGGGGGTGCGGAGCCCTGCGGTGGCTCTGAGAACGAGATCGCGGAGCCGTTCCCCGTCGACGCCATGCACCTGGAGGTGCCAGCGGAAACGGTCGCGAAGGCGGGCGATCGGGGCCGGCGCCGGCCCGAGGACGCGCATTCCCTCTCCCGCCGCCGCGACCGCGGCGCGGAGACGATCGGTGAGCGTGCCGGCCCAGGCGGCGGCCGCCTCCTCGCGGTGGCTGCGGACGACGAACCGGATCACAACGCCATAGGGGGGGTACATGAGGGCCTCGCGGATCGGCAGTTCGTGGCGGACGAAGGCCTCGTAGTCGTGGCGCCCCGCGGATCGGATCGCCGGATGTTCGGGAGTGGATGTTTGGACGACAACGCGCCCGCCGAGCGCTCCCCGGCCGGAGCGGCCCGCGACCTGCGTGACGAGCTGGCATGTCCGCTCGGCGGCGCGGAAGTCGGCGAGGTGGAGCGCCGCGTCGGCGTTGACGACGCCGACGAGCATGACGTCGGGGAAGTCGAGCCCCTTGGCGATCATCTGCGTGCCGACGAGGATGTCGATCTCACGGGCGCGGAAGGCGTCGAGCGTCCGCTCGTGGCTGCCGCGGGTGCGCATCGTGTCGGTGTCCATCCGGGCGACGCGCGTCCCGGGGAAGAGCCCACGCACCTGCTCCTCGAGCTTCTGCGTCCCGGTGCCGCGCTGGGCCAGTTGCGGTGCCCTGCAGCTCGGGCAATCCGGAGGAAGGCGGGCGATGTGCCCGCAGCCGTGGCAGATCCCGCGATTGCCCGGCTGATGGAGCGTGAGGGCGAGATCGCACTGCTTGCAGCGCGCGGTGTCGCCGCAGGCCCGGCACTGGACATGGGTGGCGAAACCGCGGCGGTTGAGAAGAAGCATTACCTGCCCCCCCGAGGAGAGCGCCCACTTGATCCCGGCGACGAGCCGCGGGCTCAATGCGCCCCGCGAGCGGCTCCGTTGGTCACGCAGGTCGACGGTGATCACCGCCGGGAGCTGCGATCCGCCGACCCGGTCAGGGAGCCGGCACATCCGCCATGAGCCGTCGAGGCAGTGGGCGAAGGTTTCGAGAGACGGCGTGGCGGAGCCGAGGACGAGCGGGATACCGGCCGACCGGGCGATCCATTCGGCGACATCACGGGCGTGGTAGCGGGGGGCTGTTGCCTGTTTGAAGGACGTCTCGTGCTCTTCGTCGATGACGATCAGACCGAGCCGCGGAGTGGGGGCAAAGACGGCACTCCGCGCGCCGACGACGACCCCGACCCTTCCCGAGGCGATCTCGCGCCATTCCGCATGCCGTTCGACGGCGGTGAGGTGGCTGTGGAGCACCGCGACGCTGCCGAAACGGCTGCGGAAGCGGTCGCAGGTCTGGGGGGTGAGGCTGATCTCGGGGACAAGGATGATGGCTTGGCGTCCCTGAGCGAGCGTCTCCTCGACCGCCTGCAGGTAGACCTCCGTCTTCCCGCTTCCCGTGACCCCGAAGAGGACAATCGTCTCATGACGACGTTCGCGGAGCGGCGCGAGGACCGCCTCGAGCGCTCCCTGCTGGGCAGAAGAGAGCTCGCCGGGACGATGGTGGGGGAGAGCCTGGCGGGCCTCGGCCCGCCCCGGCTCGCGTTCACGGGTTCCGGCGTCGACAAGGAGGCCGGTCTCGACGAGCCGGTTGATCACCGAGCGTCCACACTCCGCCCGGCGGGCGAGTTCGGCTGGCGTGGCCGGCGTGGCGGCGGCGGCGAGGACGCGCGTCTGCGTTGCCGTCGGACGACGGGTGGGGGCCGTGCCAGAAGCGATGAGGAGCGCCTCCTGACGGGTGCCGCGGGCGAGACGGACGCCCGAGGGGAGGACCGCCTCGAGCACCTCCCCCCAGCGCGCCATCCACCGCTCGGCCATCCACTTCGTCAGTTCGAGCATCCGTGGCGACAGAAGGGGGGCAGGATCCTCGACGCCAATCACCTCCTTGAGCGGGGCTGCCGGCAGCTCGCCGCTCCGCAGGGCGACGCAGTAGGCGATCCGTTCGTGGTTGGCCCGCCCGAGCGGCACGCAGACGCGCCGTCCCGGCTCCACCGCCCCGACGAGGCGTTCGGGCACGAGGTAATCGAGCGGCTTGTCAACGCCGTCGGGAAGGACGACGGTGGCCACCGTCCCCTGACGGGCGTCGTCCTCCTCCCACTCGGGGCGGTGCTCGAAGAGATCGCGCTGGCCCGTATGCTGGTCTGCCATGAACGGATTAGACCCCCGGAGGCCGACGCGGCCAACGGGTGGGCCTGCCGACGGCTTCCGGGAACTCTGTGCCATGCGATTGGGGATTTACGGTGGTAGTTTCGATCCGGTGCACCTCGGGCACCTCCTCGTCGCCGAGAGCTGTCGGGAACAGGCCCGGCTCGATCGGGTGCTCTTTGTTCCGGCCGCCACGCCGCCCCACAAGCAGGGGCGGCGACTGGCCGCGGCTGCGGATCGCAAAGCGATGCTGGCGCTGGCGACCGGCGGGCAACCCGCCTTCGAGGTCCTCTCCGCCGAACTCGATCGGGGCGGCGTGAGCTGGACGGTCGACACGCTCGAGGCCCTGGCCGCGGCCCATCCCACCGACAGCCTCCATCTCATCCTCGGGCCCGACGCGCTGGCCGGGCTCCCCACATGGCGAGCGCCGGGAAGGATCCTCGAACTGGCCACCCCCCTCGCCGTGGAACGGGAGGGCCTCGACGACATCGGTGCGGTGGTCGCGAGACAGCCGTTGCTCGAGCTACTCGGGGCCGCGAAGGCCCGGCGGATCGCCGCGGATCGCGTCATCTGCCCTGCCGTCGGCATTCGCTCGACACAGCTCCGCTCGGCGGTCGCCGTCGGTCGCAGCATCCGTTACCGGACGCCGGCCGCCGTCGAACGCTACATCGCCACCCACGGCCTCTACCAGTCGACGCTCGAATGAGTCGCTTCAGTGATCGGAGCGGTGCCGGCGCAGACGAGACTCGAGCAGGTGGCTGACCGGTTGGCCGGCGACGCCGGGGTCGACGGCGAGGATTTCGAGGAGCGTGTCGAGTCGCTGGCTCGAGGGATGTGCCGAGTTCAAGAGGATCTGCCGCTTGCCGCCGACGGCGCACGCGCCGCCAGGCAGGTCGCCGAGCGGTTCCTCGCGGACGCGGAAGCCGAGATCCCGGGCCAGTTGCATCGCCTCTTCGAGGAGGCCCAGCGTGTCCGACACCAGTTAGCGTCCCCGCCCGCCGCCCGGGCCACCCCAACCGCCGTTGCCGATGCCCAGTTGCTGACGCCGCTGATCCATCGCATTGCGAAACTCGGTCATCTGGGCTCGTTGCGAGGGGCTCGAGTTGTCGAGCATCTGCTTCCGCCATGCTTCCGGATTGCCGCCGCCACCCGGGCCACGACCAGCACCACCCGCGCCGCCACCGCCACCACCTGGACCACCACCGCCACCACCACCGCCACCACCTGGACCACCTGGACCACCGGGGCCTCCGCCACCGGGCCTCCCACCGCCAAACCCGCCGGCGGCCGCGAAGGCCTTTTGCACCATTTGCTCACGCTTTATCTGGCGGTCGAGTTCTGCCTGCCTCTGTTCGGGAGGGGTGGAAAAGAAGGCCTTCATGTTGGCCTGCATGGCAGCTTGGAAGCCGCGACCCATGCCGCCGCCCCGGAAAGCCTGCCCACGCAGTTCCTCAGGCAGTGCCTCGACCTTCTCGCGAATCTGTCCCATCGATTGGACGAAGGCCTTGGCTTCCTCTTCGTTCTGTGGTCCACCGGAGGCCATCTGCTTCGACATCTCCTCGGAGATCTTCTGGATCTCCACGATCCGGGCATCGGCGCGACGTCCGAAGAGCCCCAGCGCCCAGGCGCCGGCCAGACCGATCACAAGCAGGGCAGCAACGAGGCCGATCCACCGGCCGGCAGAGCCGCTCGCCTGCTTCTCCTCGGGGGGCACATAGCCGCGCGATTTGCCGCGGGCGGGGTACGAACTGGCCATGATCTGGCTCCTGGGCGGGAAGACAAGAGTGTCAGAGATTCTCGACGTGGCCGTCGAGGTAGAGGAAGTTGCGGGCCCCTTCTTGCGGGGGCGGCCGCCTCGGATCGGGATCGTTGTATTCGTTCTCGTCGGTGAACAAGGCACCGAGCCCGCCTCCGTGGAAAGCCTCGAACTCGTAGGTCACCCACAGTTTCGAGGTCGCTCCGGCGGACCCGGAACGGCTCACGAGCGCCTCTTCCCGCGTCTTGTTGGCGAGGCGGCGCTGCGGATACTCGTAGCTCAATCCCTCGTAGGGGAGCGTTTTGTATTCATCTGGGGCATCGTTGGGGATCGAACGCCCAATCGCGGCGAGGCTCGTCTTCAACTTCTCAATCGCTTGCGTGTTCTTCTGGAAGTAGTAGATGTCAGACGGGCACTTGAAGATGTTGCGGTTGTCTTCGGAATAGGGGCCGAGGACCTTCGCCAGACTCGGCTTGATCGGCCGGGTGGGAGTGAAGAAGAGGAGTTCTTCGCTGGGGAGGATCGCCGCATCGGGAAACTTCCCCCGCGACTTGCGATCGAGATACATCGTCATCGCGATCCCGACCTGCTTGAGGTTCGACTTGCACTCCGTTCGCCTGGCCGCCTCACGGGCCGCTTGGACGGCCGGGAGGAGGAGACCGGTGAGCAGGCCGATGATGGCGATCACCACGAGGAGTTCGACGAGGGTGAAGCCCCGACGCTCGGTGCCCGACATGCCTCGGCAGCGACAGCGGACAGAGTCATGGCGCGGAGGAAGTGGCGGCATCGGTCGGGACCTCATCTGTTTTTTATGGACGACGCCACGGCGACATCTGACAGCCCCGGAGAGGGGGGCGAGCCGAGCGGTCGTTTGGTCGAGGGAGTGGATCGCGAGCCGACAAACACTTGTTCGGACGATCTTCCCTATCGTAGCCGCCCGTGGAAAACCGGGCCATGCGACGAAGATGAAACGGTCGAGCCGGAGGAAAGGTGCGGAAGGGATCAGATTCGGGGGCCACCCGCTCCGGCGACGATAGGGAACAGAGGAACCAAATTCGTCGCATTTGCTTGACCTGAAAAGACTTGCGTCTATCAGTCAGGGGGGGCAGGGGGACGGGGTTGAGTCGTCCTGCCGGGGCATTGTGTTGGCTTCGGGGGGCTGGGAGGGCTGGTGTGTCGCCGCGGAAGCGGCGGTTTGAGGAGTGTGGCATGGTGATCGGAAAAGGAGACGGATTGGGCGAGGGGGAAGCGTCCGCGGGGCGTCGGGCCGGTCCGTTCCCTCCGCCATCGGTTCGCCGCGTGGCCAGAAAGCTGTCCCCGCCCCAAGGTTCCCCGGTCGTTTCCGCTCCGATCGCCGGCCCCTCGGGAGCGACCGCCGTCCCGGCAGGGCCGATCGACGGGCGCGATGCGTCGCTCCGCCAGCTTGAGGCCCAAGCGCGGCGGCACGAGGCCGAACTGGCCCTGCTTCGCCGTGAAGTCCTCGAGGCCCGGAAGGCCGCCACGCTCGGCGACCTCCTCGGCACGACGACGCACGAGTTCAACAATGCCCTGACCACGATCCTCAACTACGCCAAGCTCGGCCTCCGCCACCGCGACGCCCCGACGCGCGACAAGGCCCTTGAGCGGATCCTGTCGGCCGGCACGCGGGCAGCGAAGATCACCGCGAGCGTCCTCGGCATGGCACGGCGGGGAACGACGCGGATGGAGCCGGTGCAACTCGAGACGCTCATCGAGGAGTCGCTGGTGCTCCTCGAGCGGGAGATGACGAAATACCGGGTGCAGGTGGAACGCGAGTTTTCCCCCGTGCCCCTCGTGACGGCGAATCCAGGCCAGGTTCAGCAGGTGCTTATCAACCTCCTCGTCAACGCCCGGCAGGCGATGCCACAGGGGGGAAGGCTGATCATCCGACTCTCGAGGGATTCGGGGGCCGGATTTGTCGATCTCTGTGTGCGTGACACCGGCTGTGGCATGACGCCCGACGTCATGCGGCGGATGTTCGAGGCGCATTTCTCCACGAAGAGTGGTCCGGACGAGACCGGCAAGGGGGGAACGGGCCTGGGGCTCTCCGCCTGCCGCGAGATCGTCGAAGCCCATCAGGGACGCATCCGAGTGGACAGCGCTCCCGGCAAGGGAACGGCAATCACGATCCGCCTCCCGCTAGCCACGGCGCCCCGGCCCGCAGGCGGGTGAGCCGCAAGGGGCCGTGCCTGGTCGGATCGGCAGCGGCCCCGATCCGACGATGACACACTCCAATTCGTGGCGGCGCAGCCGGGGGCGCCTACAATCGGCGGAGTCACCCGGAGACCCGTCGATGCCCAACGTTTCCTCTGCCTCCCCTGCCCCGATCGATCCGCGTTCCCTTCCCCGCACCCTCGCCGACCTCCGCGCCGCCGGCTGGCAGAGCCGGACGGTGAAGGAGGAGGTGCGGGAGAACTTCCTCCGGGCCCTCGCCGACGGCGCGGAACTCTTCCCCGGCATCGTTGGCTATGACGACACCGTCATTCCCGAGATCGACATCGCCCTCATCGCTGGCCACGACATGCTCTTCCTCGGCGAGAAGGGGCAGGCGAAGAGCCGTGTGATGCGGCTTCTCGGCCGGTTTCTCGACGAGTGGATCCCCTTCCTCGACGATCCCGCCATCCCCCTCCACGACGATCCGCTCAAAGCCATCACGTCGGCCGGAAAGGCGCTCGTTGCCGGCCGCGCGGAGCAGGACGTGCCGATCCGCTGGTGGCACCGCTCTGAACGCTATGCCGAGCGTCTCGCTCCCGGCACGAAGTTCGCCGACATCATCGGGGAGATTGACCCGTCGAAGCTCGCCGGCGGCACGAGCATGGCTTCGGAGGAGGCCCTCCACCTCGGCCTCATCCCCCGGATGCACCGCGGCATCTTCGCCATGAACGAGCTCCCTGAGCTCGACGAGCTTGTCCAGGTGGGAATGTTCAACATTCTCGAGGAACGCGACGTCCAGATCCGCGGCTATCCGGTCAAGTTCGACATCGATGTGATGCTCCTCTTCTCTGCCAATCCCTCCACCTACAACCGCTCCGGCAAGGTGATCCCGCAGCTCAAGGATCGGATCGGCGCCGTCATCCACACCCACTATCCCCGCGAACGCGCCCTCGGCATCCAGATGCTCGAACAGGAAGCGGGGGTTGACGGTGGCCACTCCTGGCCAGTGCTCGTGCCCCCGTTCATGAAGGAGCTCATCGAGCAGATCACGATCTGTGCCCGGGCCTCCAAGCACATCGACCAGCAATCGGGCGTCAGTGCCCGGTTCTCGATCGCCAACTACCGCACGATGGTCGCCAGTGCCCGTCACCGGGCCGTCCGACTCGGCGAGAAGCCGGCGGTGCCCAGGATCAGTGATCTCGGCCATCTCTATGCCTCGAGCCTCGGCAAGATCGAGCTCGATCTCATGGGGAGCCATCAGCTCTCCGAGCGGCAGGTTCTCGACGGGATCATCGCCGATGCGATCGCCACGGTGTTTAACGAGTATGTCGAGAAGCACTCCCTCGACGGGATTGCGAAGGTCTTCGCCGAAGGGATGAAGGTCGAGGTCGGGGACGCGGTGCCCTCGGCCGACTATTCGACGATCGTGGCCGACGTTCCCAAGCTGTGGGAGAAGGCCTTCGAGGTCAACGCCGCCAAGGATCCGGCCGTGCGCGCCTCGTGCATCGAGTTCATCCTCGCCGGTCTCTACGCCACCGAGCGGATCTCCCGGATCCAGTCCCACGGTCACACGATCTACGACACCCGCGGCTACGCCTGAGGAGCTTCCATGCCCACGCGCGACGACCTCGGCGGCATCGTCCACTCCTACCAGCGATACGACCCGGCACGGATCCCGTCGCCGCGGCCGGCGGATGTCGATCTGGTGAGCCCTGCGATGGAGCACCTCCTCGAGTTCGGGGAGCTCGACGATCTCACACCTGAGCAACTCGCCGGCGCCGTGCTCCTCGATCCGGAGCAGATCCGCGGCTTCGGCCCGTCGATCGAGTCGCTGCGGAGGATGCTCGAGGCAAGAAAAAGAAAGATTCTCGAGCACTGGGATGCCGCCGGCGCCCGGAAGCGGGCCCGCACTGCCTTCCGCGAGGCGGCGGCGAAGGTCAAGCCGCCGGCGAAGCACAAGGACCTCTTCCACCGCGCCGTCCGCGAGGAGCAGCTCCGCCTCCTCGAACGGCTCTGGTATGCCCAGGACGACGATCAAAGCCGGTTCGGCGCCGATCTCGTCGGCCTCGTCGACCGCCTCGGGTCGGTCTACCAGATTGACGAACTGGCGACGAAGTGGGCCTTCACCGGCCGGGAGAAGCTCGGCATCGAGGAGGCTATTCGTGTCAAGGAGGAGCTCGAGGAGATCGACAGGCTTCTCGCCCAACTCGCCGACGCGCAGAAGAACGCCCGCGTCGGGCTCATCGATCTCGACGCCCTCGGCCGTTACGCTGCCGACGGCGAGCTCGACGACCTTGCCCGCCTCAAGGCCCAGGTCGAGGAGATGGTGCAGCGGATGGCTGCCGAGCAGGGGCTCGACAAGGGGAAGAAGGGCTATTCCCTCTCCCCCAAGGCGATGCGTCTCTTTCAGGGGAAGCTCCTCGAGAAGATCTTCTCCGCGCTCGATCCCTCCCGCACCGGCCGGCACCAGGTGAACGTCACCGGCGAGGGGGCCGTGGAACTGGTGCCGACGCGCCCCTACGAGTTTGGCGATTCGGTCGCCCACATCGACATCCCCGGCTCGCTCGTCAATGCGATGCTCCGCCAGGGGAAGGAGCGGCCGCTGCGCCTCGACGCTCGCGACATCGAGGTCCACACAACCCGGAACACCCCGAAGTGCGCCACCGTCGTCGCTCTCGACATGAGCGGCTCGATGCGGCACGGCGGGCTCTATGTGAGCGTGAAGCGGATGGCGCTCGCTCTCCAGGGGCTCGTGCAGCGCGAGTTCCCCGGCGACACGCTCTCCTTCCTCGAGATGTATTCCTTCGCGAAGCCCCGCCCGGCCGGGGAGATCGTCACGCTCCTCCCCAAGCCGGTGACGATCTTCGAGCCGGTCGTCCGCCTCCGGGCCGACATGTCCGATCCGGCGATCACGGCGGAGGATGTTCCTCCGCACTTCACGAACATCCAGCACGCCCTCCAGCTCGCGCGCCGCCAGCTCGCCCGCGCCGACACACCGAACAAGCAGGTGATCCTCATCACCGACGGCCTCCCCACGGCTCATTTCGAAGGGAACCAGCTCTATCTCCTCTACCCGCCCCACAAGCGCACTGAGGAGGCGACGCTCCGCGAGGCGGAGGCCTGCCGGCGCGAGGGGATCGTGGTGAACGTGTTTCTCCTCTCCGGCTGGTCGCAGTCGCGCGAGGACATTCAGTTTGCCTACAAGCTCGCGCAGACCGCGCAGGGCCGGGTGTTCTTCACGTCGGGGAAAGATCTCGACCGCTTCGTCGTCTGGGACTACGTCTCCCGCCGCCGCTCGATCATCGGGTAGGCGGGGGTTCTCGTGGATGGCTCAAACGTGGCTTCGGGGTCGCCCGTGCCCCGTCGCTGGACGCTCGCTTCGGCCTTCGTGGCCTCCGCTCGCTCGGACCCGCCTGCGCTCCGCCATCCATGGCTCCGCTTGTCGGCTACGCCGGCTCTCGGAGCACGGGCGACCCCTCGCTGGCAGCGCTCACCTGGCAATTGTCTGCCGGAGCGCAGAAGAAGGCTTTGCTCGCTAGTGCTGATAGACGGCGTAGCCCAACTCGCGGAGCTCTTTGGCCCAGGCCTCCTCGGTGGCGACCGCGTCCTCCCAGGTCATCATCGGGAAGTCGGCAAAGAGATCTGGACGGAGCCGGATGGCGTGGTCGCGGACGAGCGGACAGCCCTTGTGGCCGCGGAGATGGTTGACGTAGCGCACCTCCGGATCGAGCCCCGTCGAGCCGACGTAGAGACAGATCTGGTCGGGCTTGGTGTAGCGGTTCTGCCGGATGAAGCGCCGGTCGCGACGGACCTCCGTCGCCAGTTCCACCACGTACACCCGGTGGTGGAGCTTCGGCCCGCGGCGGGATCGACGGGGGGGCGTCATGGGCGGCAGGCGGGCAAGCGGGCGAAGGAGCGCTTCCGGTCGATGCCGGAAGGCGCCACGACAGTCTTGCCCAGGAAATCGGGCGCGGCGATCAGGCGCCAGCGCCGGCGGGGAGCGAATCGAGCAGGCATTGCGTCCGTCGGTCGCCGTCGGCGGTGCGGGCGAGGGCCGCCAGTTCGTCGCTCACCAGGGCCAGCCCGGTCAGCGACCGGGGATCGTAGCGATCCGCAGGACCGATTTCGATCTCCTCGATCTCCACGCCGAGCAGGCGGGAGTCGGCCGCGTTGGGAGGGGGAAGAGTCTCGACGCAGTCGATTTCGACATGGAGCAAAGGGGGAGTGCCGGGGGCCGCCGGGATCGCCGCTTCGAAGAAGTGATCGAAGGGGGGGAGCACCCAATGGTCGACCCGGCAGGGAGTGCCATCGACCACGATCCGCAGGCCATCCACCTGCGCGGAGCGGAGATGATTGCCGACGCGCAGCCGGAGGCGGAGGGCATTGCTGCGGTCGATGCGGATTGTGAGACAGGCCACCGGGCCGGGGCCGGTCCACCGGGCCCGCTTTCGGCCATTGATCTCGCAGGGGTGCCAGCCCGTCCCGAGGAATCCTTCGCCCATGTCGACGAGCACCGCCGCCGGGGGCTCGAGGATCCGGGCCTCGTAGCTCTGGCGGGCTTCCGCATCGAGTGTCTGGCGGTCGGCGCGGCGCCGGTTGGCGGCCTTCGCACGGGCGGAGGCGACGAGGCGCCGGTCGATGGCGGTGCACGACTCGGCGAGGTGCTGCTCTTCGGCGGTGAGGCTGGCGGAAGCGGCAAACTTATTGTGGACCTGGAGCGAGCCACGCGGGGGAGAGCAGCCGAGCCTGGCGACGAGTTCGGCCAGGAAGTCGTCAAACTCCTCGACGAAGCCGACGACGTCGATCGCTGCCAATCGTGCCTCGAGAAGGTTGAAAAGCGCCGAGCCCGGATCCGCGCCGCGGCACGCGGCATGGAGTTCGCCGAGCACCGGCTCACCGAAGGCGAGGTGGTGAGCAACGGCGTTGCCAAAGACCGCGGCACCGGGGAGCGCGAGGAAGGGAGCGAAGCCTGCGCGGGCCACCGCACGGAGGCGGCGGTAACGATCGTCACGGCTGGCGACGAGGGTGTCATCCCAGCGGGTGATCATCCGCCATTCGGAATGCAGCCTGGCGACCGGATCCCGGAGGACGATAGCGTCGAGGGTGTTGCCCAGAAGCCCCTTCCAGTCGTGGACACCGTACGGATCATGGAGGAACTCGGCCCGGAGGATCGCCGCGCGGGTGTTGGTGCCGTTCGGATCGCTCCCCTGCCCCGCCACGAGTTCCTCGACATGGGCGGCCCGCTCGTGGGCGGTCGTTCCTTGGAGGAACTTCAGCAGCGTCGTGCCGGCACACTTGTGGACATGGTGGAAGACGATTCGCGGCAGCATGACGATCCTCCAGCCGGCTCCACGGAGCTTTCAGATGCGGTAAGACCGCCCGATCTCGCGGGCAAGCATCACGGCGCTGCCGACGGCGGCCAGCCCCGCAAGCGTGGCGAGCGTCCACAGTGGCACGATCCGCTGTGGAGCGACGACGTCACGGTCCTCGGCCGTCTCCGCCAGATCGACAGGCTCGAGTCCCGCGGCCCGCCGCGTGCGTTCGATGTGGGCCTGTTGGCGACCGAGGAATCGGCCCTCGATCTGCTCTTGCCGGATGGCGTACTTCGGCGCGATCAGGGCCATGCCGACCAGTGCCATCACCGAGAACAGGCATCCCCAGAACCACGGGGAGTCGGTGGCACGAAAGGGGGGGGACGGCATGGCCAGGCTCCGGTCGGTCGCCGGGCACCGGGGTGGATCCCACCGGTGCCCGGCCGACCTGCTTGTTGATGTCGAGCACACCGAGCCTCGATCAGGCGATGCCGGGCCAACGGGCGCGGACGTCGGGGCCGGCGTAGACAGCGCCGTCACCGAGGCTCTCCTGGATGCGGAGGAGCTGGTTGTACTTCGCCACCCGATCGCTCCGCGATGCCGAGCCGGTCTTGATCTGGCCGGTGCCGAGGCCGACGGCGAGGTCGGCGATCGTGGCATCCTCTGTCTCGCCGCTGCGGTGGCTGGCAATCGACGTGTAGCCGGCGCGGTGGGCCAGTTGCACGGCGGCCATCGTCTCAGTGAGCGTGCCGATCTGATTGACCTTCACGAGGATGCTGTTGGCGATCCCCTCGGCGATGCCGCGGCCGAGCCGCTCGGAATTGGTGACGAAGAGATCGTCGCCCACCAATTGCACCTTCGATCCGAGCTTCTCGCTGATCAGCTTCCAGCCCTTCCAGTCGTCCTCTGAGCAGCCGTCCTCAATCGACATGATCGGATAGCGGCCGGCGAGGCTGGCGAAGAAGTCGACCATGCCGGCGGAGTCGAGCTTCTTTCCCTCGATCGTGTAGGTCCCGGTCTT
>CAMARC010000050.1 GCA_945860405.1 Candidatus Kuenenia stuttgartensis | reverse complement strand
GTCTGGTCGTGGGCGGGCGCGACGCTCACGCTGGTCGTCTTTGCCGGTGCGTTCTGGACAGTCGGGATGGTGGCCCATTCACGCGGAGGTGCCGGAGCGATCGTCCTGGCGACCGCCGTTTTCATGGCCCTCTCGACCCAAGCCCGCTGGAGCCGGTTGCTGTGGGGAGGGATCTCCCTGATGGCGCTGCTGGCGCTGATCGGGTTTTTCACGATCTACTTTTTCCGGCTGACGTCGCTGGCCGACGTGCTCCCCGATCTCGTCCGCGTGCCTCTGACCAACTTCTTCAACGATCCCCGCATCGCCCTCAACAAGATGTCGGCGCGGGCCTTCGCAGCGGCTCCCGTGTTTGGGAGCGGGTTGGGCACCTGGGGATTCGTCCAGCAACTCTACGGCACGGGAAAGCCGACCGTGTTCTATGCCCACAACGATTACGCGCAGATCCTCGCGGAGACAGGCCTGATCGGCGGGGCGGTGATGGGCGGGCTGGTGGCGGTGTTGTTGGCCGCGTTCGTGCGGACGTGGAAGGCATCCGAGTCGGAGCGGATGCTGGCAGCCGGGGCTTGGGCCTCCCTGGCGGCCATCGGCCTCCATTCCTTCTTCGACTTCAACATGCATATCCCGGCCAACGCGATGCTGGTCTGTCTGGTGGCGGGCGTGGCCCTCTCGACGACGGCCTCGTTTCCCACCGGTTGTCTGCTGACGGAGCGGGATCGGGCTGGCATCGCGCATGTCCGGGCGCCAGGGAGCGGTGCGGTGCCGTGGTCGGCACGACGGGGAATCGTCGCTGTGCTCATCGGCGGGGCCTGTGTGCTGACGATGCTGCTGAGCGTGCGTGACTACGAGACCGAAAAGATCGCCCGGCGACTCCGGTTCGCCCTCTACAACATCCGCACCGCGAAGACCGAGGATGCCCGAGCCCTCGCGGTCGGGCGTCTCCAGTGGGGCATCGTCAATGCCAAGCGAGCCCGCCGCCTCCATCCGACGGACTCCGAATTGCCGATGCTCGCCGGCCAGGCGGCGCTCCATCTCGAGGCCCTTGGCGAGGGGCTCGAGGGGGAGGAGACGATCATGTGGTTCCGCCGGGCGCGGAGCTGCAATCCGCTGATGTGGGGATCACCGCAGGCCGTCAAGGGACGGTGAGAGCGTTGAGCTCCCGCGGGTTGGTTGTCATGACGGTGCTGGGCCGGGACGGTTGCCCCGCCGCTTGCCACCCGACGGACCGGGCCGGTGTTCGCCGGGCCGCCGCGGTCGATAGCCGACGCTGCCGCGGCTTCGCTGTTCCCGTTTCCCCGCCGCCGGGCCACCGCGGATGTGGTCGCCGGAAGTCTGTTCCTCGAAGGCCCGATTGGCATCCCGGCGGCGGCGCTCGAGCGCCTCGCGGGGAGGGGCTGCGGGGATGAGGCAATCGCAGCCGCTGCCGATGAGGTCACGCCGCCCGGCCTCCTCGAGGGCCTGCTTCACCTCGAACCAGTTCTCCGCCTTGAAGAACTGGAGCAGGGCCCGCTGGGTGCGCCGGTTCCGCATCCCCTTGGCGACCTTCACTGGCTTCCCCGTCATCGGATCGAGGCCGGTGTAGTACATGCAGGCGGCGATGTCGAACGGGCTGGGGATGAAGTCCTGCACCTGATCGGGCTTGTAGCCGTTCTGCTTGAGAAACACCGCCAGTTCGATCATCTCGGCGATGTCGCTGCCGGGGTGGCTGGCGATGAAGTAGGGAACGGTGTACTGCTTCTTGCCGACACGCCGACTCGCCTCGCGGAAAGCCTCGTCGAACTTCACAAAATCGTCTGCCCCGGGCTTCTTCATGAGGTCGAGGACCTCGGCGTTGACATGCTCGGGGGCAACCTTGAGATGGCCTCCGACATGGTGGGCGGCGAGTTCCTCGAGGTAGGCGGGATCCCGTCGGGCGAGATCCATCCGGACACCGGAGGCGACGAGCACGCGCTTCACCCCCGGCACGTCGCGGGCCTCGCGCATCAGGGAGCGGAGGGGGCCGTGGTCAGTGCCGAGGAGTTTGCAGACGGTGGGATGGACGCACGAGAGCCGGCGGCATTTCGCCTCCACCTCCGGACGCGTACAGCGCATCTGGTACATGTTCGCGGTCGGCCCGCCGATGTCGGAGACCGTCCCCTTGAAGCCGGGCTGTTCCGCGAGGAGGCGGATCTCGGAGAGGACTGACTCCTGCGAGCGGCTCTGGATGATCCGTCCCTCGTGGGCCGTGATCGAGCAGAACGTGCAGCCGCCGAAACAGCCTCGCATGATCTGGACGCTGTGCTGGACGACTTCGAACGCCGGGATCCTCGCGGAGCCGTAGGAAGGATGAGGCAGGCGGGTGAAGGGGAGCCCGTAGACGCGATCCATCTCCCCCTGCTCCAGTGGCAGGGCGGGCGGGTTGACGACGATCGACTCCCGGCCGTACCGCTGCACGAGTCGACGGGCGTTGTGCGGGTTGGTCTCGAGGTGGGAAATCCTGGTCATCGTGCAGAAGGCAATCGGGTCGGCGGCCACGGCCTCGAACGTGGGAAGCTCGAGGGTGTCGGCCGCAGACGGCGGGGCCTCGCTGGCGCCGAGTCGGTAGGCGACGCCGCGGAGATCACGCAGATCGCGGACGGTCTCGCCGGCCCCGAGGCGACGGGCGATGTCCAGGACCGTCCGCTCCCCCATGCCGAAAACGACAAGGTCGGCCTTGGAATCGAGGAGGATCGAACGTCGGACCGTGTCGCTCCAGTAGTCGTAGTGGGCCAATCGGCGCAGCGACGCCTCCACGCCCCCGGCCACCACCGGCACGCCGGGGAAGGCCTCCCGCGACCGCTGGCAGTAGGCGAGCGTCGCCCGGTCGGGACGGCGGCCGATGCGTCCGTCGGGGGAGTAGGCGTCGTCGTTGCGAACCTTGCGGTTGGCGGTGTAGTGGTTGATCATCGAGTCCATGTTGCCCGCCGAGATCCCGAAGAACAGCCGTGGACGGCCGAACTCGCGCCACGGCTCGCAGCTGCTCCAGTCGGGCTGTGCGAGCACGGCCACGCGCAACCCCGCTGCCTCGAGGAGGCGGCCGATGAGGCCGTTGGCAAAACTCGGGTGATCGACGTAGGCATCCCCTGTCACGAGCACGACATCAATCGCATCCCAGCCCCGCTCCTCCATCTCCGCCCGGCTCATCGGCAGCGGCGGGGGTACCGGCTGGCCCGGGAGGGAACGGCGGACCGGAGGAAGGGCGAGCGGCAGGGGGGAAGCATCGCAGAGGGGATCGGTGGTGGGCATGGATGCCAGGGGGGCCGAGTTGGAGGAACAGACACCACACCACGTGGCGATGCTGAATCCTACCCTGCTCCCCCGGCCCACTCCGCCGTCCCCGGCCGGATTCCCCCCTCAGGCTCGCGCAGGCTTCCGGGGGGCACAGTGGTATAGTCATGGTGCTTGACCATGAGGTTTTTCCGGTGAATGTGCCCGCTCTCTCCCGACTGTCCCACTCCGCCGGCGGCGTCGCCGCGACCGGGTTTTTCGCGCTTCTGCTGACGCTCGGGAGTCCCCCGGTGGGCGCCGAGGAGTCGTCTGCCGAGGTGATCCAGGGATGGATCGGCCAACTCGGCGCCGAGCAGTTTGCCGAGCGCGAGTCGGCCAGCCGGTCGCTCGCCGCGGCCGGCCCCGCCGCCCTTGGGCCCCTCGCCGAGGCAGCCCGTGGGGGGGATCTCGAGGTCGCCAGCCGTGCTATCGACGTGATTCGCGGCTACCTCGACCCGCCCGCCGCGGCAGGGGAAGGGGCAGGGGAAGGGGAAGGGAAAGGGCAGGAGACCGGGGAGCAGCCGGCGGCGGACGCCCCGGTGGAACCGTCCCTGGAGAGTTCCTTCAGGGACGTGGCTTTGGCGCTCGAGGCGGAGCGGCTCCTCGAGACACTCGCGGAGGGACCACCCGGACCGGTGCCCCAGATCGCCGCCACGGCGCTGGAGTTCCACCAACTCGGGATGCACGAGGCGGCCCAGGATCGACTCCAGGCGCTCGGCGCGAAGATCAACGACAACTACCTCTCGATGGCCAGCGGCAAACGTGGTCTGGAGGCCGTCATCGACACCCGCTGGAAGGGGAGCCCGGAGGATCTTCGTCTCCTCCCGCGGCTCCGCAATCTCCGTCATATCGGGATCCATGGCCTGAAGATCGATGCCCAGACCCTGGCGCTGCTCGGTCGCCTGCGGAGCCTCGAAAACATCCAACTCTACGGCACCGGCGTGAGTGACGAAGCTGTCGCGGCTCTGGCTGCCCGCTTCCCCAACGCGGAGATCGACGTCCGCAAGGGGGGAAAGCTCGGGGTTGGCGGCCAGCGGATCGTCGGCCCCTGTCAGATCACGCAGGTGGTCGCCGGCTCCGCGGCCGACCGTGCCGGCCTGCAGATCGGTGATGTCGTCCTTTCCATGGACGGCATGGCGGTCAAGAACTTCGAGGGCCTGACGGAGTACGTTGGGCGTCACGGGCCGGGGGAGTCGATCGAGGTGGAGATCGAGCGGGCCGTGGCAGGCAAGGTTCCGCAGCGATTCACCGCCACCGTCACCCTCGACGGATGGGATTGATCAGCCCCGGATGATGGGAAGGAAAGCATGGCAGAGGAGAAGGTCGACGTCCGTTGGCATGACCATGCCGTGAGTCGCGAAGACCGGGAACGAGCGGCAGGTCATCGGGGGTGTGTCCTCTGGTTCACCGGTCTGTCCGGCTGCGGCAAGAGCACGCTTGCCAATGCCGTCGATCGCCGGCTTCACGCCCGGGGCTTGAGGAGCTTCGTGCTCGATGGGGACAACGTCCGCCTCGGGCTCAATGCCGCCCCAGCGCTGCTCCGCCAACGCCACGACGAAGCTTTCGCCACCCGCTTCGGGCTCGGCTTCGGCCCTGCCGACCGGGAGGAGAACATCCGTCGGATCGGCGCCGTGGCCGACCTGTTCGCGCAGGCCGGGATCATCGCCCTAACGGCCTTCATCAGCCCCTACCGTCGCGATCGGGATGCCGTGCGGGCGATGCTCCAACCGGGTGACTTCATCGAGATCCATGTCGAGGCGCCGCTGGCCGTCTGCGAGGCCCGCGACCCGAAGGGGCTCTACAAGAAGGCGCGGGCGGGCGAGATCAAGGGATTCACCGGGATTGACGATCCCTACGAAGCCCCCCTCGCCCCCGAATTGGCGGTCGACTCTGCGGCCCGTCCCCCGGAGGCCCTCGCCGAGGAGGTCCTCTGTTGGCTCGAGCAGTCTGGGAAGATTCCCCGGTCGTGATCCGGCGGATCACTTCCGTGGGCCGATGAGTTCGACGGGGTTGCCGTCGGGATCACGGACGACGGTCAGGTACATCTTCCCGGGAACGAGGGATTCCGGGAGAAGGACCGGGGACTTGGCGATCGGCTTGACGCCGATCTTCGCCAGACGTTCCAGCGCCGCGGTGGTGTCGGCCACCATGATCGTCAGATAGCGGAAGCCGGTGTGGCTGTGGATGAACTCATTGTCGCCCCCCCGCGGCGACGTGCCTGCGACCGCCATGAGCTTCAACTTCGTCGCTCCCGCTCCCTCGCCGAGGGCGAGCACCTTGATCGTGAGCGGTTTGCTGTCGGTGAGCCCTGCGGCCGCGCCGATCTCGGCCGGGACATCAAAAGCCGACAGTTCCGTGAAGCCGATCCCCTCGGTGTAAAAGCGGACCGACTTCGGCAGATCGGAGACCACGGTTCCCAGATCGATCGTGGCGGAGGGGAAGCTCCCCGGTTCCGCGGCCCGGACCGTTGACGAGACGACGAGGATCGCGAGCACGGCGGCGAGGATCGGGCGGAGCATCGTGGGGCTTTCTGGATGGTGGATTGGAAGGCGGGAACGACGAGGCCCCCGGTGGCATGGTAATCCACCGGGGGCCCCCAAAAAAACGATTTTCAAAGACGATTTCCAGCGAAGGTCAGTCAAGGAAACCGGACAGTTCCTCGCTCCGGGCCGGGGCCTGAAGCTTGCGGACAGCCTTGGCTTCGATCTGCCGGATCCGCTCACGCGTCACCTTGAAGATGTGGCCAACCTCCTCGAGGGTGTAGCTGTAGCCGTCGCCCAGACCGTAGCGGAGCTTGATGATCTCCCGCTCTCGGTAGGAGAGACTCTTGAGGACCTTGGCGATCCGGTTGCGGAGCATTTCCTGGGCTGCTCCCACGGCCGGGTTCTCTGCCCCCGTGTCGGGGAGGAGGTCACCGAAATGGCTGTCCTCGCTGTTGCCGACGGGGCGGTCGAGGCTGATCGGATAGCGGCTCATCGCCGATACCCGCCGGGTCTCGTCGACGGGCGTTCCGGCGCGGGCGGCGATCTCCTCGATCGTCGGCTCGCGTCCGTACTCCTGGAGGAGTTGCCGGGCGACATTGCGGACCCTCGACATCGTCTCCACCATGTGCACCGGGATGCGGATCGTCCGGCTCTGATCGGCCACTGCCCGGGTGATCGCCTGCCGGATCCACCAGGTCGCATAGGTGCAGAACTTGAACCCACGGCGGTATTCGAACTTGTCGACCGCCCGCATCAGTCCGGCATTCCCCTCCTGGATGAGGTCGAGGAAGGAGAGGCCGCGGTTGCGGTATTTCTTGGCGATCGACACGACGAGCCGGAGATTTCCCTCCGACAGCCCGCGCTTCGCCTTTTGGTACTGGGCGTAGATCTGCTTGATCTCGCTGATGCGCCGCTTGAGGCTCTTCGGCGTTTCCTGGCAGGCCTTGAGGATCATCCGGTATTCATCGACGAGTTTCTGCCGCCCGGCGGGGGGCTGCTTGCTCTTCTTGTGGGCTTCGATCTTCAGCCGCAGTTCCTTGATGCGGCGGACGAACTCCTCGAGCGTCGGGATCATCGCCTCGATTCGCTGGGTGCGCAGGCCGAGTTCCTCGACGAGGCGGACGCACCGGCGGCGGCGGCGGCCGAGACGGGCCCAGGCCTCACGGCGCTCCGACATCTTCCGCTTCTTCGAGAGGGCGATGCGGTAGTCGGATTTGTTCTGCTTGAGGAGGACGTCGAGGGTCCGCAGGTTGTGGGGAAGACGACCCAGGATCTGATCCTTCTCGAGCCGGTCGGTCACCGAAACCTGGACGGTGCGGTCGAAGGGGAGTTCGCCACGGTGGACCCGCGACAACACCTTGAAGGCCTGCTGGCAGACATACTCACACTCCAGCAGTTTCGCCCGGAAGGCCGCCCGGGTCGTTTCGATCTGCCGAGCCAGCCAGATCTCCTGAGCGCGCGTGAGGAGAGGGATCTCTCCCATCTGCGTCAGATACATTCGCACCGGATCGTCGGACCAATTCTCACTCTGCTCGATGAGGACATCCTCGGTTTCGCCCGACGACTCGATCTCCGCCTCAACGTCGGCGTCGATGTCACCGTCGGAAAGCACGCCGGCATCGTCGTCGGCGAGCATGTCGGCGTCGGCCTCTTCGGCATCGACGACCTTGACCGTGAGATCCTCGACATCCTGGGGATTGGAGACGACATCGTCTTCGAGTTCATCCAGCAGCGAGTCGTACAAGGTTGGAACTCCTTCGTGGAACGGATTCACTGGGCGGGTTCGATCGGACCGGTCAATCGCAGGGAGAGGCTTCGTGCATCACCCGCGGTGCGGCTTCAGGCGTCGCGCCGGCGCTCCTGACTGGCCCAGCGACCACCGCTTCCTGCGGTCGCCAAGTGCATCATTCGGAACGCCGACAGTGTGATTCAAGGGGTGGGCAAGTCCAGAGGCTCGAATCCTCCTCCGGGAAACTCCGGAAACGGTTGGGTGATCCGGGATCGACCGGGGGGAAGCGGAACAGAAACGACGGGAACACCGGGGGGTGAGGACGGAAAAAGAGCCCCCAAGGGCCCCTGTGAACACGTTCGTACCCCAAGCCGGTTTCGACCGACTGGATCGATCGCGCCTTCCGTGAAGGGACGCCGACGGCCCATCGCGCTCTGGTTCGAGCCGCCGATGTGGTGCCATGCCGAGCGTCCGGAAGGCACAGGATTATGACGCTGTGGGGGACGGAAGGCCAACTTTTTTTCCCCTTCTTTCATCGATTGTTCGAGGATTTGCTCGGCAAATGGTAAAAAAATCCTGGCACGTCGTTTCTGCGGCCACTGGAGCCCCCTCCCGATGACTTCCTTTCTCCTCCCCTGCGGATGCGGTGTGGACATTTCGGTCACCTCCTCCCAGGCGGGCGGGCTGGCGACCTGCCCCGCCTGCGGCCGTGAGGAACCTGTGCCACGACTGCGGGATTTGGGGAAGTTGCGCGCGGCAGCAGCACCCCGCGGGAAGGCGGATGTCAGCGCTTCCGGGCGCTGGACGGGGATGCACACGCTCGTCCTGGCTGGCAGCCTGCTGGCCGCCACGGCCGGGCTGCTGTCGCTGTCGTTCACCCCTCCTGAGGTCGAGATGTTTGACGACGCCACGATCAGGTCGTCGGCCATGCGGGCACCGACCGACGAGGTCTACTCGGCCTGGGCCACGCGACTCGTCCACGCATCGGTCGATCGGCCGCCGACGGAGATGGAGGCGAAATCGAAGGCCCGGTCGGACTACTACCACGCCCTACGCAACGGCCTCCGCACCGCGGCCGCCGTGGGAGCCCTGGCGGCTTTGGCCGGAGGCCTCGGCGTCCTCTTCTCTGCACGGAAGGTCGACGGTCGATGAAGGCCGCCTTCATCACCCGCACGGGCCCCCCGGAGGTGATCGAGGTCGGCAGCCTTCCCGATCCGGTCCCGGGGCCGCGCGAGGCGCTCGTGCGCGTCCGAGCCTGCGCGGTCAATCCGATCGACACCTACGTCCGCGCCGGAGCGGTGGCCTTCCCGCTTCCGTTCCCGTTTATCGTGGGCTGTGATCTGGCCGGCGAAGTCGTCGCGGTCGGGAGCGATGTCCAGTCGTTCCGCCCCGGCATGCGCGTCTGGGGCTCCAACCAGGGGCTGCTCGGGCGACAGGGGACGTTCGCTGAACTTGCGGCAATCGACGAGCGTTGGCTCTACCCCACCCCTGATTCGGTCAGCGACCGGGATGCGGCGGCGGCGGCCCTCGTGTCGATCACGGCCCACCTCGGGCTGGTCTCCCATGCCAAGCTCGAGGCGGGGGAGATGCTGTTCGTCAATGGGGCGTCGGGGGGAGTGGGGAGCGCCGTCGTCCAGGTGGCGCGAGCCCTCGGCGCCCGCGCGATCGGCACCGCCGGCACCGAGGAGAAGCGGGCGAGAGTGCGGAGCCTGGGGGCCGATGAGGTCTTCGACTACCGGGCTGATGATCTCGTCGAGGCGGCCCGGGCAGCGGCTCCCAACGGCATCGATGTCTACTGGGAAACCCAGCGCGAGCCGATGTTCGATCGGGCCGTCGGCCTGCTCGCCGACGGGGGAAGGATCGTCCTCATGGCGGGGCGCGACGTGCGGACGCCGTTCCCCGTCGGACCGTTCTACGTCAAGGGATGTCGGATGGTCGGGTTTGCGATGTTCAAGGCCGATTGGCGGCTCCAGGCCGCGGCGGCGCTCGACATCAACCGCTGGATGGCGGCGGGGCGCTTGCGGGTTCCGATTGCCCGCGTGCTACCGCTCGACCAGACGTCGTTGGCCCACGCGCTTCAGGAAGCGTCGACCGTAGCGAGGACCGGCGTCCTCGACGGCAAGCTCGTCATCGAGCCGTGACGCTCGTGCGAAATCGTATCCGGACAGGCGACTGGGAGGGGCGATGAGGCACGAATCGGGAGATGATCGCCCGCCGACGGCCCGCCGTCGATGGCTTGTCACGGTGGTCGCCGCCGCCGCAGCCACCTGGGGCATGGCGTCATGGATGCCGGCTTCCGGGCAGGCACCGAAGCCGCCGCCGGTCAAGTCGCCGGGCGGGATCCGCACCGGGATCTTCGGCCTCGAGGCGAAGGGAAACCGCTTCGTCTACGTCTTCGACCGCTCGGCGAGCATGGCGGAGCCGGCTGGTCGGCCGCTGGCCGCGGCGAAGCAGGAGTTGATCCGAAGCATCGACGAACTCGGCGACGTGCAGCAGTTCTACGTCATCTTCTACAACGACCGTCTCCACGTCTTCTCCCCGGCCGGGAGCCGGGGACGGCTCGTCTTTGCCACCGAGGAGAATCGGCGCGCGGCCCGGAGGTTTGTCGAGGGAGTGCGGGCCGACGGCGGAACCCGGCACGCGGAAGCCCTCGCTGCGGCCTTCCGGCTCGCCCCGGACGTGGTCTTCCTCCTCACCGACGCCGACGCGAAGGACGATCTCACCGACGCCGAACTCGAACGGCTCTCCCGTCTCGGCAGCGGGAGCCGGTGCATGGTCGTGCAGTTCGGCGATGAGTCACGTCGTAGCCCGCGGCTCGCCGAACTTGCCGCCCGGTGTGGCGGTGCCTACCGGATCCTCAACCTCGACGACGATCCCGACGCTGGCGACGAGGCCGATGCCGCCGATGAGGCCGGCACCGGGCGTCAGTTGGGCCGGTAGCCCTTGTTGAAGCTTTGAGCCCGCGCGGAACGGGTGGCGGGCGCTGTGGCCGTGGCACGCGGGGTGGCGGGGCGCGGCTGGGGAGCACGGGCGGCCTGGGCCGTCGTGGCGGCCGGAGCGACGCTCGTGTCACGCCCGCTCGGCAGCATCCGCGGGGCTTCGGCGGCGGTGTCGCGGACGGTGACCGAGCGTTCAGCCACCGCCGTCGCTGTCGTGACGCGGCTGGAGAGTCCGGCAGGGGTGTCTTCGGATCGAGTGGCGATCTCGTCTGTCAGCGCCGAGCGGTTCGGGACCGCCAGCGCCTGGATCAACGAAGATCGCGGGCGGAGGGGGTTCCGCAACGGCGAAGATGGAGTGCTACCGGCGTCAGCCACCGGGGGCGTCGCCTCGACGGTCGCCTGGGGGGCGGGCGAGGCGCTTGCCATGGCAATCCGCGCGGTGGGGGCATCGGCTTTGGGGGCGCGGGGATCCTGCGTTGGCTGTGGCTCGGCGGTCGGCGCCGTCGTGGCGATTGGGGCCGAGACCACGGGCGCAGTCGGTGCCACGGGCTCTGGCCGCGGGACGCTTGCAGCCACGGCGGCGCCGGGCGGGACCGGATCGGCGGTAAGCGTGGTGGGGATGTTCAACGTGGTGGGCGTGATGGTGACCTGCGCCTGGGGTGGAGTTGTGGTCGTCCCGGTGGCAAACGTCGTCGACACCGTGGTGACCGTGGCCACCCGTGCCGTCGGGGGCGTGCTGATTGCCGAGGGGGGCGTGACCGGGGAAGCCGAGGCGGTGGGCGTCGCTTCCCAGAGATCCCGTTCCGGTTCACGACTGGGCGGCGGTGTGGGCGATGCCACCGCGAGCGGACGGGCCACCGATTCGACCGCTGCCGCGTCTGCCCGGCCGAGTTGCACCGCAAGGATCGGCTGCCCCTCGCGGAGCGGGTGACGGACGATGAGGTTGTCGAGATCGTCGGTGACACGCATCGCCGACGAAGGGACCATCGCCTTCGGCCAGTCGCGCAAACCCACATCCCACACCGTCACAGGCGCCCCTGTCGGCAGGGCGCGGAGGGCGACGAGGATCGACTCGCTCTCCACTTGAGGTTTGGCCTGCGCGAGGTGGGTGTCGAGGGCGCTGTTGAGGCCGAACGCCGCCGCGGCACCGGCCACGATCGCGGCACCGAACACCGTGTAGGGCTGGGGCCGATGTGCCCTGACCGGGGCCGATGTCTTCGTCATGGAATGTGCATCCCTGCGGGAGGCTCCGTATTCCACCCGGGCGATCCCCGGGAGGAACGAGAGAGCTCTTCGCTAACGAATCGGCTCCGTCGGTGTCCGCGCGCCAAGCCGCTCGTCGGCGCAGTCGCGTCTTGCCGGATCGCCGCATCTTGCCGGGGCGATTCGAAGGGGCGGAGCGTCATCCCCCTCCCAGCTTGCCTCGATTGCCGAGGGCCGGTCAGTCGGTCGCGGAGGCGGTCGGTGCGGCGTCGGCATCGCCGGAAGACGCCAGGGCGTCGGGCGCCTGCGCCGTCATGAACATCGGATCGACGCCCGGAGCGAGGGGGCGGAGGGCGAGGAGTCGGGTCTCGGCACGCCCCGGCGATCGGGGGCGGAAGAGGGCATCGCCGACCGACGCTCCCTGCTCGCCGGCGGGCCCGACGATGAGGAGGCCATCGGCGGGGACGGTCACCTCGCACCGCAGCCGATCGAGGACCCGCTTCCGTTGGCTTGTCTCGATCTTGAACGCGCCATCCTCCCCCACGAACGAGCGCTCCATCGGGCCGTGGCGGATCACCGGCACGAGATCGACGCGGACACGGCCATCGGCTGCGGGCCATGCCTTGAGGGTGAAGTGGGGAACGGCATCGGCATAGTTGGCTCCGCGGAGGCCATCCTCCTCCTGTTCGAGGACAACCAGATCGGGGATCGACTTCAGCGCCACCAGCTCGCTCTCGCGGCCGGGGAGGAGCCGGAGAACGCGCCGCACCACCGGGGGATTGGCGTCGGCGGCGTTGACGGGAGGAGGAGGGCCTCCGTCGCCCGCGCTGACGGGAGGCTCGAGGGCGGCAAGGATCGGCTCGGGGAGCTGGCCGAGGAGGATGCCGGCGCGGAGGCCATTGGCGGCGAGTCGACGGCGGACCGTCTCATCGACGAGTTGCTCGTCGACGCGGGCCCAGAGCTCTTCATGCCCGGCATGATTCTCCTCGCAGCGGAGGAAGAACACCTCGAGGGGGAGCGTCTGGGCGACGGGCCGCATGGCCACGCCCCCAGCGGCGCCGGCCGTCTTCGGCATCCGTTCCGTGAGGAGGGTGTCGATCGTCGGCGCAGAGACGCATCCCGCCGCCGCCAGCAAGGCGGCCAGGAAGAGCGACGTCAGACCTCTCACGCGGATCGCCATGCGCAAGGCATCGCAGCCAAAGGGGGAAGGAATGACAGGGCGCGGGGCCATGCCCGCGGGGGCGGAGGGTAGGCCCGGGGGCGGAAAGCGTCAACGGAGCCCGAGGCGAGCTCCAAAAGGGGCTTTTCCAAAAGCCACCAAAGCCCCCAGGCTGCCCCGCGCTTACGAGACCGCTTTGACGGCGCTTGCGAAAATCGCCAGGCCGGCGCCGAAGGCGTCGCCGTCAAGACGGCCGTTCCAGGAGGGATGCTGGGTGGCGACGAGGAACCGCTCGGGGTGGGGCATGAGCCCGAAGACGCGGCCGGTCGGATCGCAGACGCCTGCCACGTCGCCCGCCGAGCCGTTGGGATTCGTGGGCTGACCAGCGGCGTCGGTCGCGTAGCGGAGGACGAGTTGACCGGCTGCCGAGAGGGCTTCGAGATCGGCGGTAGACCGGGTCACGAATCGCCCCTCGCCGTGGGCCACCGGGAGATCGAAGGGCTGGTCGAGCCCTTGGAGCATGACGCATTTGCCCGGCTTCGCTTCGAGGCGGATCCAGCGATCGGTGAACTGCCCCGAGCGGTTGTGGGCAAGCGAGGCCCGCGGCTTGCCGTCGGGATCGGCGACGAGCATCCCCGTCTGCATGAGCACCTGGAAGCCGTTGCAGATCCCGAGCACGAGGCCACCGCGGTCGCGGACGCGGGCGAGGAGATCGCCGAGCCGGGTCTTCAGTTCGAGGGCGAGGATTCGGCCACTGGCGATGTCGTCGCCGTAGGAGAAGCCGCCGGGGATACAGAGGATCTGGTAGTCATCGGCGAGCGACGGCTTCTCCGCCAGAGCGTGGACATGAATCCGCTTGGCAATCGCCCCGGCCCGCTCGAAGGCGTGGACGGTCTCATGATCGCAGTTCGTGCCGGGGGCACGGAGGACGAGAACACGGGGGGAAAGCATGCTGGAATCCCTGGCAACGGGGCGATCGGGAACGGGTCAAACCGGTGAAGGAAAGGGTACGAGAGCGAGGCGGCTCGCAGGGGAGCGCCAAAGCGCGGTCATGTCGAGGCCTGGCGCGACCGCCAGGCACGGGCCAGACGGTCGATCGCCACGGATTCGTCCGCGCCGAAGCAGCCGCTGATCGTGAGTTCGGGGGCCGTGACGACCTCCCCGACCCACGCCCAGGGGATGCCCTCGAGCCATTCCCCCATCCGATCGGCCGACGCGGCGTCGACTTCGCAGACGAACCGACAGGGGGATTCGGCGAAAGCGATCGTGAGATCGGCATGCTGCCCCTGGCCCCCTTCGAGGAGCGTCGGCACCTTGCCAAGATCGATCGTCGCCCCGAGCTGGCCGCCGATCGCCATCTCCGCCACCGCGGCGAGAAGACCGCCGTCGGAGACGTCGTGGCAGGCGAGGATCCCACCGTCGCGGATCGCGCGGGCCAAACGCCGGAAGGTCTCACGGCACTTTGGCGCGTCGATTTTCGGCACGGCGCCACCGGTGACGACGCCGAGGGCTTCGAGTTGGCTCCCGGCGAGGTCGTCCCGGGTGAGGCCGATCACCACCAGCCGGCTGCCCGGTCGCTTCAGGTCGGGGGTGACCACGCGGCGGACGTCGTCGACCTGTCCCAGCGCCGTCGCCAGGAGCGTCGGCGGGATCGACAGCTCCCGCGGCTTGCCCGCGGCATCGGTCCAGGCAAAGACGTTGTTGAGGCTGTCCTTGCCGGAGACGAACGGCGCGCCGAGATCGACCGCGACGTCGTGGCAGGCCCGGCAGGCCTCGACGAGCGTGCCGAGTGATTCCGGCCGGCGCGTGTCGCCCCAGCAGAAGTTGTCGAGCAGCGCGATGCGGTCGGGATCGGCGCCGGTGGCGACGACGTTCGCCACCGCCTCGATGATCCCCCCGGCGGCCATCTGCCAGGGATCGAGCGGACCGATCCGATGACGGAGGCCGACGCCGAGGGCGATCCCCCGGTCGCGGCCGAGCACGCCGCGGACGACCGTGGCGTCGGCGGGGCCTTCCCCGGGGCCGAGGAGCGGCTTGACGACGCTGCAGCCCTGCACTTCATGGTCGTATTGGCGGATGATCCATTCCTTGCTCGCCACATCGGGAGCGGCGAGGAGTTCGAGGAGCGTGGCTACCAGCGACACGGTCGTCGCGCTCCAGGCGGGCGCGGTGGCGGGGAGCGGCACGTATCGCGACTGGAGGCGCTGGCGGGGGCGTCCTTCGTGGAGGAAGTGGCAGTCGAGCGCGCCGGCAACCTTTCCCTGCCACTTCAGCTCGATCAGGCAGTCGCCGGTGAACGTCCCGATCGCGGTCGCCTCGACCCCTTCGTCGGCGGCGATGCGGGCGAGCTTCTCCCAGTCGGCCGGGGCGACGGCGAGCACCATCCGCTCCTGGGCCTCGGAGATCCACACCTCCGTCGCCGAAAGGCCCTCGTATTTCAAAGGCACCTGGTCGAGGTCGACTATCGCCCCGAGGCTCGCCCCCATCTCGCCGACGGCGCTGGAGAGGCCACCGGCCCCGCAATCGGTGATGGCGTGGAAGAGGCGCTGCCGCGAGGCTTCGAGGATGAACTCGACGAGCACCTTCTCGTTGATCGCGTGACCGATCTGCACCGACCCGCCCGACTGCGATTCGCTGTCGCTGGTCAACTCGATGCTCGAGAAGGTGGCGCCATGGATTCCGTCACGCCCCGTGCGGCCACCGGCCACGACAACCAGATCCCCCTTTCGCACCTCCGTCTGGGCGGAGTTGCGCGGCATGATCCCCACCGTTCCGCAGAACACCAGCGGATTGCAGAGATAGCCGGGATGGAAGGCGACGGCGCCGGCGATCGTGGGGATCCCCATTCGGTTGCCGTAGTCGCGAACGCCGGCCACGACCCCCGCGAGGAGCCGTTGGGGCGGGATCACCCCCGGCGGCAGGTCGGCGGCCGGCGTGTCAGGGGCCGCGACGCAGAAGACATCGAGGTTGGCGATCGGCTTCGCGCCGAGGCCGGTGCCGAGGACGTCGCGAATCACCCCACCGAGGCCGGTGGCAGCGCCGCCGTACGGCTCGATCGCCGAGGGGTGGTTGTGGGTCTCGACCTTGATGCAGATGTCGTGATCGCCGTCGAAGCGGACGACGCCGGAGTTGTCGCGGAAGACGCTCACGCACCAGTCGCCTCGGCCGAGTGCCTCACGAACTTCCCGCGTCGCGGCGAACACCGTCTCCTTGAGAAGGTTGTCGTAGCGGACGGCGCCGTCGGGCCCCTCGTGGTCGATCGGGCTGCCGAGGGTCTTGTGGCAGCAGTGCTCGCTCCAGGTTTGGGCGATCGTCTCGAGCTCGATCTCGAGCGGCGCCCGGCCAAGGGTGGCGAAATGATCGCGGACGGCCGCAAGCTCGAGGGGGGACAGCGCCAGGCAACGCTCTCGGCTGAGCTTCGCAAGCGCGCCGTCGTCGAGCCCCTGAAGCGGCACCTCGGCCTCCGTGAACGCCCACGGCCGTCCACCGGAAAGGGCCCGCAGGGGGAGGGGGCCGACGACGACGTCGTGGATCGCGTCGCTCGCCAGCAGCTTCCACGCCAGCCGTTCGGCATCGGCCCGGGGGAGCTCCGGGAGCCAGTATTTCTTCACGCTCCGCACGGCCACGGCCTCGAGCCCCAACAGCCGCATCGCCTCGAGCACGCTCTGGGCGGCGGGGTCGGTGACGCCCGGCTTGGGGAGGACATGGAGGGGAAAAGGAAGCGTTGCGGCGGGGGGCGTGCCGGCAGCATCGGGGGCCGACGACGCGCCGCCTGTGAGCTTGAGGATCGTGAACTGCTCCGTCACCGGATCGGTTAGCAGCGATGCAGCGACACGCTCGAGATCGCTCCTCGACAGCTCCCCTTCGATGAGCCATGCGGTGACGGCCCGCGCCGATGTACAGGCGACGATGCCGAGATCGGCAGCGCCCCGCACCACCGCGCGGGCGGCATGGTCGTTGGCGGAATCGGCGGAGAGGACGTCAACTTCCCACAGCATCACGGCGTTCCTTGGCCCGTTGAAGGAGATCGAGGAGGGTTTTGCGATCGCCGGCTTCGAGGGCCTCGAGGAGGCGGTCGGAGATCCGGCGGACCCGGGTCAGCGCCCGGGCGACCTCGGCAGCGTTGTCGAGAAGGATGTCGGCCCACAGGGCCGGATCCCCGGCGGCGATCCGTGTGCTGTCGCGCCAGCCACCGGCCGTGAAGCGGGTGACGTCTGCCGGCGTCGCCGCCGCGAGGGCCGCGGCGATGAGGTGCGGGGCGTGGCTGGT
>CAMARC010000049.1 GCA_945860405.1 Candidatus Kuenenia stuttgartensis | reverse complement strand
AGAAATACCTCGAGGGTCACGGCGACAACCGTCAGGCCGCCTACGAGGACGTGATCTGGTCGCTGCTCAACACCAAGGAATTTCTCTTCAACCACTGATTCCATTCACGAAGGAACCGTTCGACCCCGGGGTGGGGCCGATCGGGGGCAGACGGCCCCCGATCCAGATTGCGGACCGGCAGCGAAGCCACGGACGGCCAGCGATGCTGCGCCGCCCCCTCCCACGGAACGCACTATCATGAGATTCCACCGCTTCCTCCCCGCGGTCATTTTGGTGAGCGCCGGCCTGCTCGCCCCGACCGCGGCCACCGCCGACTTCCCTCGCGCGGCCCTTTCTGCCCTCCAGCCGACCGGTGGCCAGCAGGGCTCGCAGGTCACCGTCACGCTCCTCGGCGCCGACCTCGACGACCTCGAGAAGCTCATCTTCTCCCATCCCGGCATCTCGGCCGCGCCGGAGATGACCGCACCGACGGAGTTCGACCCGCAGCCGCGCGCTATCCCGCGGAAGATGGTCGTCACGATCGCCCCCGACGTGCCGGCCGGGCTCTATGACGTCGTCGCCGTCGGCCGCTACGGGGCGAGCAACCCGCGCACGTTCCTCGTCGGCACCACGGCCGAGATCACAAAGGCTGGCGAGCCCGACAGCCCTGCCAAAGCGCAGGAGGTGGCCGCCGACGCGACGATCACCGCACGCCCCACGGCGGGCAAGTCGGATCACTACGCCGTCCCGCTCAAGGCCGGCCAGCGGATCCGCGCCGAGGTCTGGGCCCGGCGGATCGATTCGCGGATGACCCCGGTGCTCGACGTCCTCGATGGCGCCGGCCGCGTCCTTGCCACCGCCCGCCGCCGTCATGCCGACGATCCATTCCTCGATTTCACTGCCCCCGCCGACGGGCGCTACATTCTTCGGATCCACGACCTCTACGCGGCTGGCGGCGACGACAACCACTACCGGATCGGCGTCTCGACGGCACCGCAGATCGACTTCGTCTTCCCGCCGGTGGCCCGGATCGGCGAGTCGGTGAAGGTCGACGTTTACGGCTCGGGCCTCCCCGGCGCCACCCCGGCGACGTTGCCGGCGCTCTCCGCCCAGGAAGGGACGGCGGGGCTCGAGAAGATCACGATCGACGTCCGCGCCGGCGATCCCGCCCGCGGCGCGACGGTGCGCAACGCCTGGCGGTTGCTCGCCCCGCGCGATGCCACGGCCGATCTCGTCGATCTCTTTGGCGACGTTCCCGGTGCCGCACAGCCGCTCGCCCCGGCACTCCTCGCCCCGACGGCTCCGGTCACGGAAGTCGAACCGAATGACCAACCGGCTGCGGCGCAGAGCATCACCTTTCCTGTTACGCTCGCCGGTCGCTTTCACCCCCGCGGTGACCGCGACTGGTTCACGTTCGAAGCGAAGGCCGGCGACACGTTTCTCTTCGACCTCGTCTCCAACCGACTCGGGCTCCAGTCCGATCCCTGCCTGACGATCGAGAGCGTCACGGCCGGCCCCGACGGCAAGCCCGTGGGGAAGGAACTGGCCTTCGTCGACGACGGCCCGGCGGAGTTCGTCGGCGGCGCCATCGACCGCCCCTCGGCCGATCCGACGATCGAGTTCAAGGCCCCGGCCGACGGCACCTACCGCTTTCTCGTCCGCGATCTCAAGGCCGATTCGCGCACTACTCCCGAAAACGCCTGGGTGCTCGTGGCGCGCAAACCCGCCCCCGACTTCCGTCTGCTCGCGCTCCTGGCGGAGCAGAACCGGGCCGATGCCAACAAGGCGAATGTGGTCCCGCCGGTGATCGACATCGGCGGCGCCACGACGATCGACGTCATGGTCTTCCGCACCGACGGCTTTTCAGGCGACGTGACGGTCGAAGCCGAGGGACTGCCGCCGGGCGTGTCGGCGGCGCCTGCCGGCCCCTCCAAGGCCTCCCGATTCCAACTCGTCCTTTCGGCGGCCGAGGGGATGAAGCCCTGGTCGGGAACGATCCGGGTCGTCGGAAGAGCGAAGGTCGGCGAGGCCGACGTCGTCCACACCGCCCGCGTGGCAACGCTCCGCTTCAATGCCGACAACCAAAACGTGCCGCGGATCGTTCATGAGCTCCACGACGTCACGCTCGCGGTGACCGGTGAGGCCGCGCCGCTCACGGTCGCCCCGACCGAGACGAAGGTCTGGGAGACAGCGCGCGGGGGGAAGGTCTCGATCCCGCTCTCGCTCGTCCGTCGTCCCGGCGGCAAGGGGGATGTCTCGCTGACGGCGCCGGGGCTGCCCGCCGAGCTCAAGGTGCCCGAGATCAAGATCGCCGAGGCGGCCACGGCGGCCACCGCCGAGATCGATCTCGATCCGAAGCTCCCCGCCGGCGCCTACCAGATCCTCCTCCGCGGCTCGACGAAGATGGCCTATGCCCGCAATCCGCAGGCGGCGGAGCTTGCCAAAGCCGATCATGAGCGGATCGCCGCCTTGGTGAAGGAGCGCATGGCTCAGGTCGAGGGGGCGAAGACCGCCCTCGCCGCTGCCGACAAGGTGCTCACCGATCTCCAGGCCGCCGGCCAGCAACCGACACCCGAGCAGACCGAAGCGAAGGCGAAGGCCGATGCGCTTCTCAAGGAGGCGGAGGCAAAGGCCAAGGCCGCCGAGGAGGAGCGTGTCCGCCGTGAGAAGGTGGCCGCCGATACGGCCGCGGCCGCGGCGCCCAAGGACATCGACGTGCCGGTGATCGTTCCCTCGATCATGCTTCGCGTCGCCGAGGTGCCGCTGGAGTTCGGCCCGCTTCCAGAACAGGTCGCGCTCAAGCAGGGCGCGACGGCGGATCTCGCGGTCCCCTGTGAGCGCCGCTACGGTCTGGCCGGCGACATCGTCCTCGAGGCGGCGCCGGCGAATCCCGTGCCGGGGCTGTCGCTTGCGGCGGTCACCGTACCGGGGGATCAGGCCCAGGGAGTCGTCAAGATCGTCACCACCGGCGAAACCCCCCCTGGCCGCTACGAGTTGGTCCTGAAGGGTAAGGTCAAGTTTTACGATCGGGATGTCGTTACCGAACGCAAGGTTCCTGTGGTTGTCGAGGCGCCGTGAGGTGTTCGACGGCGCGGGCGACACGCGAGTCATGCACAGCGGCTTTGAGAGTGCGGATCTTGTTTGGATCCGCGGAAGAGTCGAACGAGGAGAGAGGCTTCCGATGAGCATCAACCGTTTCCGCACCGTCGTCACGCGCCTGCTTGCGGTTCCAGCCGCGGCCCTGCTCGGCCCCGCCGTGCTCCTCGCCGACGGCCTGCCGATCACGGCGCCTGAGCGCACCGACGCTGTGCGTTTCCAGGACGAGATCCTTCCGATGCTCTCCGCCAACTGCACCGCCTGCCACAACGCGAAAATCCACGAGGGGGGACTGATCCTCGACTCCCTCAAGGCGATCCTCACCGGCGGCGATTCCGGCCCGGGCGTCATCGCCGGCAAGGCGGCGGAAAGCCCCGTCTTCCTCCGCTCGGCCCACCTCCAGGAGGACTTCATGCCTCCGCCGGAGAACAAGGTCGGCGCCCAGGCGATGAGCCCCGCGCAACTCGGGCTTCTCGAGCGTTGGATCAACGAAGGGGCCGCCGCCGGCCCGGCCATCGCGAAGAAGCCGATCCACTGGCGGCCGATCCCCGCCGGCACCGGCGGAGTGCTCGCCGTGGTGATGAGCAACGATGGCCGCGTCACCGCCGCCGCCCGTGGCGGGCGGTTGAGCGTCTACGACAACAGCACCGGCGCCCTCCTCGGGGCGCTTGTCGACCCGGCCACAGCCGACGCCCCGGCTGCCGCCGACAGCGCCCATCGCGACACGATCCTGTCGCTGGCAATCTCCCCCACCGACGACCTGCTCGCCTCGGCCTCATTCCGGACCGTCAAACTCTGGGAGCGGTCGCGGGCCACGCGCCTTGCAGAAGTGGCGGAGACAGCCGGGATCACCTCGATCGCCTCCGCAGCCGGCACCGCCGCCGGCGGCCGCCCCGACGGCGCCGTGATCCTCATCGATGCCTCGACCGGCGCCCTCCGCCGGGCGTTCAAGGCCCACACCACCGCCGTCACCGCGGTGACCCTCACGGCCGACGGGGCCACCGTCTACTCGGCCGGCGCCGACGGCAGCATCGTGGCGACGACTGCCGCCGATGGAAACGTGACGGGGCGGTTCATGCGGCCGGCCGGGATTCGTGCCCTGGCCGTGACTGCAGGTGGGGCGCAACTCGCCGTGGCGGAAGCCGATGGCGTCGTTCGGATGTTTGCCCTTCCCCTTCCCGCCCCGCCGGTCGATCCGGTCGCCGCGGCGCCGCAGCCGATCAAGGAATTGAACGCCGGCGCCGGTCCGGTGGCGGCGCTCGCCGACACCCCCACCCTCTCCGGCCACCTCCTCGCCGGTGGCGCCGACGGGACGGTCCGCCTCTGGAATATCGAGGGGGCAGCCGTCGTTCGCCAATTCGCTCATGGTGGCGCTCTCGGTGGCATGGCGCTCAAGCCCGATGGCTCGCGGCTGACGACCGTCGGCACAGTGCCGGGCGTCAAGCTTTGGAACGTCGCCGACGGGGCTCTTGCGGCCGAGTGGAAGGGGGATGTGCGGATCGCCGAGAAGCTGCGGCTGGCCGAGATCGATGCGGCCGTCCGTAAGCAGGACGTCGAATACGGCAAGGCTCTGGTGACCGCCGCCGAGAAGGCGATCGAGGCGGCCAACACGGAGATGACGCAGTCAAACGAGAAGCTCGCCGCCGCCGACAAGACGCTCGGTGAAAAGGCCGAGGTGGCGAAGACGGCGCTGGCCGCCGCGGACGAGGCTGCGACGCTGGCCACGACGGCCGGCACGGCGCTCGCCCAATCGACCACCGCCCACGAGGCGGCGACCAAGGCCGCGGCCGCTGTCGTAGCGGCGATGGAGGGGACGGTCGCCGGCAGGGACGCCTTCGCGCTAGTCGCAGCGTCGAGCGCCGGAGACGCTGCCGCCGCCGAGGCCCTCAAGAGCTTCGAGGCCGCCGCCGCCGCTGCCGCCGCTGCCCGGGCCGCCGCCGATCAGGCCGTCGCCCAGGCCGCCCAGCAGATCGAGCGCGCCAAGGCGAAGGCCGACGAAGCGACGAAGAAGATGGAGGAGATGAAGAAGGCCTCCACCGCCGCCGAGGATGCCCGCAAGGGGGCCGAGACGGCCGCCACGAGTGCCAAGCGCGCCGTCGAGTTTGCCCAGGCGCAGGTGACGCGCTCGAACGAAGACCTTCCCAAGCGGAAGGAGGAGGCGACGAAGTCAGAGACCGACGCGGTCGCCAGCGAAGCGGCCCGTCAGGCCTTGGCCGAGCAAAAGACCGCCTCGGAGAAGCCGGCCGCTGCGGTCGCTTTCTCTCCCGATGGCAACTGGATCCTCTGTGCCGGGGCCGATGGCGTTTGCTCGCTCCATGGCGGCCAAGACGCGATCCCGCGCGATACGTGGGACGGGGGCGCCGGCGAATCGAAGGCGCTCGTGGCATTCCTCGACAACGGCCGGGCCCTCATCGGCGGCGGTGCCGCGGCCGCCGGGATTTGGCAGGTGGCCCCGCGGTGGACACTCGCCCGCACGATCGGCGGGGAACTGACGCCGCCGGCCAGCGACGACGATCCGAGCGTGCCGCCGATCGACGGCGTCACGGCGCTCGCCTTCTCCCCCGATGGGAAAACCCTCGCTACCGGCAGTGGCCGCGCCAGCCGCTCCGGCGAGATCAAGCTCTGGAACGTGGCCGACGGGGCGCTCGTCCGCGAGTTTGCCGCGCCGCACTCCGACGCCGTGACGGCGCTCGAGTTTTCGCGCGACGGGCAGTTCCTCGCCTCGGGGGCAACCGACCGCTTCGTGAAAGTCCACAGTGTCGCCGACGGGAAGCACATCAAGAGCTTCGAGGGGCACACCGGGCATGTCCTCGGGGTCGCCTGGCAGGCCAACGGCCGGCGGCTTTCGAGCGCCGGGGCCGACAACGCGATCAAGGTGTGGGACGTCGTCACCGGCGAGCAGCAGCGGACGATCGCCGGGCTCAAGAAGGAAGTCACGGCGGTCAAGTTCATCGCTCCGGGCGAAGAAGTGATCGCCTGCTCCGGCGACCCGACGGTGCGGATCTACAACGCCGGCAACGGCGGCACGGTCCGCGAGTTCCCCGGGGCCGCCGACTTCGTTCAGGCCGTGGCGGCCGGTCCGACGTGGCTCGCCGCCGGCTGCCAGGACGGCAAGCTGCGGATCTGGACGGTGGCCGACGGCAAGCTCGCCCACACCCTCGAGCCCTCCCCCGCCCCGGCCAAGCCCTGAGCGGCGGCGGATAACCTGAGCGGCAGCGGATGACTTCATCCACAGCCTGCTCGGCTCGCGACGGCCGGGCGCCGGGGGGGCGCTTCGCGGCGCCGTCACCGACTCCCGGTCGGCGGATCAGGAAACAGCCCCGGCAGCCAGCGGTGCGCTGCCTTCACTGGAAAGCCCAGCCGCAGCGGAGCCCGGGGCGATTCGGCCACCACCGCACCGGCCTCGAGCAGGGACGACGTGGTTCGCCTCGCGGTCCGTTCGCTGACCGACAGCAGTCGTTCGACGTCGCCACGTTCGAACTCTCCCCGCAGAAGCAACGCTTCGAGGAGCCGATCCGATCGTGGCGCGAGTCGCCCCGCGGCCATTTCCTCTTCGGCCCATCGGATGACGCGCCCAGTGAGCGCGGCAGGCTGCACCAAACGCTCCATGAACGTCACCTGATCGAGGCAGACGTCGAGGAAAAACTCGATGAAGTCGGCGAGGGCTCCCTCGCCGAGCGCCCCACGGCCGTCGAAGCCACTCCGACGGGGCTGGTCGCAGTCCTCCAGCCGATCCTTGTAATCGACCTCGCGGCGGGCGAGACCCCTGGCGATCGACCAGATGCCACTGGCCCCGATGGAGTCACGGAGCATCGCGTACGACACCAGCCGTGCGACTCGACCATTGCCGTCAGCAAACGGATGGATCCAGAGGAGCCGGTGGTGGGCCGCCGCCACGGCAAGGATGGTCTCCATTTTCCCGAGGTGCGCGTAGACGGCCTCGAAGCGCTCCATGAACCGCTCGACGGCCCCAGGGCTGACGGCACGATGACGGCCGACGGCCACGTCCGTCACCCGCCAACTCCCCGGCACCACACGAATCCCACCGCCGGTCGCGATGTCTCCGACTGTCAGCAGTGACTCGGGAAGTTCGCCACAGAACCGCGTGTGGATTTCGCGGATGGCCGCAGCGGTCGATGCCCGACCTGCCAACCCGCCCGCGTCGATCCAAGCCTGCACGGCGATGTGCGAGCGGGCTTCAAGTTGGAGATCCCGCTTCCGCGGCTCGGCGCTGTAGTCGGCCCGCAGGGCACGCTCGATATCCACCAGGTGGGTGTCGTGCCCCTCGATGAGATTGCTGTAGTAGCAGTTCATCGAGCGGACGAGGCCGGCGAGGCACCCGGCGACTCCCCGCGGCAGCGTGCCGTCGAGGCGGGTCGAGGCCGTGACGAGTTCGAGCGCCTTGTCGGCCAGCGCCACCCGCCGGGGCGAGGATTCGCCCAGGAGCATAGGCTCCATCAGGCTCGTGCTCTCTCCGCGATCGACTGGCTGGCTCATCCGGCCATTATGGCCGCTTTTTTGGCCGGTTCACTGACGCCGTCAGAAACAGCGCAACCTCCTCCTGGAAAGGGCACTTCGCACGCCGCCATCCAGCGGTTTAAGCCCCTATTTGGCCGCTTCTTTGGCCGGCTCGCAGCTGGCAGATCCACGCCCGCTCAGAGCAATTCGGCGATCGCCGGCTTGTCGACGAGGTACTGCGGCCGGCCGGTGGCGTCGACGACCGTGAACGTCTGCGTGTCGATGCCGAGGTTGTGATAGAGGGTGGCGAGCACTTCCTGGACGTGGACGGGGCGGTCGGTGGCATGCTCGCCAAGCCGGTTGGTAGCCCCGATCACCTGACCAGTGCGCATCCCGCCGCCGGCGAGGAGCGCCGTGCTCACCTGCGGCCAGTGGTCGCGGCCAGCGTCCTTGTTGATCTTCGGGGTTCGGCCGAACTCGCCCCAGACCACGATCGAGACGTCGCCGAGCATCCCCCGGCTCTCGAGATCGTCGATCAGCGCCGAGAGCGCCTGATCGAGCTTCGGACCATGGTCGCGCACCATGGCGAAGTTACCGCCATGGCTGTCCCAACGGCCGAAGGAGAGGCTCACCACCCGAACCCCTGCCTCGACGAGCCGGCGGGCGATGAGGAGATGGTCGTTGCAGGTCGGGGCGCCGTCGTACTGGAATTGATACGGCTTGCCGTCGCCGTAGGCGGCCCGGACGGCCGGGTCTTCCTTGGAGATGTCGAGGGCGTCGAGGAGCTTCGAGCCGGTGAGGACGTCAAACGCCCGCTGCTCGAAGGCGTCCATCCCATTGAGCGTCCCGCTGGCATCGACATCGCGGCGGAGCTTGTCGACGCTTGAAAGCAGGCTGCGCCGGTCGGAGAGCCGCTCCAGGGAGACATCCTTGAGTTGCATGTTGGCCATGTCGGGGCCATCGGGCCGGAAGGGGCCGAAGGCGGGGCCGAGGAAGCCCGCCGTCCCCGAGTCAGACCAGGGGCCGTGCTGCGTCTTGGCGGCGAGCCCCACAAACGGCGGCACAGCCTTGTCGACCGGCCCCTGGATCTTGGCGATGGCGGCGCCGAGGGAGGGGCGGCCGCCGAGGGTTCGCAGGCTCGCCTCCGTCCAGCCGGTGTTGGTCTGGAAGGCGGCGTGGGCCCCGTCGCAGCCAACGATCGAGCGAATGATCGCGCACTTGTCGGTACGCTGCGCGAGGCGGGGAAACACCTCGCAGATCTGGATCCCGGGGACATTCGTCGAGATCGGCTTGAACTCCCCCCGAACTTCGCTCGGGGCATCGGGCTTGAGATCCCAGAGATCCTGATGGGGCGGCCCACCGCCGAGAAAGATGTTGATGACCGACTTGTGGGCCAGTTTCGAGCCCGCGCCGGCCGCGGCCTGGGCTGCTTCGAGGCGGTGGAGCCCGCCGAGCGAAAGCCCCCCCATGCCGAACGACAGGCCACCGATGGCGAGGAAATCGCGCCGGCTGACACCGTCGCAGAAGCGCTTCTGACCGCCGCGGATCGTGAGCATGGTTGGCCCCCCTTGGATGTCCTCGGATTCTACCCCGGAAAACCCCGCTTGAATCCCTTTCCCCCCTCGACTCCGGCCCCGGCCCCCCTCAATCGACCTAAACCTATGGGGAGGAATGGCTTACGATGACCGGAAGCGGTCAGGCCGCTGCCAGATACCGCGCGAAGAGGAGAGTGCGGGTGCCGTTCGTGCCGACAAGGTTGGTGCGGTAAAGTTGGGGTGTGGTGGCTGGACTGGGGCCGAGGCCAGAAAAGGGGCAGGAACGGCCGGAGCCGGGCTGCCCTGCCGAGGCAGGCTAGAGGAACATGCGATGCTCTCGATCGTTGACCAAAAAAGTGGCCGGGGCGTTCGGTTCTGCGACGGCCTCTCCCGGCGCGACATGCTCCGCATCGGCACGCTCTCCGTCGGCGGCCTCTCGCTGCCGCGGATCCTCGCTGCCGAGCAGGCCTCCGGCCGCCGGACGCACAAGTCGGTGATCATGATCTACATGTGCGGGGCCCCCGGCCACCAGGACATGTACGACCTGAAGATGAACGCCCCAGCGGAGATCCGCGGGGAGTTCAAGCCGATCGCGACCAACGTCCCCGGGATCGAGATCTGCGAGCACATGCCGCGGCTCGCCCGGATCATGGACAAGTGCGTCCCGCTGCGGAGCGTCCACGGCTCCCCCGACGGCAACCACGACTCCTTCATCTGTTACACCGGCCGCACCGTCCGCAATCAGCCCCCCGGCGGCTGGCCGAGCATGGGCGCGGTGACGAGCAAACTCCTCGGCAGTGTCGAACCAGCGGTGCCGGCCTTCGTCGGCCTCTCCCCCGACGCCGGTCACCCCCCCTACGGGTCGCCGGGCCTCCCCGGCTTCCTCGGGGTGTCGCACGCCGCCTTCCGCCCCAACGGCGCTTCGAGCACCGACATCGTTCTCAAGGACCTCACCCAGGCCCGCCTCGCCGACCGGCGCAGCTTGCTGACCGACGTCGATCGGCTGCGGCGCGACATCGACGCCACGCGCGCCCTCGATGGCATGGACTCGCTCACCAGGAGCGCCTTCGACATTCTCACCAGCTCCCGGCTCGCCCGGGCGCTCGACGTTTCCGATGAGCCCGAGAGTGTCCGCGAGCGCTACGGCAAGGGGGATCCCAACCGTTTCGGCGACGGTGCCCCGCGGAATCTCGAGCACTTCCTCGTCGCCCGCCGGCTCGTCGAGGCCGGTGCCAGGGTCGTGACGCTCAACTTCGGCCGCTGGGACTTCCACTCCGACAACTTCAACGGCATGCGTGACACCCACCTGCCGCAATTCGATCAGGGGCTCTCGGCCCTCATCGAGGATCTCCATGCCCGCGGCCTCGACAAGGACGTGGCCGTCGTCGCCTGGGGGGAGTTCGGACGCACGCCGCTGATCAACAAGGACGCCGGGCGCGACCACTGGCCGCAGGTCGGCGGCGGGCTCCTCGCCGGCGGCGGCTTCCGGACCGGGCAGGTGATCGGCGCCACCGACCGGCTCGGCGGCGAGATCGTCGACCGCCCCGTCCACTTTGCCGAAGTGCTCGCCACGCTCTATCGCCACCTCGGCATCGATCCGGCCGAAGCCTCGCTCCGCGATCACACCGGCCGACCGCAGTACCTCCTCGACAACCCCACGCCGTTGCCCGAGCTGGGCTGACCTGACCTTAACACGTCACGCCCGCAACCGCTCTCACAGACACCCGGTCCCACCGACACCGGCCACACCGACACCCGGCCCGACCGACACCAAGCGTCCCCGACAGGATTCCCATCATGCTCACGATCCCCGGCACTCCCTCCGGCCGGTTCTGCGACCGCGGCAGCCGGAGACAGTTCCTCCGCATCGGTGGCCTCGCCGCCCTCGGCACCGCCGGGCCGGGGCTGACGCTCGCTGATGTCCTCCGGGCAGAGCAGGGAACCGGCTCGGCGGCGAGCCAGAAGGCCGTGATCATGATCTACCTGCCGGGGGGCCCGCCCCATCAGGACATGGTCGATCTCAAGCCCGATGCGCCGAGCGAAGTCCGCGGCGAGTTCTCACCCATCGCCACGAATGTCCCCGGCATCGAGGTCTGCGAACTGATGCCGCGGATGGCGAAAATGATGGACAAGTTTGCCGTCATCCGCTCGCTCGTCGGCGCCACCGGCGACCACTACTCCTTCCAGTGCCTCACCGGCCGCAGCCATCAGCGGCAGCCGCCGGGGGGGCATCCGGAGTTTGGCTCGGTGGTCGCCAAGCTCAAGGGCCCGGCTCGCCCGGCGGCGCCCCCGTACGTCGGCCTCTCGCCGCGGATGCAGCACCGCCCCTACAACTCCGGCAAGCCTGGCTACCTCGGCCCCTCCTGCACCCCCTTCCAGCCCAATGGTGATGGCGCCGGCGATCTCGTTCTCTCGGGCCTCACCCTCGACCGGCTCGGCGACCGTGGCGGCCTCGTCCGCGCCCTCGACTCCTTCAACCGCACGGCCGACCGCACCGGCATGATGGACGGGATGGATGCCTTCCAGCAGCAGGCCTTCGGCGTCCTCACATCCAGCGCCCTGGCCGAAGCTCTCGATGTCTCGAAGGAGCCGCAGTCGGTCCGCGATGAATATGGCTACGGCACCGAGAAGCACCAAGGCGACGGCGCCCCGCGGCTCATGCAACAGTTCCTCGCCGCCCGCCGCCTCGTCGAGGCGGGGGTGCGCTGCGTGACCCTCAGCTACAGCTTCTGGGACTACCACGGCAACAACTTCGCCAACTGTCGCGAGAACATCCCGCAGCTCGATCAGGGCGTATCAGCGCTCGTGAGCGACATCCACCGCCGCGGCCTCGACAAGGACGTGACAGTGATCGTGTGGGGGGAGTTTGGCCGGACGCCGAAGATCAACAAGGATGCCGGCCGCGATCACTGGCCGAACGTCACCTGTGCGCTTCTCGCCGGCGGCGGCCTGCGAACCGGGCAGGTGATCGGCTCGACCGATCGGATCGCCGGCGAGGTCAAGGATCGGCCGGTGCGGTTTGAGGAGGTGCACGCCACCCTCTACCACCGCCTCGGCATCGATCATCTCTCGACGGTCAACGATCTCTCCGGCCGGCCGCAGTACATCACCGACCACCACGCCCCGCTCCCCGAGCTCGTCTGAGCGCACGGGGGTATTCTCGGGGGATTCCTTTCTTCACGCCCGAGGTCTTTCATGCGCCGCTCCCCTGCCGCGATCCGCTTCTCCGCCCCGCTGCCACAGCGGGCGATCCTGGCAGGACTGCTGGCCGGAGTGGCTCTCGGCGCCCCGGCCCGGGCAGCCGAGCCGGCCTTTGCCGCGCGCGTCATTGATCCCCATCCAGGGGAGATCTGCTACGCGGTGACACTCGCCGACGTCGACGGCGATGCCCGGCAGGACATCGTCGTCGTCACCGAAAACGCCGTCCTTTGGTATGGCAATCCGGCTGAGGCGGCAGGTGAATGGAAAAAGCACACGGTGATCCGCGATCAGACGCCGCGCGACAACGTCTGCATCGCGCCGCACGACATCGACGGCGACGGAAAGGTCGATTTCGCGGTCGGGGCCTCCTGGCCGAAGACCGGCAGCGTCCACTGGCTCCGCCGCGGGGCCTCGCTCGACGAGCCGTGGAATGTCCACGATCTCGGCCCCCTCCATTCCACCCACCGGATGCGCTTTGCCGACGTGCTCGGATCGGGCAAGGCCCAGCTTGTCGTCTCGCCGCTGGCAGCTCCCGAAGGCAAGCCGGGGGTGGCCCTGACGGCCTTTTCGGTGCCGGCCGATCCGGTGGGGAACCGCTGGCCGGCGACGATCCTCGACGGCTCGCTCAATCGGATGCACAACCACGCCCACGGCGACGTCGACGGCGACGGCCGGGTCGACACGCTCACCGCCAGCCGCGAGGGCGTTCATCTGATCCGCAAAAGGGCCGACGGCTTCGCAAAGGCGACGCTCGCCTCGGGGATCGCTGGTGGCACGCCCGACACGAGTGGCTCCGGGGAGATCAAGCTCGGCTCGCTTGCCAATGGGCGGGAGTTCCTCGTCACCGTCGAGCCGATGCACGGCACCGCGGTGGCCGTCTACCACCCCACGGCCGACGGCCCCGCTGCCCCCTGGCGGCGGACGGTGATCGACACGGGCTACGTGCGCGGCCACGCCCTGGCCACCGTCGATCTCGACGGCGACGGCGGCGACGAGATCGTATTCGGATCGAGCGACCAGTCGGCCGTCGAAGGGCACGGGCCGACGGTCGCCGTCTACCGGGCGAATGCCGACGGCTCCCGCTGGACCCGCGAGGTGATCGATGCCGGCGGCGTCACGGTCGAGGATCTCGTCGCTGCCGATCTCACCGGCGACGGCAATCCCGACATCGTCGCCGTCGGCCGCGCCACCCACAACGTGAAGCTCTACGTGAACACGCTCCCGCCGCGGCCGTGAAGCCGCGTCACTGATGCGCTGGGCATCGCAGGCGACCCGTGACATCATTCCGTATCATGCGCATCACCATCACCATCGACATCGACACGCCCCTTCTCGAGGAACTTCGCGCCCTCGGGCAGCAGGAGTGCAAGTCGCTCGATCGGCTCGTGTCCGACCTCTTGGCCACGGCCCTGGCGACGCGACGGAGTCGCGACAACCGGCGCGGGGCGGAGATGCTCGAATGGACCGCTCGACCGATGGGCGCTCGTGTCGACTTGGCCGACCGCGACGCCCTCGTCGACGCGATGGAGGATGACCGGCGGTGAGCTTCGCGCTCGACGTCAACATTCTCCTCTATCTGCCCGAGAACTGAGCCATCCTTGTGCTTTTCACACTTGTAGAACCTCATCCTCGGGCCGAAACACTTGAGCTCCAATCGCTTCTCGAGACCAGAGCTTTTCGCCAACAAAACTCGCACCGCTGCATGGGCCTCTGGCGGCCACTTCGAAATCTGCTCTTCAGTGATTTGCAGTGACCCACACCAATTGTTGGCTGCAATCAATCCTCGGGAAAGGCCCAGTTTCCCTGGATTGCCGCCCCGGGGTGTGAACGGTTACCCCCGCCGCGAAAACACCGGCATCGCTATCACGGGGTGTTTGCGCCGAACCAAAATCTCAAGCGGGCGGTGACGGCGCTCGCCACAGGGAATGTCGGCAAGCGGGGCGACGCCGCGGCTGGCGGACATGCATTCGGCAGAGCACGCGCCGCAGAAGGCTGTTGCCACCCAAGTGAAAAACCTCGCTCCCATGACACTTCACGGGTTGCCTGGGCGAAACTGCTGGCGCGGGCGAGGGAGGAGTTTCCCCTCAAGTGCCCCAATTGCGGCGGCGACATCTGGCTGATCGCGTTACACCCAAGCCGGGACCAATTCGGAAAATCCTCACGCACCTGGGAGAACCGCTCGAATCGCCGCCAAACTCTCCGGCCCGCGCGCCGCCGACCGACTGCGGCGAGACCGCGCAGTTACACGACGATCGCGACGCCTTTCAAGCCTCGCCCGCAGACCTGCCCCTGATCGACATCCACAGCCTCTGAGGGACTCCCTGAAGCCGGACTCGGAGAGCCTCCGCGCCAACGCAACAAAATAGCCACCGCAGGGGGAAAGGCCGGAGTTAAGTGAGCCGCCCCCAGAAGTCCGAGCGGTTCCTCAGGTGCCTCACGAGCCACTCATCAGCCGAAAAACGGTTGCGGAAGTGCCGTTGGCCGGGATATTCTCTTTTGTTGTCAGCCTGTTTCTATCCCTCGACCCACTAAAAATAGGTCAATCAGAAATCTCGTGCAACGCCATAGTTTCCTCATAGTCTTCGCGAACCTCTCGACTGAAGCTGCCCTGTCGATGCAAAACACCGAAGTGCATTTCTGATTATTACTATGATTGGGAATGCTGTTCGGCTGGAGTCATGTAGCTGATCGCGCCCTACGGCAGCAGTGCAGCGAGTGCGGTCCTTCACTTTTCCAAACCCAACTCCCGAAAGCGGCCCTACAACGTTCGATGTTTGGAGCTGGCCGCAAGTAGAGAGCCGGAGCTTGTAAGCTCCGCCAATAGACGGACACAGGGAGCGCCAAAGATATGGCGAAGCAAGGTTCTGTTGGTCCCTCGAGGAGCGGCGACCAATTCCACTATCAATGGGCAGCCCGGCAATGCCTCGGATTGGTTACCGGGGCGGACGGCCTAGTGGCGGTGACGATCGAAGGAGCGTCACTGGACGAGGGAGATGCGTCCACGAGCGTCGGCGACGAGGTCATCGACGTCGGCCTGTACTATGGTAGCGAGGATGTCGTAGCGGCAGAGGCCATCCGCTATATGCAACTCAAGCATTCGTCCAAGCACGCGCACGATTCCTGGACGGCCAGCGGTCTCAAAGGAACCATCGAAGGCTTCGCTGGGCGTTTCAAGGAATTGGAGGCGTCGCTCGGTCTGAAAGCCCTGGAGAAGAAGGTTCGGTTCATTTTTCTGACGAACAGGCCTATGGCTAAGGATGTCCTTGAAGCTTTGGCCGATCTCGCCGCGGGATCGACCGTACCGCGGCACCGTGAGATTGACGATTTGCTTAAACGGTACGGGGTATCAGCTGGTAGCAGCTTACAGAGCTTCTTTGCCGCCTTTTCGGTCGAAGCTGGTGAGCCGGATCTATGGGAACAGCGCAACCTCCTGAGCCGGGACCTGAGCGCATACCTTTCCGAACCCGATACCGAGGCCGCGCTCCAACTGAAGGAACTGGTCACCCGCCGGGCGACGGACGAGGGCGCAAAGGACCGTTCCGTCCGGCTCTACGACGTGCTTCAAGCCTTGCAGGTGAGCGAAAGCGATCTCCTGCCAGCGCCCTCGATGATCTCGGAACCGAAGCACATGCTTCCCCGAGCGCAGCAGCCAGACATCCTGGCCGCGCTGCTCGTCGCGCGGCGCCCGGTGGTCATCCATGCAGACGGTGGTGTGGGCAAGTCATCGCTATCAGCTCACCTGGCGCGTGCCATGCCTGCTGGGTCGGTGGCGGTCCTGTACGACTGCTTCGGTGACGGGACCTACCGCCAAGCCCTGAATTTCCGCCACCGACACCGCGATGCGCTCGTTCAGATCGCGAACGAGCTCGCGGGACAGAAGCTTTGCCTGCCGCTGATTCCGTCCCACGGCACAGACCCCAAGCAATTCATGCGGGCCTTCGTGTCTCGGCTCAAGCAAGCCATTGATCTTCTCCGAGCCCGCACGCCTCAAGCGAGCCTTTGCATCATCATCGACGCGGCAGACAACGCATACATGGCAGCGCAGGAGATCGGGGAGCGTGCCTTTGTCAGTGACCTGATCACCACGGACATGCCTGACGGAGTGCGGTTCGCATTCACATGCCGATCACACCGACAGGACCACCTGGGAGCGCCACTCGACGCCATAGTGATCAAGCTGGAGTCTTTCTCGAAGGCTGAGACCGCCACGCATCTTCGGTTGAGCTATCCCGACGCGACGGAGGCTGAGGCAGCGGAGTTCGCGTTTCTCAGCAGCGACAACCCTCGGGTTCAAGCGCTGGCCATGGAGGGCACCCCGCCGATCGGAGAAATGCTCAGGGCCTTGGGGCCAACACCCACGACAGTCCAGCAAGCGATTGGAGGGCTGCTGACCAAGGCCATTAACAGACTGAGAGCCGAGTGGGGTCCGACCGAGGCGAATCAGATAGACCTCATCTGCAAGGGCCTCGCAGTGCTCCGGCCCCTGGTGCCGATTTCTATCTTGGCTCAAATCGCTGGAGTTCCCGAGAGCGCCGTCCGAACGTTCGCCACAGAGTTCGGGCGGCCGCTGTTCGTCAAGGAATCGGGCCTGCACTTTATGGATGAGCCAGCCGAGACGTGGTTCAACGAGACGTTCAAGCCCGATGCCGACTCGCTTGACGCGTTTCTTTCAAAGCTCAAGCCCCTCGCGGCGACCAGCTCCTACGTCGCGGCGGCGTTGCCGCAGTTGCTGCTTTCAGCTGGCCGCATGGATGAGTTGATCGCGCTGGCCCTCTCGAATGAGAGCCTTCCCGACAACCCCCTCGAGCGCCGCGACGTTGAGCTGCAACGACTGATGTTCGCCCTCAGGGCGTGTCTACAACAGGGACGGCATGTTGCTGCC
>CAMARC010000048.1 GCA_945860405.1 Candidatus Kuenenia stuttgartensis | reverse complement strand
CCGATGAGTGGCCCGGTTTTCTCGGGGCTCGCCGCGACGGGATCTCACCCGAAACCGGCCTCATCGACACGCTGCCGGCCGATGGACCGAAGCCGATTTGGCGCGTCCCGGGAGGAGTCGGGATGTCGGCCGTCGCCGTCGCCGACGGTCTCGCCATCACGAGCTGGAATGACACCGGTAAGCAGTGGCTTGTCGCCCTCGACGCCGCTACCGGCAAGGAAGCCTGGAAAACGCCGCTCGGCCCGGCCTACGAGAACGGCCAGGGGAACGGGCCGCGGGCCACGCCGACGATCGCGGGGGAGCGCGTCTTCGCCTTCTCCGGCGAAGGGATCCTCGTGGCCGTGAGCCGCACGGATGGAAGCATTCTCTGGCAGGTCGACGCCGTCGGGGAAGCAGAGGCAAAGCCCTCCGACTACGGGATGGCATCGTCGCCGCTGGTCGTCGCGGAGCAGGTGATCGTCCACGTCGGCGGCGCCACTGGCGCGATTGCGGCCTTTTCAATCGCCGATGGCAAACCTGTCTGGAAAGCCTCCGCTGGCAGCGCCGGCTATTCGTCCCCGACGCTGTTCGAGATCGGCGGCACGGAAACCATCGTCAGCGTCACCGGCACCGAGGTCGTCGGGCTCCGCCCGGGATCGGGGAAGGAGCTGTGGCGATTTCCCTTCGAGACCGACTTCGGCTGCAACACGGCGACCCCGATCGTCGTCGACGGGGGAGTGTTCGTCTCGGCGGGGGAAAACCACGGCTCGGTGCTCATCGACGTCGACCGCGACGGCGATGCGTATGCCCCGCGGACGAGGTGGGAGTCGCTCGGCCCCAAGAGCCTGATGCGCAACGAATGGCAGACCTCGATCGTTGTCGGCGACCACCTCTACGGCTTCGACAACGTCGGTGCGGCGGGGCCGGTCACGCATCTGGTCTGCCTCGAAGCGAAGACCGGCCGAGAAGTGTGGCGGAAGCCCCGCTTCGGAAAAGGCAACATGGTCTATGCCGACGGGAAACTGTGGATCACCACGTTTGAAGGGGAGCTCGTACTCGCTCGCGCGACGCCGGCGGGCTATCAAGAGCTCAGCCGCGCGGAGCTTCTCGGCCGGACGCGGCAGACGCTCACGATCGCCTCGGGCCGTGGCTATCTCCGCGACGACCGCGAGGTGCTCTGCATCGGGCTTGAGTGACCGGAACACACCTAGCTGCCCGTGGAAAAAGTCATCCCTGACCTTTTTCCACTTGGAAAACCTCCGGTTTTCTCGAGCGCTTCGCACTCGCGACCGCCTCGTGCGGTCGGGCCGGAACTTTATCCACAGCCTACTTGGCACGCGTGTCGATCAAGGAAGCGTTTATGCACAACATCGAGATCAAGACCCACAGGCCCCGGCTCGACGCGATCTTCGCGCCGTATGTCGACACAATCGGCCGCGACTATCCCGGCTACCGCAACCATGTCGAGCGGACAGTCACCTATGCGATGCACTTCCTCGAGGGCGACCCTGCCGCAGAGCCTGTCGTGGAGACGGCGATGGCCTACCACGACATCGGCCTCTGGACCGACAGAGCCCTTGCCTACCTCGAGCCTTCAGAAGCGGTGGCACTCGCCGACAATGCAAGCCGGGCCTGGGACTTCGATCCCGATCTTCTCCGCGGCATCATCCACTGGCACCACAAGGTGTTTCCCTATCGGGGGCCGCATGCGGAGATCATCGAAGCCTGCCGCCGGGCCGACTGGATCGATGCATCGATGGGGTGGCTACGGAAAGGAATGCCGAGAAGATCGATCCGCGAAGTCGAGCACGCCTTCCCCAATCTCGGGTTTCACGCCACGCTCCTCCGGCTGGCGAAGGACATCGGGGGATCGACGCTCGGTGGCGGAATCAAGGTCGTCCGCGGGATCGTGAAGTGGTGAGACGGTCGCCGGACACTGTTGCTGGCGCCGCTGCCACTCTCCCACGGGTCGTAGGGCATTCCGCAAGTCTGTCGCTAAAAGCCGGTGCACCCGGCGAACTATCGTGAGAAGGCGGCTCTCGATCGCTCCTTGGCCGATAGAATTGCATGGGTTCCGCGACCGATGGTAGTCCGGTGCCATCAGGGATCGCGGCCAAACGGTCCGGTGCCAACGAGCCTGTGGAAGGGTGCGTCATGCCCTCTGTCTTCGTCCTGCTCGCGATGTTGCTCACCGCCGACGACGTCGCTCTCGGTCCGGGGAACCACGTGCGTGGTGTCCGGGTCGGGGATCTTGACCGGACGTATCTCGTTCATCTGCCTCCCAACATCGACCCCGACGTGGCGATGCCGGTCGTTCTCGCCTTCCACGGCGGCGGAGCGAACGCCGCGAACATGGCGCTCTTCAGCGGGCTCGACGACAAGGCCGACGAGGCCGGATTCATCGTCGTCTATCCGGAGGGGACCGGCCGGCTCCCGCGGATGCTAACCTTCAACGCCGGCGACTGCTGCGGCCACGCAGCGGCCACCGGAATCGACGACGTCGCTTTCACGCGTGCCCTCATCGACGACCTCGCGACGGTCGCCACTATCGACCCCCGCCGCGTCTATGCCACCGGGATGTCGAACGGGGCGATGATGGCCTACCGGGTGGCGTCGGAACTCTCCGACCGGATCGCCGCGATCGCGCCGGTGGCCGGCCCGATGGGCACCGATGAATGCCAGCCCGACCGCCCCGTGCCGGTGATCCACTTCCACGGCGACGCCGACGAGTTTGCCCCGTTCGCGGGTGGACGCGGACGGGGCCTCTCGGGCACCAGCTTCCACTCCGTCGAGCATTCGGTCGACGCGTGGGTGGAAGCCAACGGCTGCAACCCGACGCCCACGACGACGTCCATCGACGACCGCGAGGAGGATGGCACAACGGTGAAGATCGCGCGTCACGACGCCGGTCGGGACGGCGCGGAGGTGGTCCTCGTCATCATCGAGGGGGGTGGCCACACTTGGCCCGGCCGGGAGCCCAGACTACGGGCCCTCGGCCGCGCCACTCGCGAGATCTCCGCCAACGACATGATGTGGGAGTTCTTCGAGCGGCATCCGAGGAGGTAACGGTGGACACGGCAGAGGGTAAGATCCCCCCATGGTCACCGACGGCCCCATCCCGTTCGTTCCCTACATGTGCGGCGCGCTCGCCGGCACGGCGTTCAATGAATGGATCAAGCGATGGGCCCGCAGGGTGGCTCGCGGGATCGATCCCGATCCGAGCTACGGCTTCGGGCGGCTTCTGCTCTTCACCCTTGCGGTGCTCGCCAGCGTCTGGCTGTTCGTCGCCCATGAGGGAGTCTTCGGCTTCTTCACCCTCGTCTTTTCCCAGTTCATCATCATGCCCGCGGACCACCGCCGGGAGCTCTTGGCACGGGCGAGAACGAGTCCGATGAAGCCCTGGCAGTTCGTCATCTGTCTCTTGCCGGCGATTCTCGGGTTCCTCCTGTTCGGATTGGTGCTTTTCAACAACGTGCGTGTCCCCGACTTCTCGCCAGAGATGCGATCGCTCTGGTCCCGTTTACGGGAGTGGGCGGAGGTGTTGCGTCACGCCACGGGCGGATTCTTCGTGGTGACCATCGCCGACATCATCCTGGGCGAATGGTGGCGCTGGTTCGCGTGGCGGGCGGCCCGCCCTACGCCAAGATCTCGCTGATGACGCGGCCGTAGACGTCGGTGAGGCGGTCGTCGCGCCCCTGGTGGAAATAGGTGAGCCGGGTGTGGTCGAGGCCCAAGAGCGCCAGGATCGTGGCGTGAAGGTCGTGGACGTGGACGCGGTTTTCCACGGCCGCGAAGCCGAGCTCGTCGGTGGCGCCGTAGATCGTGCCCCCCTTCACGCCGCCGCCGGCCATCCACATCGAGAAGCCGTAGGGATTGTGGTTGCGCCCCGGCTTTCCCTCCCCCTCGCTGAACGGCATCCGCCCGAACTCCCCTCCCCAGACGACGAGCGTCGAGTCGAGGAGGCCACGTTGTTCGAGGTCGGTCAGCAGCGCCGCGATCGGCTGGTCGGTCTCGCCGGCATGCCGGCCGTGGTTTTTCTCGACACTCTCGTGGGCGTCCCACGTCTCCTCGAGATGGCCGCCACCGGAGTAGAGCTGCACGAAGCGCACGCCGCGTTCGACGAGACGCCTCGCGATCAGGCAGTTGCGGCCGAACTCTGCCGTCGGCTCCTGATTGACGCCATAGGCCTCGAGCGTTGCCGCCGTCTCCTCGCCGAGATCGACCGCCGCCGGCGCCTCCGCCTGCATCCGGTAGGCAAGCTCGTAGCTGGCCGCACGGGCGGCCAGTTCCGTTCCGCCGGGGCGGCTTCTCATGTGCTCGTCGTTGAGGGCGGCGAGGAGATCGAGCTGCCGGCGCTGGCCGTCGCGGCCGAGGTCGACCGGCACGGCGAGATCGAGGATCGGATTGCCGACGGGGCGGAAGAGCGTCCCCTGAAAACTTGCCGGCATGAAGCCACTCGACCAATTTGGCTGCCCGCCGATCGGGCCGCCGCGCTTGTCGAGGAGAACGACATAGCCAGGCATGTCCTGGTTTTCGGTGCCGAGGCCGTAGACGACCCAGCTGCCCAGCGACGGACGGCCGATGAGCGGCTTGCCGGTGTTCATCTGCACGAGCGCCGAGCCGTGGGCATGGGTGTCGGTGTGGCAGGAGCGGATCACCGCCATCTTGTCGGCATGCTCGCGCATCTTCGGGAAGAAGTCGGAGATCGGGATCCCGCTCTGCCCGCAGGCCTTGAACGGCCGGCAGGCCGGGGTGAGCTTGCCCATCGCGCGGCCGCCGGAATTGATGAACTTCATCTCCGCGGGGATCGTCTGGCCGGCATATTTCTCGAGCGTCGGCTTCGGGTCGAAGGTGTCGACGTGGCTCGGGGCGCCGTTCATGAGGAGGAAGATCACGCTCTTCACCGGCACGGCCTGATGCGGGGCCCGAGGAGCGAGCGGATTGGCCAGCGGCGTCGCTCCCGCGGCATGGCGGGCAAAAAATCCATCCCGTTCCAGAAGCGCCGACAGCGCGAGCCCGGCGAATCCGGCCCCCATTTCCCAGATCGCCTCGCGGCGCGAGAGGCCGCAGGGGAAGGCGGCCCCGAGGATCGGTCGGTGGGATGGCATCGGAAGTCGCCCTCGTGGAAGCCGATCAGTCGATCGAGAGAAATTCATTCGTGTTGAAGAGCACCTGGCACAGCGACGCCCACGCGAGCCGCTCGCGGGCCGCTTCGCCTGCCATCTGCGTCGTCACATGCGACAGAGCCGCTTCCTTCTCCTCCGCCGACGGCAACCGTCCGAGGACGCGCCGCCAAGCAGCGTCGACCCGGGGCCCGGCCTCGGCGGCCGCCGCAAGAACGCGACCCGCGCAGGCATCGGCCTCGCCGCGCACCCAGCCGTTGTTCAACAGCGAGAGCGCCTGGAGGGCGACGATCGACACGTCGCGTTTCCCGGTCGGGACCGTCGTGTCGCACTGGTCGAAGGTCGTCATCAGCGGCACGATCAGGCCGCGTTTTGTAAACATGTAGAGGCTGCGGCGCCGGCATTCTTCCGGCGGCGAGGGCTGATAGGCTCCCCCCTTCATCGACAGCCCTTCAAGGGCCTCGGCATCGATCGGCGCTTTGAAGCTCGGGCCGCCGAGGCGCGGATCGAGGTCGCCCGACACGGCGAGGATCGCGTCGCGGAGGCTCTCGGCATCGATCCGGCGCCGTTCGGCCCGCCAGAGGAGCGCATTGCCAGGGTCGCGATCGGCGAGGGCCTCCATGTCGGGATGGATCGACGCCTGCCGGTAGGTAGCGCTGGTCACGATCAGCCGATGGAGGGCTTTGAGCTTCCAGCCCCCGGCGACGAGATCCGCGGCAAGAGCGTCGAGGAGATCGCGGTGTTCCGGTCGCGGCCCATTGAAGCCGACGTTGTCGGGATTGCGACACAGACCGTTGCCGAAGTGGTGCTGCCAGAGTCGGTTGACGATCACCCGCGGCGTGAGCGGGTTTTTGAAGTTTGTGATCCAGCGGGCGAGGTGGGTGCGGCGGAGCGTGGTGCGGGAATCGGCCGGCGGAGGAGGAAAGTCACCGGCAAGTGGCCCCACGAAAGACGGCGACCCCGCCTTCACCTCGGCGAGCGGCCGGTGGCGATCCCCCTTCTTGAGCGCGTGAATCGGCGGAGCCTCGGGGCCGAGGTCGGTCCAGCCGAGGACATCGAAGCCGATCTGCTCGGCCGACGGCCCACCGAGGGCCTTGGCCCGGCCGTTGTGAACCGGCCCTGGCCAGAAGGCGGCAGCGAGCCGGTAGTAATCAGCCTGGGTGATCGCGTCGAACTTGTGATCGTGGCAGCGGGCGCACTTCACGGTCAGGCCGAGGAAGGCCGTGCTCGTGACATGGACGAGATCTTCGAGCCGATCATACTGATAATCCTCGGCGTCGTTCGGCTCGTCATCCCAGGTGCCGAGGCGGAGGAAGCCGGTGGCGATCGCCGTCGCTTCGCTGCGATCGGGAAGCTCGTCGCCGGCGAGCTGCTCGAGGACGAAGCGATCGAAGGGCATGTCGTCATTGAAGGCCTTCACGACCCAGTCGCGGTAGCGCCAGGCCTGCGGCTTCTCGGCATCGCGCTCGTAGCCGTTGGTCTCGGCAAAGCGGGCGACATCGAGCCAGTGCCTGGCCTGCCGCTCACCGAAGTGGGGGGAGGCGAGGAGCCGATCGACCTGCTTTTCATAGGCATCCGGCGCGGGATCGGCGACGAAGGCGTCGAGCTCGTCGGCCGTAGGGGGAAGGCCGATGAGATCGAACGAAAGCCGGCGAAGGAGCGTGCGCCGATCGGCCGGGGGGGCCGGGGCGATCCCCTCGCGCGCGAGCCGGTCGCGGACGAAGGCGTCGATCGGGTGGCTCACCCCTGCCACGGTCGGCGGCGGCGTGGCGCGAAGCGGCTCGAACGCCCACCAGTCGCGGCCGCCACGCGAATCGGTCGTCCGCTCGAAAGGATCGAGGTGCCGTCCCTCCGGCCAGGCAGCGCCCGCGGCGATCCATGCCTTCAGGGCCTCGGCCTCGGCGTCGGGGAGCTTTTGAGCGACGCCATTCTTCGCCGGGGGCATCTCGCCGGCGATCACGCGGGCAAGGAGGGGGCTCGCGGCAGGGTCACCAGGCGTGATGACCGCCCCGGAGTCGCCGCCGGCCAGCAGGCCCTCGGCGCGGGAGAGATCGAGCCCTCCCGAAGGATCGCTCGCCCCGTGGCACTCGAGACAGCGCCGCAGCAGCACGTCGCCAGCGCCCGCTTCGAAGTCGGCGGCGGGGATGGCAGCCGGGATGACGACGCCCCATCCGAGGATCGTGGCCAGCGTCGCGGCGATCCTCTTCCAATCCACGGTCCAAGACCCGCGGGAACGGATCGCCCCAGCGGCCGGTCGGATCGTCGGTGCCAGGCAGTCTCTCCCCATGGCATTGGATCATACCAAGCGACAGGGCTGGCGGGTGCCCCGACGGCGCCCCCGTCAGTCCCCGCCGCAACCTCCGCAGCCGCCACCACCTCCGTCTCCACCACCTCCGTCTCCACCACCTCCGTCTCCACCGCCGCCACATCCGCTGCCGCACCCGCCACCATCCCCCTGGGCCGCGCTCGAACGCCACACCTTCTTGTAGGTCGCGAGTTCGGAGCCGGTCAGGGCCACCGCGCCAAAGAGCCCGGCGAGGAGGACGAGGTCGGGCGCCGAATCCGCCAGCCGGTCTCGGTGCTGCGCCCGGAGGTTCGCGAGGAGATGCCGCGCAGCCAAGCTCTGCCGCGGCGGCATCGCAGCCCAGATCATCGCCACGAGCGTGGCGATCGACGCGATAACGAGGAACTCGACTGGCTTGTGACGCTCCAGCCCGATCGCGACCTTGACCACCCCGAGGAGGAGGAGACAGGAGAAGGCGCCGACGGGGATCGTCCTGAGCTTCGACCGTTGCTCCTCGTCGAGCAGCCAACCGTCCGCCCGGAGGCGGGTGCGTACATTCTCGACGGCGAGCTCCACCCCGCTATCCATCTCGACGGCAGCAAGGCTCCTGGCCTCGGGAGTACAGGCCTCGCGGATCGCCACGGCGATCTCCCCGTCGAGCGGCGTGTCGGTGGGGACCGACCGGAGGAGGAAGTTTGTCGCGTTCGAGGTCAACCCGCCACTCGACTCGCCCGTCAGCTCACCCCCCTCGAGCATCCCGGCGACCGTCGCCCGGATCGCCGACTTCGGCCCATGGGCGAGGCAGGCCACTTCCTCGGCAGCGAGCTCGCGGTCGTCGTTCACCGTCACGTTGCACTGGATCGAGCGGTGGATGAGCGTGCCGACGAGGCAGGCGAGCCACAGCAGGCCGTAGAGGAGGAGGAACTCCGGCCCCTTCCAGTCGAGGGGCCCGAGCCCGTCGGCCACCAGAGGCACCGCAGCGACCACCGGCACCGTTGCCAGCGTCATCCGCCCGGCGTGGCCCCCTCGCCACCATCCCGGCCTGCGGATGATCCAGTGGTCGCGGAGATCGATCTTGCGGTGGCGCGATCGGGGGTCGAAGCGCCGCCACACCGGCGGCCAGATGTCGGCCGGAGGGTCGCCGCCGAACCACTCCCGATAGGCCTGCAGTGTGCGGCGGTACATCCCGCGGTGCTTCGCCCCCTCGGCCGGACCACCGGCGGAGGCGTCGTGGTGAAGGGGCCGGCCGAGCACCTTCCCGCAGAGCCCATCCCAGTAGGAGCGGGTGAAGATCAGATGGAGGTGCCAGGCGGCGTCGACCTCCTCCGACGGGCAGACCGCTTCTCCGGCGGCCGCCGTTAGAAAGAGGAAGCGCCGATACTCCTCGAGCACGCGGGCGGTGAAGGCCGGCGACCAGCCCTGCTCCCCGGCCAGCCGCCGCGAGAAGGAGCGGAGGGGCGGATCGCTCCCCAGGGAGCCGGCGGCGGCATCGAAATCGAAGGTCTTCAGGCTCTCCCAGAGCGGATGGGCCGCGGCCCGGGAAGCAACGGCTGACGAGGTCTCATCGGTCATCAACATGGTGAGCGTCTCCAGCGTGGGGAACGGGGAATCACCAGCGGCCCGGCGGACGTCGATAGGGTTGAAAGGTGGGCTCCTTGTTGGGGGGATTCTCGTCGAGGGATTCTTGATCGGGATCGTCCGTCTGCGGTTTTCTATCTGCTCTACGCCCCACCGGTCGGTGGTGGATTGTCAGAATTGGATGAGAAGGAATCCCGGTTGCCGCGTGTATGCTCGGGTCGGTTTCCCTGCTTTCACACCCAAGCCCCATGACGTCACCCAGCCCACCTGTCGATCCCCAGTCCTCCACCGTTCCAGAGCGGGAGGCCAACAGCGAAAACGCTCCCCCCGACCTCACCGGGAAAACGGTGTGGGTGATCGACACGCTGTCGCGCGTCTACCAACTCTTCCACGCGCTTCCCGAGATGTCGAGCCCGACCGGCACGCCGGTGCAGGCCGTCTACGGCTTCACGAAGGACCTCCTCGGGATCATCGAGAAACGGAAACCCGACTATCTCTTCTGCGCCATGGACGCCCCCGGCCCCACCTTCCGCCACGAGAAGCATGCGGCCTACAAGGGGACGCGGGCCGAGATGCCTGGCGATCTCGTGCCACAGATTCCCCTCGTCCGCCAACTCTGCGCCACGATGGGGATCCCCTGCCTGGAGCTCTCCGGCTTCGAGGCCGACGACATCCTCGCCACGCTCACCGCCGCCGTCACCGCGCGCGGTGGGAGCGTGACGCTCGCCACGTCTGACAAGGACGCCCGGCAACTCCTCTCCGACCGAGTGAAACTCCTCAACCTCCGCACGAACTCCCCGCTGGGGCCCGAGGAGCTCCTCGCCGACTGGGGCGTGCGTCCCGAACAGGTCGTCGATTGGCTCTCACTCGTCGGCGACACGGCCGACAACGTCGCCGGCGTCCCTTCCATCGGGCCGAAGTCGGCCACCGAGCTACTCCAGCAGTTCGGCGATCTCGATTCGATCCTCGCCCGCACCGCCGAAGTGAAGGGGGCGAAGAAGCAGGAAAACCTCCGCCTCCACGCCGACACCGCCCGCGCCGCCCGCGAGCTTGTCCGACTCGATGCGAACGTCCCGATCGAGATCCCGTGGGAAGCCGCGAAACTCCATCGCCCCGACGCCGAAGGCCTGTCGGCCTTCCTCGAGGCGCTCGGCTTCCAGAGCCTCGTCAAGACCGCCCGACAGGCATCCACGCCGGCGCCGCCGAAAGCGGCCCCGGTGAAGAAGGCAGCCGCCAAGGGGGCCAAGCCCGCCGATGATCGTCAGGGGCGGCTCCTCCTCGGCGATGACGACGAGCCATCCACCGCGAGCGTCCCCCCGACGTACGAGACGCCGGCCGACGATGCGGCCCTCGCCCGGATCGTGGATGACGTGCGGCCGATGGGGGCCGTCACGCTCGCCGTGGCGTTGCCCCCCGGTGCGACGCGGCTGACGGCGCCGCTGGGGATCGGCATCGTTTCGGGATCGCGCGCGGTTTGGGTGCCGGCAGCGCTCCTCTCCGGCAGCGGCCCCGGCCGCGAAGCCCTCGCGGCCCTCCTTGCCGACCCCGCCACACCGAAGGCTGCCCACGATCTGAAGCGACAGGAACTGGCGCTCGGTGTCGCCGGATTCGGCTTCGCCGGAGGGGCGTTTGACACCCTCCTGGCCGGTTACCTCCTCGATGCGGGCCAGCGCAACCACTCCCTCGGCGCCCAAGCCGATCTCGACTCGATCGGCTCGAGCGACGATCTCGACACCGTCGAGAAGGAAGTCCGCCAGACCCGCCTCGAGAGCCCCGCCAATGCGAGCGACGCCGTGGCCGCCTGTCGGGCCACGACCGACCTCGTTCCCCTCCTCGCCACGCGCCTGGAAGGGCAGGGGCTTGGCGCGCTCTTCAACGACGTGGAGATCCCCCTTGCCTCGGTCCTCGCGGCGATGGAACACCACGGGATGCGGATCGATGCGTCGCTCCTCGAGCGGCTCTCCGCTCGCTACACCGAGCGCCTTGCGGAACTCGAGGCGGAGATCCACGCCCTGGCCGGGCATTCCTTCGCTATCGCCTCGCCGATCCAGGTTCGCGCGGTGCTGTTCGACGAGCTCGGCCTGCCGGTCGTGAAGCGGACGAAGACCGGCCCGAGCACCGATGCCGAGGTGCTCGAAGAACTCGCCCCGCGCCATCCCCTCCCGCGGATGCTCCTCGAGCACCGCAAGTTCGCCAAGCTCAAGAGCACCTACGTCGATGCGCTGCCACTGCTGGTCGAGCCATCGACGGGATGCATCCACACGACCTTCAACCAGACCGTCGCCGCCACCGGCCGACTCTCCTCGAGCGATCCAAATCTCCAGAACATCCCGGTCCGCACCGAGGAGGGGCAGCAGATCCGCGCCGCCTTCGTCCCCCGCGCCGCGGCAAGCCGGTTTGTCGCCGCCGACTACTCGCAGATCGAACTACGGATCCTCGCCCACCTCTCCGGCGATGCGGCGATGCGGAGGGCCTTCGCCTCGGGAGAGGACATCCACTCGAGCACCGCCGCCGCGGTGTTCGGCCTGGCGGCCGACAGCGTGACCAGCGAGATGCGCCGGACGGCCAAGGCGGTCAATTTCGGGATTCTCTACGGCCAGAGCGCCTTCGGGCTGGCCAAGGCCCTCGGCATCCCGCAGGCCGATGCCGCCGCATTCATCGCGGCTTACTTCCGCACATTCTCCGGCGCCGAGGCCTTCATCGACGACTGCCTCGACCGCTGCCGCCGCGATGGGTATGTGGCGACGATGCTCGGCCGCCGGCGGGCGATCGACAAGGTCCGCGACCGGGCCGGCCGCCGGACGGCTGCCGGTGTGTTCAGCCTCACGCTTCCGGAGCGGACGGCGGTGAACACGGTCGTTCAAGGGTCGGCCGCCGATCTCATCAAGCTGGCGATGCTCCGCGTCCGGCGTCGGCTCGCCTCCGAGGGGCTGGCCGCCGCGATCGTGCTCCAGATCCACGACGAACTCCTCCTCGAGGTCCCGGCCGGCGAGGTCGAGACGGTCCGCCGCCTCCTCGTCGAGGAGATGAAGGGGGCGATGACGCTCGAGGTGCCGCTCGAGGTCACGGTTCACGAGGGAGCGACCTGGGCGGAGTGCGAGAAGTAAACACCCTCCCTCGCCCGGTGCGGGGGAGGGGGGATGGAGGAGGGGAGGCAGCATGATTCTCATCGGGATCATCGGCAGGATCGGCGCTGGCAAGTCGACGGTGGCCAGGCTTCTGGCAGCGCACGGCGCCCGTGTCATCGATGCCGACCGGATCGCCCACGAGGTCCTCCACGGCGCAGACGTTCGCCGGCTGCTCGTCGAACGGTTCGGCCCGGGCGTGATCATGGGGGGCCCGTCGCCAGACGCGGCAGACATCAATCGCAAGGCGCTTGCGAGGATCGTGTTCGGCCCCACCGCGGCCCATCGTCGGGCCCTTGCCGATCTCGAGGCGATCGTCCATCCGCGCGTTCACGCGCGGATGGAGACGCTCCTTGCCGGAATCGCCCAGGAGGAACTCTCGGGCGGCGTTGCGCCGGTCGTGGTGCTCGACGTGCCGCTCCTCGTCCGCGGTGGCTGGCTCGACCGCTGCGATCGGATCGTCGTCCTCGAGTGTCCCGACGACGTCCGCCGCGCCCGGATCGCCGCCCGCTTCTCCGGCCCCCAGATCGAGGCCCGCGAGGCCTCCTGGAACGAGCAATCCCCCCAGGCCTTACCCCCCGGAAAAACGTCAACCGTGGATACATCCGGAGATCCTGCGTATACTCGGTCGCAGATCGATCGACTCTGGCCCGAGCTCTCCCGGCGGTCACTTTCCTGACCACCGGCGCTTCCAGGGCGATCGTTTTCCGTTGGATGGGGGGGATTGGTTCCGGCTGCATCCCGTGCGGCTTTCTTTTTCTCCCCTGCCGATGGCCCGCCAGCCACTCCCGTCACCATTCCTATTGATCGCTGCGGCCTTGCTGCGGTCCGTACGGATTCCCGCCCTCCCTCCTCGCCCCACCCTTCCGGTCGCGTCGGCCCCTGTCATGGGGTCGGCCCGCAGCCGTCCCGAGGTGCCCCATGCCCACTGACCCCTTCTTCCCTTCCGACGACGACCTCGACGACGAGCCGATGTCGATCGCCGAGGAGATCGCGGCAGAGGTCAAGCTCGAGGGAGAGGATGCGACCGACCGCTACGAGTCGCTGAAAAAAACCGACACGCACATCACCGCCCTGCAGAAGATGTCGATGCAGGAACTGATCGAACTGGCGCGCCAGGAACAGATCGGCGACATCACCGGGGCCAAGAAACACGACCTCGTCTTCCGGATCCTCAAAGAGCGGGTGAAGCTCAACGGCTTGATGTTCGGCGAGGGGACGCTCGAGATCCTCCCCGACGGCTTCGGCTTCCTCCGCAGCCCCGACTACCACTACCTCTCCTGCCCGGACGACATTTACGTCAGCCCCAGCCAGATCCGGCGCTTCGGCCTCCGCAATGGCGCGAGCGTGGCCGGTCAGATCCGCCCCCCGAAGGAGAGCGAACGCTACTTCGCGCTGTTGCGCGTGGAAGCGATCAACGGGGAAGATCCCGCCAAGCTCTCGACGCGGGTCTACTTCGATGATCTCACCCCCCTTCACCCCGACCGGCGGATCGCCATGGAGACGACCCCGGAGGAGATCGCGATGCGCGTCGTCGATCTCGTCGTGCCGATCGGATTCGGGCAGCGCGGTCTGATCGTCAGCCCGCCGCGGGCCGGCAAGACGATCCTCCTTCAAAAGATGGCCAAGTCGGTGTTGGTGAACTACCCCGAGGCCTATGTCTTCATGCTCCTCATCGACGAGCGGCCGGAGGAGGTCACCGACATGGAGCGGCAGGTGAAGGGGCCGTCGTGCGAGGTGATCAGCTCGACGTTCGACGAGAACGCCGCCCGGCACATCCAAGTGGCCGAGATGGTGATTGAGAAGGCGAAGCGGCTCGTGGAATACGGCCGCGACGTCGTCATCTTCCTCGACTCGATCACGCGGCTGGCGCGAGCCTGGAACGCCGAGGTGCCCAACTCCGGCAAGATCCTCTCCGGCGGCATTGATTCCGGCGCGCTCCAGCGACCGAAGCGCTTCTTCGGCAGCGCCCGCAAGGTCGAGGAGGGGGGATCGCTGACGATCATCGCTACGGCGCTGGTCGACACCGGCAGCAAGATGGACGAGGTGATCTTCGAGGAGTTCAAGGGGACAGGGAACCTCGAGATCGTGCTCGACCGTCGGCTCGTCGACAAGCGGGTCTACCCGGCCATCGACATCAACCGCTCCGGCACGCGGCGGGAGGAGATGCTCATGGATGCCGAGACCTACCGGCGCACCTGCGTGCTCCGTCGCGTCCTCGGCGACATGAATCCCGCCGACGCCATGGAGCTCCTCCTCAACAGACTCTCGAAGACGAAGACCAACGCCGAATTCCTCCAAGGACTCAAGTCGTGAAGCAACAGGAGCGGCAGGCCGCCCCGGCCGTGTTCGATCACGGTCGGCTGTTCGAGGGTGATCCATCCCGCCTCCCTTCGGGGGTCCGCGTGGCGGTCGTCGTCTCGCGGTACAACGCGGCCGTCACCGAGCGAATGCTCGCCGGCGCGGCGCGGACGCTCGCAGCGGCCGGCCTCGATCGCTATCGCCTCGACGTCGCCAGGGTTCCGGGGGCCTTCGAGCTTTCCGTCGTTGCCGATCGGCTCGCCGCCACGGGGGAGTATGCGGCGGTGATCTGCTTGGGCGCGATCATCCGCGGCGAGACGACGCACGATCAGCACATCGCCGCGGCTGTCGCCCAAGGGATCGAGGAGATCGGAAGGGCCAGGGGCACCCCCGTCCTGTTCGGTGTCCTCACCTGCCAGTCGATCGAACAGGCCGTGGCCCGGACCGGCGGCGACGAGCGGGTGGCGGCGCATTCCAACAAGGGGGAGGAGTGTGCCGAGGCAGCGATCGAAATGATCTCGCTCCTCCACCAGATCGCCACCGCAACCGGAGGGAAGACCCGATGACCGCGCAGCGCCGCAGCCGTGCCCGCGAGATTGCCCTCCAGGCCCTCTACCAGCTCGATCTCAATCCCGACGTCGCCCCCGACGATCTCCACCGTTTCGTCAGCGGCAGGCTCCATGGCGGCCCGCTCGTTCCTTTCGCGCTTGGGCTGGTGCGTGGCGTGCAGAAGCGCCGTGACGAACTGGATGCCCACATCGACGCCCGCGCCGAACACTGGCGCGTGGCCCGGATGGCCGCCACCGACCGGGGCATCCTCAGACTTGCGGCCCACGAGATCCTCCACACCGACACTCCTCCGGCGGCAGCCGCCGACGAGGCGATCGAACTGGCCAAACGCTACGGCGGGGAAGGCTCGGGAAACTTTGTGGCGGGGATCCTCGGCAGGATCATCGCCGACCGGGCCGGGGCCTGATCGGCGGCGGTCGATCCGCCCCACCACCGACGACCAGGGAGACGATCGATGGGCATCTTCAACTTCGGCCGCAAGGATCCGAAGGAACAACCGAGCAAGGACCGTCCGAGCACGGACACCCCGGCGGCATCGACGCCGGCCGGCTCAGCAGACAGCGCCGAGAAGCCGCGCGGGCTCCTCGACCGCCTCAAGGCCGGGCTGGCAAAGACGGCCCAGGTGCTGCGGACCGACGTCCGCGACCTCTTCAAGCGGGAGGGGAGGCTCGTCGACGAGGACTTCCTCGAGGAGCTGCGCGGGATCCTCATCCGCACCGACATGGGTCCGGCCGCCGCCGAGGCGATCGTCGACGATGTCCGCGAGCGGCTCCGGGCCCGCGTCGTCGATCCCGAGGTCGTTCTCGACTCGATCCGCACCCAACTCCTCGCCCGCTTGCGAAACACCGAGGCTGGGCTCACCACGGCTGTGTCGGGGCCGACCGTGATCCTCGTCACCGGCGTCAACGGCTCGGGGAAGACGACGTCGATTGCGAAGCTCGCGCGGATGTTCACCCGCGACGGAAAGCGCGTCGTCCTCGGCGCCGGCGACACCTTCCGGGCGGCAGCCGTCGAGCAACTCACGATGTGGGCCGACCGGCTCGGCGCCGAGATCGTCCGTGGCCCGCAGGGGAGCGATCCGGCGAGCGTCGCCCACAAGGCGGTGGCGCGGGCCGTCGAGGCCGGTGCCGACGTCTGCATCGTCGACACCGCCGGCCGCCTCCAGACGCAATCAAACCTCATGCAGGAGCTCTCCAAGATCCGCCGCGTGGTCGCCAAGCTCGTCCCGGACGCGCCCCATGAGGTGCTCCTCGTCATCGATGCCACCGCTGGCCAAAATGCCCTCTCGCAGGCCAAGGGCTTCAAAGAGGCCGCCGGTTGCACCGGGATCGTTCTCTCCAAGCTCGACGGCTCGGCCCGCGGCGGCGTCATCGTGCCGGTCACGGAGCAATTCGGCCTGCCGGTGAAGTTCGTCGGGCTCGGTGAGGGGGCCGACGACCTCGAGCCCTTCTCCCCCGAACGCTTCGTCGCCGCCCTCCTCGAAGGGGCGTTTGGCGCCGACGCTTGAGGCCTCGGGGCTGCCAGGGCCGGTGAGCCGCCCCCGGGAAGCCCCTCCGCGCCTCCCCGGCGCCCGCAAAGTCTGCCGCCGGTGCCCTCAAAGTCTGCCGCCGGTGCCCGCAAAGTCTGCCGCCGGTGCCCTCAGGGGCAATACGACCGTCACAGTTTCCCACGCTCGGTGCCGGTCAGAGAAACCTTGCCGGACCGCACGGTCCACCCGGTTTTCCGGGTAAAGACCGGACGATATCCCTGTGTCGGAATTGCCGAATCTGCGTCTGGTACTTGGCGGGCCGGTCGCAGGGGTGATTCCGGATGGACTGGTGGTCCGCCGTATGGACGCGGCGAGCCGCATGATCCCCACTCGGAGTGCTCCTGACATGAAGTTCAACTGGACGAAACTGCCGCTCCTTGGAGCGGGCCTGACCGCGGCCGCCACGCTGCTTGCCTCCACGGCCCTCGGCCAAACCGGCAGCGGCCTTCCTCCCGTTGCGGCCAACGTGCCGCAGGAAGACGCCTACCAGCTCCGCGCCCTGCCGCCGCAGGAATCCGCCGAGGAGGTCGAGGAGGGCCCGACCCGCTACCTCGAGACCGAGTTTCTCAAGGAGCGCGGCATCGCCACCTACGGCTGGATCAACGCCGGCATCGGCGGCAACAACTGGGGCTCGCCGTTCAACGGCCCGATCACGTTCAACGACCGCAAC
>CAMARC010000047.1 GCA_945860405.1 Candidatus Kuenenia stuttgartensis | reverse complement strand
CGTGAGCCTCGACCGGCACCTGATGCTCGGTTGGCATCGGTTCTTTTGCCGAGAACTCGGTGAGTTTCTCGACATCCTTCCACCCCAGCAGCGGGTCGACGAGAGTTGGTATCTCGGGACCGCCGATGCGGTCTTTCAAAACATCTATTCCCTGGAGATGGCGGCGCCCAGGCTCGTCGTGGTCCTCGCCGGGGATCATGTCTACAAGATGGACTACCGCGCGCTGGTCGCCGCTCACGACAACACCGGCGCCGACGTTACCGTCGCGGCGCTCCCGGTGCCTGTCGGGGCGGCTGGTGAGTTCGGGACGATGCGGGTCGATGCTGCCTCCCGCGTCGTCGAGTTTCGCGAGAAATCACCACACCCCCCGGAACTCCCCGGCCAGCCCGGAATGTGCCTGGCCTCGATGGGGATCTACTGTTTTTCCTGGCCGTTCCTCCTCGAACAGCTGCGCGCCGATCATGCCGCTGACAGCCGGCACGACTTCGGCCATGACATTCTTCCGGCGGTGGTTCGCAGTCATGCCGTCCACGCCTACCCGTTCCGGGACGAGAACCGGAAGGCCGATGCTTACTGGCGCGACGTCGGGACGATCGATGCCTACTTCGAGGCCAATCTCGATCTCGTCGCCGTCGATCCGCAGCTCAATCTTTACGACGACCTGTGGCCTGTCCGCACGCTGCCCGCCGCCCACCCGCCCCCGAAGTTCGTGTTCGCCGATCCGGGGCCGGAGGGGCGTCGGGGCGAGGCCACCGACAGCCTTGTTTGCCCGGGAGCGATCGTCTCCGGAGGGCGGGCCTGGCGATCGATCCTCGGGTCTGGCGTGCGGATCCACAGCTGGGCCCAGATCGAGGAGAGCATCCTCATGGAAGGGGTCAACGTCGGCCGGCACGCCCGGCTCCGCCGGACGATCGTCGACAAGGGCGTGCGGATCCCTGCCGGCATGACGATCGGCTTTGATCCCGAGGCCGACGCGGCGATGGGCTTGACGATCTCCGCCGGAGGGGTGACGGTGGTACCCAAAGGCCATCTCTTCCCGACCGCTGCCCCGCTCCGAGGGAGCCGCAACGGTGGCGTCGCACGCGCCTCCGCCGCCGAGGTTTGTCCAGCCCCGTCGCCTCCGTGACATCGACTTCGATCCGTCGCTTTTCCCCGCTTTGCGCCACGTTCCCCCTATGCCGAAACGCAATCTCGTCCTCCTCTGCCTGATCGCCATTGCCAGCCTCCTGGCATGGGCCGCCCGCGACCGCGGTGGCCGGGGACGGCTGTATGGCGAAGTCACCGGGCATGTCGGCCGGATGGTTCTCGAACCGGTCGACGACGAGGCCCTTTTCCGCGGCGCGATGGAGGGGATGTTCGCGCGGCTCGACGAACACTCCGCATTCGTGTCGGTCGAGCCGGGGAGTATGCCAGCCAGCGATCCGGCGGCGGAGTTCGCCGGGGTCGGCCTCGAGCTCACGACCGCAGCGCGCGACGGACTGCCGGCGGTGATCACGCCGCTGGTTGGATCGCCGGCATGGCTTGCTGGCATCGCGGCCGGAGACAGGATCTTGGCGATCGACGGAATCGCCACCGATCGGATGCGGCTCAAAGAAGCGGTGGCCAGACTCCGCGGGCCGGCTGGCAGTCGGGTGATGCTCGATATCGCCCCCCCCGAAGGCGATCCCACCGAAGCGAGCGACGAAGCAGGGAACATCACGGCCACGATGAGCGTGTCGCTGGAGCGGGCGATGCTCCGTTCCGAGACGGTTGTCGGAGACCGGCGCCGGGCCGACGGTTCCTGGGATTGGTTCCTCGAGGGGGAGGAGGGAGTGGCGCTGATTCGTCTCTCGCGGTTCTCGCCCCATTCCGTCGGCGAACTCGATCGGGCGGTCGCGGAGATCGCCGCGGCGGGCCAGCCCTCGGGCGTGATCCTCGACCTCCGCGGAAATCCGGGCGGGAGTCTCGATGCCGCGATCGAGGTCTGTGACCGGTTTCTCGAGGACGGTGTGATCGTCTCGACGCGGCGTCGCCCTGCCGCCGGCACCAGGCCTGTGACCGCCTCGATCGAACAACTCGACGTCCGCCGGGCGACCCCCGGAGCGCTCTTCCGCGGAGCGCCGATGGTGGTGATCGTCGATGGCGTGACGGCGAGCGCTGCCGAGATCGTCGCGGCCTGCCTCCAGGATCATGGGCGGGCGGTCGTGGTGGGGAGTCGGACGTTCGGCAAGGCGACAGTTCAGACCACTGTGCCGCTCTCCGATGGTCGCCATGCGGTCCGGCTGACGACGGCCGAATACCTCCGCCCGAACCTCGCCCCCATCCACCGTCGGCCGCACGACCCGGACGCCCAGGCCTGGGGCGTGTCGCCCGACCGGGGCTACGAACTCACTCCGACCGGCGGCACGCTCGATGCGGTGCGAGACTGGCGTCTGCGCCGCGATTCGGTGCCCCGGAACCCGGCAGGAGTAGCGATCGGCGCGGAGCCGGTGGCCGACAGCGCGGGGGGCGAATCATCGGCCCTCTGGCCCCGCCACGTCGATCCGGTCCTGGGCCGCGCCGTGGCGGCGATCGGAGCCCGGCGGGCGCTGGCGGGTGAGTGGGGGAGCCTACAACCGATCTCCGAAGGCGACCGGAGAAAACGTCCGTGACTGGTGATGGTCTTGAGGTTTCCCGCTCATGGGACTCCGGCTGGTTTGGTGGTCAGCGCCTTCGCGCATGAAGCCCACGTGGACAGCAACAGCCCGGCGAGTGTCGTTGTGGTTGTGTGAGAACTTGCAGGAGGACGAAGGGGATGGTCAGCCGAAAGTCCAAGACATTAAGTGTGGTTGTTCCGGTTTTTAATGAAGAGGCAAATCTCCCAGAGCTTCGGAAGCGGCTCAAAGCGGTCGTTGAGGATCTTGGCTTCGGCAAAGCTGAGGTGCTTTTCGTCAGCGATGGAAGTACAGATGATTCCGAGGATATCATTGCCGAATACGTCCGAGGCGATGGTCTTTTTGGAGCGATCTTCCTGACTCGAAACTTCGGCCATCAGGCGGCCGTCTCGGTCGGTATCGCAACCGCTATCGGAGACGTTGTCTGCGTGATAGACGGTGATCTTCAGGATCCGCCCGAAGCAATTCCGCAGTTGCTGGAGGCTATTGATCGCGGTGCCGACGTGGCTTACGCGATCCGTACCCGTCGTAAGGAGTCGTTCTTCAAGCGGTTTGCCTATGCCGCCTTTTATCGATTACTCAGCAGGGTTTCAAACATCGAGATCCCGCTCGACACGGGAGATTTTTGTTGCATGAGGCGTTGCGTTGTAGACGCGATGCTGAGACTCCCGGAGCGGAACCGGTTCGTGAGGGGGCTTCGAGCGTGGGTGGGGTTTCGCCAGGTGGGTGTGTCTTACGAGCGTGCGGCCCGGTTTGCGGGGCTTCCGAAATACAATTTGTGGTCCTTGTCCAAGCTTGCCTACGACGGCTTGTTCTCTTTCACGGAATTGCCTGTAAAGATCATGCAATTCCTTGGGTTCGCGGTCTCTGGAGCAGCGATGCTGGTGGCGGTTATTTATGCCGCGTGGCGATGTCTTTCGCCGGGTGTTTTTCCGTCAGGGTTTGCTACTCTTGCGATCTCGCTCTGGTTCATTGGCGGAGTTCAGTTGCTCTTTTTGGGTGTGCTCGGGGAGTATGTCGTTCGAACTTTCGACGAAGTGCGTCGTAGGCCGGTAGCTCTCATCAGGGAGATCATGCGGCATGACAACCATGCTGTGTAGGTGTGGCAAGTTGGTCGCCGGGAGTGTCTTGAACGGCATCTGGAGTCGAGGATGAACGAAAATTATGGAGCCGAGTACGCCTCGCTGTACGCGGAGCATTGGTGGTGGATGTCGCGGGAGTCGATGATCGTCGACATTATTCGACGATTGAATATGCCGGTCCCTACGACGGTTCTCGATGTGGGCTGCGGAGACGCTGTGGCGTTTCCGGCGCTCTCGCAATTTGGCAAAGTTGTTGGGATAGAGATCGATCGAAGTCTCGTGAGCGAGGGTAATCCGTATGCAAAAGATATTCATCACGAGCCACTCGGCGATCCTGTCTACCGGGGCAAGCAATTTGGTCTCATCACAGCTCTCGACGTCATTGAACACATCGAAGACGACCGACAGGCCGTTGCGGACATGGTGCACATGCTACTTCCGGGAGGGATGCTGGTAGTGACCGTCCCAGCCTTCATGTCGCTTTGGGACAAACACGACGTGATCAATCATCATTTTCGTCGTTACACCTCACGGGAGGTGCTGGACCTCCTTTCGCCGCACGGGGATGTCCTACAGGTCGGGTATCTCTTTCACTCGCTTTACTTTCTCAAGCGACTCGTCAAGTTGATAAATGTGTTTCGGCCAGGTTCCGTTGTTCAGCATGCCGTGCCAGCTGGCTTCGTGAATCGATTCATGCGGCGCGTGTGTGTCCAGGAGTACCGTTGGTGCCATAGGTTGTCCGTGCCGTTCGGGAGTTCGGTGGTCGGGGTGCTGCGTCGCAGGGCAGTCTTCGGCGAGATCTGAATCGCAGCAAATCTGGACGGGGTGCGATTCTGTGACGTCGTTTTGTGGTCCTCTGTCCAAGTGGGGAGAAGTCTCGTGGGGAACGTCGGCGGTGTTGGTGATCCGGATTCTCGCGTCGCTGTCACCGACGTGAGTCGTGCAACGACCCTTGTGCTTCTTGCGGGGACAGTGCTGTTCGTTCTGGTGCAGGTGTGGGCGGCCTCTGTGCCTCTGACCTATGACGAACCCTGGTACCTCGACAGCGTGCCGCTCGTTGACGAGCACGGACTGATCACGAAGGAATTTCTACGATCGCTCCCCGGACCGGTCGGTCCGCTGTTCACGTGGGTGCATTGGTTGCTCCATCCGCTGACCGGTGGGGCGGTGCCCTGGGTGCGCATGGTGAATCCCGTGCTTTTTGTGCTTGCCTCCGTCCTCACGGCCGCCGCCTTGAAGGCTTCCTCGCGGCGGGAGCATTTCGTTTCAGCGGCGGCCCTGATCGCAATCCCGATGACGTGGCCATGCACCGGGATGGCGTTGACGGAGATCCCGTCGATGTTCTTTTACGCGGCGCATCTGTACGCGTTCTTTCTCTCCTGGCGACAGGCGGAGACGAAGTCCACCGGCTGGCTTGCAGCGGTGGCGTCCGGGGTTTTTCTGGGACTGTCCGTTCTCGGACGACAGCCAGTCCTCTTGACGCTCGGTGCCGTGGGCATCGTGGGCGTGTTGGTCCCGAGAATGCGTTGGCCGAGTGGCATCGTGTGTGGTGTGACGTTGTTGATGTGTGTCCCCGTGTTCATTGTCTGGGGTGGGCTGGTTCCTCCGCAGGGCATGACGGACAAGGTGGTCAAGGGTTTCGCTCCGGTCCATTCTCTGCTGGCTGCGGCGTATTGCGGATTGGTGATGCTCATCCTATCTCCGCAGCGGAATTGGGGGGATTTGAGGTTATTGCTCGGTTTGATGGTTGGGGGAGTGGTCGTCAATCTCGCGTTCGGCTTCGGGGCGGCCGTCCCTATGGATACGACGGTTCGGAGTGTCGTTCCGGCGTCGTTCATGTGGGTCGTGGAACGCGGTTTCTTTGGGGGGTTGATCGGTCTCGCGATGGTCGTGGTCGTCGTGTTCCTGACTGAAATGTTCCAGCGTCGGCGTGATGTCGTGTTTGTGTTTGCCGCGTTGGCACTCTTGTCACAGATCGCTGCTGCCGCGGCCGTCAAGCATCAGTTCTCCAGTCGCTATCTCTATCCGGTGGCTCCACTGTTCTTGGTGCTTGCTGACAGCTATCCATGCACACGTTGGACGCCGGTTCGGTATGGTCTCGGCATCCTCCTCGGTGCGGTTTCTCTGGTCAGCTACTACCTCGTGGCCAAATAAGTGCGCTGTGCGGTGGGATGAGGACGGAGTGCGAGAAACGTTTCAACGAAGCGTCAGGTCTCTCCCGCACCGATCTCGGTGGCGAGGAAGAAACTCCCTGCGATGCACACCATCCCGTGGGCTCCGGCGAGCTTCCGTGCGGTGGCCAAGGCCGCGGCCGGCGACTGAGCTGTCGTCGGCACGGGCAGCCCCGCCGCGGCACAGGCCGCCACGAGTCGCTCGGTCGTCGCCGCCCGGGGATTGGTGAGATAGCGGGTGACGACAACCCGGTCGAATCTCCCCCGGCAGCAGGCGAGCATCTCCTCGATCTGCTTGTCGGCACTCGCGGCGAAGAGGAGCACCCGCGGCGCACCGCGGGCCGTCGTGGCCGCGAGTGGGGCTGCGAGCGTCTCGACGAGCGACTCCATCGAGGCGACGTTGTGGGCCGCGTCGAGGATCACCAGCGGCCGGTCGGCGATCCGCTCGATCCGCGCCGGAAGATGAACCGATGCCAGTCCGGCCCGCACTGCCGTCTCGGGGATCCGGAAGCCACGCCGACGGAGTTCACCGACCGTGATCACGGCAAGCCCGGCGTTGTCGGCCTGGTGACGGCCGGCCATCGAGAGGGGGTAGGCGAGCTCCGGCCCGCCTTCACCTGCGGCGCGGAGCAGGAGCATCCCGCCGGCGAGCGACGTCGCGGCGTTTGCCGGGGCGTGTGAAATCGTGAAATCGCGGTCGATGAGGCGGAGCGGTGCCCGGCGCTTGAGGGCCGTGGCGCTGATCACCTTCCGGGCGGACGGATCGCGGGCGCCGCACACGACCGGACAGCCCCGCTTGATGATCCCGGCCTTCTCCGTGGCGATGTGGCGGACGGTGGGGCCGAGGATCGCCATGTGGTCGAGGCTGATGCTCGTGATCACCGAGACGACCGGCCGGGAAACGTTCGTCGCGTCGAGCCGGCCACCGAGGCCTGTCTCGAGAACGGCGATGTCGACCTTGGCCCGGGCGAAGTGGTCGAAGGCCACGGCCGTTACCACCTCGAACCAGGTCGGCACGCGCGTGCCGCGGCGGACCGCAGCTGCGTCGAGTTGCTCGACGGCCGGGACGACCGTGGCGAACGAGCGGAGGAGATCGGCCTCAGGGATCGGCCGGCCGTCGACCGCGATCCGCTCTTCGAGCCGATGAACGTGGGGGGAGAGGTAGCGACCGACCCGCAGCCCGGCCTCCCCGAGGATCGCGGCGATCATCGCCACCGTCGAGCCCTTCCCCTTCGTGCCAGCCACGTGGACCACCGGAAAGGCGTCGTGCGGGTTGCCGATCAGGGCGAGCAGCCGTCGCATCCTCGCCAGGCCGAACGAGCCGTCGCCCCCCGGGCCGGTCGGCGTCAGCCGCTCGTAGTTCACTCGCGAATCGAGCCACCCGAGCACCGCTGCCCTGGGCCCGGCATCGAGTTGGTCGCCGCGAGGGCGGGGGGGGATCGACCGCGATCGAGGCATCTTCCGCAAACTCCCACGGCGCCGTGAATCCCCCGAGTGTACCGCCGATGGGCCGACGAACGGTCGCCAATCGGGCTTGATCGCCGGGCGAGTTTCCAAGACCCTCCGCCGCCGGACGCTTCTTTTCCCTCTCGCCTCAGCGTGACCACCATGCTCGTCCCAACAGCCGCCATCGACTCCGTCGACCAGCGTCGGGGATTCATGATGCTCCCCGCCGGTGTGATGGTGGCCTCCCTGCTGTTCTTTGGCAGCGCCGCAGCGGCGCAGGCTCCCCCAGAGGTCCTCGGAACTCCTCCAGCGCTGCCGGCAGCGCCACCAGCCGATTCCTTCCCGGCGTTTCCGTCGGCACCGGCCCCGGGCCCTCCGCCGCCGTTGGCCCCACCGCTCCCCCCCTTGCCGTCCGACGCGACTGGGGTGCCCGCTGCTGCGCCGGTGACGTCTGGCCAGGTCGGAGGAGGCGTGCCGCTCGATGGCGGTGTGGTGCCTGCGCCGATGTATGTCCCTGACCCCAACGATCTCGGCGGCTATGCGGCTCTCCCCGAGGCTGTTGCCACCGACCTAGTTCCCACCTGGCCCCGTTGGTTTGCTGGCGCTAGCGGCCTGATCATGACGCGCACGCTGCCGTCAGGAACGGCCACGATGCAGCCGTCCGCCGGGCTGACGACGCTCACCACCTCCTCGGCGGCAGCCACCTGGCCCGGCGGACTCGATTTCCAGGTGGGACGGTGGATGGGGGAGCAGCAAAACTGGGCCCTCGAAGGAATCTATTGGGGCGTGTATGGCCTCGGCACCTCCGCGACGGTGACCGGGGCGGGGATCAATGCGATTCCCCAGGCCCCTGGTGTGATCCTCGCCGGATCCCCCGCATCGGCGTTCCTCACCGATGCCACGCAGCAGCAGGTGGCCCGCTCGGATCTCGTCAACGACGTCGAGATCAACTGGCTGTACCGCCTCACGGATCGCCCCGAGTTTCTCCCGCTCGACCGTCGGCTCGGCTTTCTGTGGCTGGCCGGCTTCCGCTTCTTCGAACTCCAGGACGTGCTCTCGCAGACGTCGACGTCGTCGACACTTCCGCCGTCGTCGATTGGCGCCAATCAATCGCTCCTCTCGGTGGCGACCAACAACAACCTCTTCGGCGCTCAGGTGGGGGCCAAGGCCGACTGGCGGATCGCGCCGCGGATCCGCCTTTCCGCCGTCCCGAAGTTCATGATCGGGGGCAACGCGATCACGAACACCACCGAACTGACCACGATCAATGGCACCGGGGCCACCTTCGCCGGCGGGCAGCCAGTGAACGTCCATTCGACGTTCGGGGTCTTCTCCTGGCTGGGGAGCGTTGATAGCACGGTGGCCTGGGATGTCACCGACCACTGGAGCCTGTCGCTGGGCTACCGCGTCGTCGGTGTCGGGAACATCGCCCAGGCCGACGGGCAATGGCCGTCGACGCTCGCAGCCCCCAGTGCGCTCCAGGGGGTCGACGCCGGATCGAGCACGATCCTCCACGGTGGCTTCGCCGGCTTCCAGGGCCGGTATTGAAATGGGCTGATCGGCCCGGATGCCGCCTTGCAGCCGCATCTTGCGGCCGCATGAATATCCGATCGGCCGCTCGACAGCCTACGAGCGAGAGCAGTAGTCGATCGCCCTGGCGATCTCGCTCTTGAGATCCTTGCGAGCCACGATCCGGTCGATGAACCCGTGCTCAAGGAGGAATTCGCTCGTTTGGAAGCCTTTGGGGAGCTCGACGCGGATCGTCGCCTTGATCGTGCGGGGGCCGGCGAAGCCAATCAGCGCTCTCGGTTCGGCGAAGCACAGATCACCGAGTGATGCGAAGCTCGCCGCCACGCCACCCATCGTCGGATTGGTGAGGACGGAGATGAACAGGCCGCCGGCCTGCGCGTAACGGGCCAGAGCCGCCGACACCTTCGCCATCTGCATCAGCGAGAGGATTCCCTCGTGCATCCGCGCCCCGCCGCCCGAGGCCGAAATGATGATCAGCGGCAGTTTTTGGGGTGTGGCCCGCTCGATGAGCCGGGTGAGCCGTTCGCCGACGACGCTCCCCATGCTCCCCATGATGAACGATGAGTCGGTGACGCCGCAGGCCACCCGGCGGGCCCGGATCATGCCGGTGCCGGTGAGCGCAGCGTCGGAAAGGCCGGTCCGCTTCTGCTCGGCCACGAGCCGCTCGGCGTAGGGCTTCTTGTCACGAAAGCCGAGCGGGTCGGTCGGACGGAGTCCGGCGTCCCATTCCTCGAACGTGCCGGTGTCGAAGAGCTGTTCGATCCTGGTCGCCGCCGAGACATACCAGTGAAATCCGCACTTCGGGCAGACGTTGAGGATCTCCTCCGCTTCCTTGCGGTAGATCGTCTGCTGACAGCCGTCGCACTTCTGCCAAAGCCCTTCGGGAACCCCTCGCTTGGGCCGCGGTGCGCGGGGCTTGGGGGATGCGGACGGGGGGGCAGCGGAGGGCTTTGTAGCAGGGGCCGGCTCATGACCGGCCGGCGCCACCTTGCCAGCGTGTTGCGAAGCGGCGGAGGGATTGCGTCGTTCCATGCGACCGGTCGGGAAGGAGGGCAACGGCAGGGGAGAAAATCAGCGGCAGCAAGGCCGCAGAGCCTCAGGCCCTCAGTGTAGTCGGTGGCGGTCGACCGATGCTGCGCCGGTCTCGTCGCCCCCTGCCGGAGGGGCTACGGAGAGGTTTTTCGCGTGAATGTCAGGATTGCGCCAGGCCGAGTCGTCCGCGGAGTGTCGCCAGCGCCGTGGCACCACCGAAGACCCCCAAGCCCGTCGCGGGCAGATGGGGCTGGGGCGTGGGGGGGCCAACCCGGAGTTCCACAGCCGCCGGGCCGGTCGCCGCGATCGCCCACAGGTCGCCGGGGCCAGCGCCGGTGAGGAGAGAGTGAATGATCCGGTCGATCGGCTGGGGCACGACCACCGCCACACGCTCCCCAGGGTGTCGGGCAACGATCTTGCCGATCGCTTGGGCGATGCGATCACGGGCGGCGGAGAGTGGCTCGCCGTCCGGAGGCACCACCGTCCACGGATCCTCTTCCCAATGCCGCGCGAGGCGCGGTTGCCGGCGGCGGATCTCGCTCACGAGCATCCCCTGCCAGAGCCCGAGATCGAGGCCCACAAGGTGGGGCACCCTTCGCGGCACCAGGCCGAGGCTAGCGCCGATGACGTCGGCTGACTCGATGGCGCAGGTCGTCGGGGAGGTGTAGAGGGCGACGGGGGGCGCCGCCGCGAGCTGCCGGCCTGTTTCGCTGACGGCGGCGATGCCGGCCGGCGTCAGCGGGATATCGAGATTGCCGCGGATGCGGCCCTGCAAATCGTAGTCCGTCGCACCCGATCGAATGACGACGAGGAGATCAGCCATCGAGAGAAAGACTCCTGGGGGGATGATCCGCGGCGCGAGCCGCGTCGCCGGCGATCTGTTCGAGATCGCGGATCGCGAGGGCGTAATCGGGGGATTTGATGACGGCACTCCCCGCGACGATGTAGTCGGCACCCGCGGCGGCCACGGGGCCGATCGTCGTCGTGGAGATACCGCCGTCGACACACAGCCGGACATGCGGATGACCGCTGGAACGGGCCTCTGCCAGCGCCGTGAGCTTGGCGAGCGCGGCGGGATCGAAGGCCTGGCCTCCGAAGCCCGGCTCGACGCTCATCACGAGAACGCCGTCGCAGTGATCCAACAGCGCGACCGCACGTTCGACGGGGGTCTTCGGGCTGATCGCGAGATGGGCGCGGGGGCCGAGGTGGCGAATCGCGTCGAGCGTCTTCGCCGCGTCGGGCAGGGCTTCGACATGGACGGTGAGGATGTCGGCGCCGAGGCGCGCGTAGTCGGCCAGCCAGCGATCTGGATCTGCCACCATGAGATGGACCTCGATCGGCACCTTGGCCGCGCGGCGAACGGCCTCCACCACCACCTGCCCGTAGGTCAGTTGCGGCACGAACACGCCATCCATGATGTCGAGATGGATCGCGGCGGCGCCGGCCGCCTCGAGCCGGGCGACCTCTGCGGCCAGATGACCGAAGTCGCACAACAGGAGGGCCGGAAGAACGACGGGGCCACAACGCTCGACCCGGGCGGCGAGAGCGTCAGTTGAATGGCCTGTGGAAAGATTTCCGGCCGCGGACTTCACACGCATCGGCCGCTCGTCGCGACCGGCCTGCATCGATGGAGTCGGCGGTCGCTCCCAAAATGGAAACCCTTCGCCGACATTCGTCAGTCTACCATCCGTTCTCGCCGTTCCCGAGTCCCCCCACCCATTTCCCTTCCGGAAATTGGGGCGCAACCAAAGTCGCCGGATAGACTTGCGGTCACTTGAACCGGGTGGGGAAGGCCGCTTGAAAGCCCCGCCGACACCTCGCCGGAGGGCCTCAATGACCGCCTCTTCCTCGGGCCCCGGGAATCCTTCCCCGGCCTCCCCGTGCGCCGTCACCGAAGCTCCGGGCCAGGCCGGTCATGACGGGGGGCCTCGGGCCCACATCCTCCACGAAGCCAACTACGCCCAACTCCTGGCGCGGCGGCCGAACGTCGCCGTGCTGCCGTGGGGAGCGACTGAGGCGCACAACTGGCACATGCCCCACGGCACCGATGTCGTCGAGGCGGTGTCGCTCGCCGAGCGGGCTGCCGATCTGGCCGTCGCGGCGGGCGCCCGGGTGATCGTCCTCCCCGTGATCCCCTATGGCAACAATGCCCAGCAGCAGGATCAGGTGGCCACGGTCCACTTCTCGACGGCAACGGCGCTTGCCATCCTCCGCGATGTCACCGACAGCCTCGCGCGGCAGGGGATCGACCGGCTCGTGATCGTCAACGGCCACGGCGGGAACGACTTCAAGCCGATGGTCCGTGACTGTCAACTCACCTCGGGCCTGACGATCCTCGTCGTCGACTTCTGGAGGCTCTGCCCTGACGTCCTCACGGCCACCTTCCCCGACCCGGGGGATCATGCCGGACAGTTGGAGACTTCGCTGCTCCTCCACCTCCGTCCCGAATGGATGGAAATGGAGCGGGCCGGCAAGGGGGAGGCGGCGGCGCGACTTCCTGAGGGCATCCGTCAGGCGAACGCCTGGACTCCCCGCCCATGGTCGAAGGTCCAGCCCGATACCGGCAGCGGCGATCCGGCCGGCTCCTCGGCAGCGCTCGGGGCCCGCTACTTCGAGGCTGCCGCGGCGTCGCTGGCCACGCTCCTGACAACCGTGTCGGGGCTCGACCGAGGCGTTGACGTCTTCGGTTGAACGCCATGGCCTCCCGCTCCGCCGATGTTCCTCCGCCCCCTCCGTTCCCTGCCCGCCGGAGTCGTTCACCATGGCCGACGAGACGATCTCGGAGCCGCTCTTCCCGTCGCGGTTGACCACGGCCGATCTGACGCAGATCGAGGCCCAGGCGCAACAGACCGGGGGGCGGCTCCTCACCGCGGCGCTGGCGGCGCAGCCGTCGCGATTTTCCACCGATCACTGGATGCAGCAGGCGAGCGAGTGGGCGACGCAAGACGAGGAATTGAAGATCCGGCTGTTCCGGCTCGTCGACTGCATGCCGATGCTCGATGACCCGGCGGCCCTCGATCGGCATGTCCGCGAGTATCTCACGGAAGACGTGATCGAGCGGCTGCCGACCGGGCTGCGCACGGCTCTCCAAGCCGCTCGGAGCGGGATTCTCGCTCCCTTGGCGGCCCGGGCGGTGCGCGGGGCGACGCTCGCCCAGGCGCGCCGATTCATCGCCGGCACCAATCCCACCGAAGCCGCCCATGCCGCGTTTGCCGAGCGCAAGGCCCACCGCGGGTTCACCCTCGATCTCCTCGGCGAGGCGGTGACAAGCGAAGAGGATGCCGATGCCTACGCGGCGGCCTACGAGCGACTCCTCGTCGAGCTCTCTCCCGTCGCGGCCCGCTGGGCCGCCGATCCACGCGTCGACCAGGGGCCGGATGGCGCCATGCCGCGCGTCAACATCTCCCTCAAGCTCTCCGCGCTCGACAGCCAGTTCGACGCCATCGACCCTGGCGGCACGACCGAGCGCGTGCTGGGGAGGCTCCGGCCGCTGATGCGTCTGGCCCGTCGGCTCGGTGCCCAGATCCATGTCGACATGGAGAGCCACGCCACGAAGGATCTGACGCTTGCCATCTTCCGCGCGGTGGCTCTTGAGGAAGAGTTTCGTGACTGGCGCGACTTCGGGATCGTCATCCAGGCGTATCTCCGCGACACCGTCCGCGATCTCCCTGAACTCGCCGCCTGGGCCCGCGGGCGGGGGGCCCCTGTGTGGGTGCGCCTTGTGAAGGGCGCGTACTGGGACTACGAATCGATCCATGCCCGCGCGGCCGGATGGCCCGTGCCGGTGTGGGAGCGGAAGTGGCAGACGGATGCCTGTTACGAAGCGGCGACGACCTACCTCCTCGAGCAGGCCGATGTGCTCCGGCCGGCCCTCGGCAGCCACAACCTCCGGTCGCTGTGCCATGGCATGGCCGTCGCCGAGCACCTCGGATTGGCGAAGTCGGCGCTCGAGATGCAGATGCTCTACGGCATGGGAGATCCCGAGAAGCGGGCCGTCACCGATGCCGGATGGAGGCTGCGCGTCTACATGCCCTACGGCCAACTCGTTCCCGGGATGGCCTACCTCGTCCGCAGGCTCCTCGAAAACTCGTCGAACGATTCCTTCCTCAGGGCCGGATTTGTCCAGCATGTGCCTGCCGAGGTGCTGCTCCAGCCTCCTCGTCCGCCGGCCCCGGATCCGGTGCCATCGGCTCCCCCGCTTCCCTCGCGCGATCCTGTCGCGGCGGTGGAGGCCGGCGAAGGATCGGCCGAAGTTTTCCACAACGAGCCGCTCACCGACTTCGCCCATCCCGGCGGGCGACGGGCGATGGCCGATTCCCTGGCGCGGTTCGTCGCCGGGCTCGAGCGCGACGGCGCCACGCTCGTCCCCGTGGTGATCGACGGCCAGCGATCGACGGCGTTTCCGTCCATCGACCGCTTCGATCCCTCCGACACCACCCGGCTCATCGCACGGGTCGCGATGCCGCCGGTGGCGGAGGCGACCCGGGCGGTGGAGGCGGCGGCGCTGGGATTGCCGGCTTGGCGGGCCGCCCCGGTGGCAGCGAGGGCCTTGATCCTCCAGCGCGCGGCGGGGATTCTCCGCCGCAGGCGCTTCGATCTGGCCGCGCTTGAGGTTTACGAAGTGGGCAAGACGTGGCGCGAGGCCGACGCCGATGTCGCCGAGGCGATCGACTTCTGCGAGTACTACGCGCGGGAGGCTGTGCGCCTCGAGCGCCCCCGCGCCGTCGATCTTCCTGGCGAGGATAACGTGACCGGCCTGCTGCCGCGCGGCGTGTGCGTCGTGATCGCGCCGTGGAACTTCCCGCTGGCGATCCTCGCCGGGATGACGACCGCAGCGCTTGTCACTGGCAACACCGTCGTCATGAAACCGGCCGAGCAATCGTCGCTCACGGGGCTCCGCCTCCATGAGGTGCTCCTCGAGGCGGGGGTTCCACCGGGAGCCCTCCAGTTTCTCCCCGGCCGGGGAGAGGACGTGGGGCCGGTGCTTGTCACCCATCCCGCCACGAGTGTGGTGGCCTTCACCGGCTCGCGACGCGTCGGCCTCGGCATCAACCGGGCCGCGGCCGTGGCGGTCGCCGAGCGTGGCGGTGGCGGAATGATCCCGCGGATCATCGCCGAGCTCGGCGGCAAGAACGCGATCATCGTCGATGACGATGCCGATCTCGACGAGGCGGTGGTCGCCGTTGTGCAGAGCGCCTTCGGCTTCCAGGGGCAGAAGTGCTCCGCCTGTTCACGGGTCGTCGTACTCGACCATGTCCACGATGCCTTCGTCGCGAAGCTCGCGCCCGCCGTGCGGAGCCTCGCGGTCGGACCGGCGGCAGGCCCGGGCACGCGCGTCGGGCCGCTGGTCGACGAGGAGTCGCGGGATCGCGTGCGGAAGGCGATCGACGAGGGGCGTGCCGTGGCCAGGGAACTCGTCTCCGTCGACGTCGGTGAGCTTGGCAGGTGCGGATGGTTCGTCGGGCCGACGGTGTTCACCGCGGTCGATCCGGCGGGGGCGCTTGGGCAGGAGGAGTTTTTCGGGCCGGTGCTCGCGGTCATCCGGGCACGGGACTTCCGCGCAGCGATCGAGATCGCCAACGGCACCGACTACGCCCTCACCGCCGGCGTGTTCTCGCGCAGCCCCGCCAACCTCGAGCGGGCCCGGCGCGATCTGGAGGCGGGCAATGTCTACTTCAACCGCGGGATTACTGGGGCGCTCGTGGCCCGGCAGCCCTTCGGCGGCTATCGGATGTCGGGGATCGGCAGCAAGGCAGGGGGCCCCGACTACCTCCTTCAGTTCACCGTTCCTCGCACCGTGACCGAGAACACCCTCCGTCGCGGCTTCGCGCCCACGCGGCCGTCCGGCGACGGTCGGCGGCATGGATGAGGGAGGAGCGGGGAGGGCGGCGGACGACTGCGGAGGATCCGGAGGATCCCTCCCGGAAGGAGATGGCGGCGGCGAAGTGCGAGGATTCCGTGGCGAAAGGGGCGCTCATGAAACGCTCACACTCTCCTTCCACACTGCCAATGTCCAAAGATCGGGCTTTTTGTCAGGCCGTCGGGCCAAACTTCAGGAGTCGTCGGATGCCCTCCCTCTGCCCGTCCGCATGGTTTGAGTCGGTGATGATTCTGGGGCGAGCCTGTCTTGCTGTGGCGTGCCTGACGGTCTTCGTCGCCGCTCCCGCCCCGGCCCAGGACATCGATCCCGAACTCAAGCCCTACAAGAAGGTCGGCGGCGAGGTCGCCGGGACGCTCAAGTGCGTCGGCTCCGACACGATGAACAACCTCGTCTCCCTCTGGGTCGAGGGATTCAAGAAGTCGTATCCGGGGGTTCGTGAGGGGATCGAGGGGAAGGGGTCGGCCTCCGCGCCTCCGGCGATCACCGAGGGGACGGCAACGTTCGGACCGATGAGCCGCGACTGGAAGCCGTCGGAGATCGACACCTTCAAGGAAAAGCACGGCTATCCCCCGACAGTCGTCCCGGTGGCGCTCGACATGCTCTGCGTCTTCGTTCACAAGGACAATCCGATCAAGAGCCTGTCACTCGAGCAGGTCGATGCCATCTTCTCCAAGAACCGCAACGGCGGCGCCAAGGCCGACATCCGCACCTGGGGCGATCTCGGCCTCGAAGGGGAATGGAAGAACAAACCGATCAGCCTCTACGGCCGCAATGCGACCAGTGGCACCTACGGCTATTTCAAGGAGAACGCGCTCTTCAAGGGCGATTTCAAGCCGACGGTGAAGGAACAGCCGGGGAGTTCGGCGGTGGTCCAAGCGGTCGCCAGCGACGAGGCCGGCATCGGCTACAGCGGCATCGGCTACGCGACGGCCGACGTCCGCGCTGTCCCGCTCTCCCTGAAGACCGGCGGTGATCCGGTGGCGACCACCCCGGAGAATGCCTACAGCGGCGACTATCCCCTCGCCCGATTCCTCTATTTGAGCGTCAACCACAAGCCGGGAGCCGACCTCGATCCGCTCCGGCGCGAGTTCCTCCGGTATGTCCTCAGTGCCAGCGGCCAGGCTGACGTGAAGAAGGACGGCTACTTGCCGGTCACCGGCGTGGTTGCCACCGAGGCGCTCGGCAGCGTGGGTGTCTCCGCCCCGTGACCAACGCCGCCGGTGTCGACCGCAGACTTTTCCTCCCTTCAGCAGACGTGACGACGCCCCGCCGCCGGGGTGGTGAATGAATCCCGACGCCAGCTTCACCGGCCGTACCCGCCGTCGTACCACCCGCCCAGGGGTACGGTTCGGTGACACGTTGGCCCGTGCGGTGATCACGCTCGGCGGGATCGGCACGATCGCCGCGGTGCTGCTGATGGGGGTGTTTCTCCTCGCCGTCGCCCTGCCGCTGTTCCGCTCGGCATCGATTGGCGGGCATGCCACGAC